>CALFSW010000415.1 GCA_937916505.1 uncultured Verrucomicrobiales bacterium | reverse complement strand
AACCCTCAACAAAAAACATCGCCATGACTATTTGCATCAACGCCATGACCCGCATTTTCACCATGATTCTCGTCGCCTGCTTTGCCACCTCCTGTGGTGATGAAGACGAGGGGTCGCTCAGCCAGCTTGCCCCGGAAGATTCTGCCGATCTGATTATCGTCGGAATCTCTCCCGGCTTTTCAGAAGCGCAGGGCTCGAAAGTTTGGCTCTCACTTTCTGAATTGCTAAGCCGCACGAAATTAGGATCAACTACTGTCGTAGTGGATGCCCTGAACTTCCAGCGCGTCGCTGAGTTTACGGTCCCGGCCGACAAACCGGCCTTTGCAAATGAGAAGGCAAGGAGTCAGATCTTCGCCAAGGATCTGCAAAAGCTGAATCAGTTCATTCTGAAAGGAGCCGGCCAAGCTGGCATTGCCGCACCTCTGCATGTTCCAAGGTTTCTTGAAATGGCAACAGAAATTGCTTCAAGCAGAGACGGGAAAACCTCGGTCCTTATGATCGGGAGTGCTCTGCACCACGATGCCGAGGGAATTTGGAGTTTCCAGGACCTTCGGATTCCGGGTGACGGGACTTTGAAGGCATCTCCCCTGAAGAGTCCCTTCGGCACGGTTGGGAAGGAGAAGTTTCTTTCCAACATGGAACTTCACTTCGTCCATTTGAACGACTGGGAAAGCGAACCGTATCGCTTCGCAGTCCGTCGCTTCTGGCACTTGTTTTGCAAATTGCAGCAGGAGGCCCCAGTGGGCTTGCTTACCTTCACCTCTGATCTTAAGCAAGGTGTTGCGCGACTCCTCACACCGGACCTCAAGCCATTGTGGGTCTTCGAAATCGACGAGAAAGCCAAAGCACTGGAGATGGTTCCCATCTCGCCGCAGATCTCAGAGGTTCCAGAAAAAATATTGCCGGTCCTGGACGCCTCCAAATCGACCGAAAGCAAGCGCAATGGTTCACAATCTCCGGCTGGTCTTACTCGTCTGGGTCTTCGATGGAAGGCGAACATTGATCTTGATCTCTACGTTCGCACCCCGTCCGGACAAGAGTTGTTCTTCGACCGTCGGACGTGCACCGATGCCTTCTTCTACAAGGACGACAGTCAGGCACCGGCTGACTCGCGGGGCTTTGAGCATGTTGTGTTTGCCAGTCCGGTTGATCCCACCGAATTGCAAATTTGGGTGAATCATTACCTGGGTGAACTTAAAGGAGCACCTTCTGCTGAACTCGTCTTTGAGTTCCACGGGCAATGGTATTCCAAGGCTCTTTCTCTGGATTCCACCTCGGGTAACCGGGGAATCAATCGTGATTCGAAACGCTCGGCACCTCATTGGATGGGGCCAATCAAGATTAGCCTGCCATGAATCTCTTGAACTTCATCGAGGGCTCGACCTATATCGTCCTTCTGGCGATTTTTTTCGTTCTTTTTCTCATTCGGGAAATCATCAAATGGTTGATCGAGACCGGACGGATTCACATCGCAATCACGATGATCGTGACCCTCGCCATTCTGGCAGTCGGTGTCCCTCTCTACTCGGTGACGAGCGGGGGTGTTCACGACAAGCAATTGACGATGCTGGTGGAGACGATCCTGTTTGGATTCTCCCTGTGGATTTACTTCGGCGGGGATGACAAAAAAGACGAGCCGGGCGTGACTCGAAAACGCTACCGTGATCGTCGCGTGAACTTGGTCAATGGCCTGTCGGCGAAGATTTCCGATCAGGCCGCCAAGCGCAGCAGAGATCGAGTCCGGCGTAGCCGGGTTTCCCGAAAGCCGTTTTATTGGAGAGCCTTTCAGAAGATGTTCGGTCGCAAGGAAGATGACTTCTTTAATTGGTGATCCCCCCGAAAAAGCGATGAACATTCGTGGGAAGTTCTATTGGGCCGACCATCTGCTGGATCTCGATTTCGCCCGTTTTCATTCATTGATCCTCGGTGTGACGGGTTCGGGGAAGGGGATACTGCAGCGCCTTTACATGCGCAGTTTGGTGCCGCAAATCCTTCGTAAGGGTTCGAACATGCGAGCCTTTCTTTTCGACCCCAAGCGGGAACAGATTCCGCTTTTGGTTGCCATGGGAGTGCCTCTCGACCTCATTCACATTCTTCATCCCCTCGACGCCCGCTGCTGTGCCCTTGATCTTGCAAAGGATTTTGACACGGTGGCCGCCAGTCGTGAACTCCCCAAGTTGTTGATTCCCGTCAAGGGAAACGAGGCCCAGCCCTTTTTCCCCCAATCGGCTCGACTGCTCGTCAACGCTGTTCTGCAGGCCTTTCTGAAACATTCGAGAGGCAAGTGGACCTTGCGTGATGTGATTCTTGCGACCTGGTATCGCCCCCGTCTGGAAGCAATCATTCGGAAAGTGCCGAATTGGCCTCGCTTTCAGAGTTTTTTTGCGGACGAGCGGGTCTTCCAAAACATTAAAGCGACTCTCGATGTGACCATTTCGGAGTTCGAGGTGATCGCAGCGCTTTGGCACAATCGCCCCATGCTAAGTCTGCGTGAATGGGTGCGCCAAAGCGGCTCGTTTATGATCATGGGGTCTGATCCGACCTTGCACAGTGTGCTAGATCCTCTCAATCAGCTCACCTTTAACCGACTGGCCCAGTTGATCCTTTCGCTCGATGAAATCGCCACCCCGGCCAACCGGAACCCGAACATCGTCAATCCTTACACCTTTCTGGCACTCGACGAATTGCCTTCGGCTGGCAATCTCGAAATGTTGTCCCGGCTCTTGAAGGAGGGGCGGAGCAAAGGAGCCTGTCTCCTCATTGCCTTCCAGATGATCTACAGTCTCCGGGAGCTCTACGGCGACAATATTGCCTACGAGATCATCAGCCAATGTTCCAATCGGGCCATCCTTCGGTTGGCCGACCCCGACACGGCCGAACTCGCCGCCCGCTGGATCGGTGAGGAAGAATATGAGGAGAAGACCGTCGGAGAGACTTTGATGCCTGGCGGGCACGAGCCCTCGACGTCAAACGTGAATTACGGAGTGGTTCGGTTGCCTCGTATTCTCCCATGCCAGCTCTGGGAAAATCTTCCCCCGGTGAGCGAAATCAATGGGGTCCGTGGCTTTTTCTTTTCGCCAGGACTGGCAGATCAGCGAACCTTCGAGGCCACCATTGATTTGCCCAACCTTGAGGCGAAAAATCTTTTGGTTCGCCCTGATGTGGACGCACGGTCATTTGTGCCCCGGCCTGCTGCTGACGAGATTCTCCAGGACTGGACTGAGGATGATTTGGATCGCCTTGGTCTGATCAATCCCTTGAGCGCCGAAGAAAGCATTCGGGAACTTCTCGCTCCGAAATAGTCCAAGCAATGTCAACCTCACCCGGTATCAATCACCTTGACCGTCATGCAAGTTGAGCAAGTCTTCAAGAAAGACGCGAAAGGCCGGCTCTTGAAATTGGAGGAATCGCCGTGCCACTGCCCCGGGCACGGGCAGCGAGAAGAAGGCCTTCACATCGGCCTTCCAACCAGGCCATTGATTGAGGGCCTTCAACTCGACCGCGTGAAATACCGTTGCAGTGTGAAGCAAGACCAGAAGGACGAATCGTTCTTCGGAGGGCAACAGCGGATGGACAGCGATGTTGCGGGCTGGATCAAGTGTCGAGGCCAGCGATGGTTTGTTGACGTAGTGCTCCCAAATTTCCCGGTGGGAGGTTGTCATCATAAAATGAAGTTCAGCCCGGCGACAACGCGAGTCGAGAGAAAGGGAGCGCGAGGCGACCACGAAACCCGCCACGATTCCCAGCGTCTGCGCCAGGGAAAACCAATGCTCTGCCAACCAAGTTCCGATCCCCACGATGCCAAGGCTATCGTAAGTCGAATTGAAAGGGTAGGGGGCTACAGGGAACGGGGAATGTCCACCCTCGCATCCACCAGGAGTCGGCGGGGAATACGAATAATCCGCTCCTCGGGAGCGCATCCGGCATCAGCAGGTAGTTTCGGTTGGGCTTCGGTGGTGATGTCTTGCCCGATGATGGCAAAGTCTCCATCTTCGAGTTCAAAGAGATCAGGACAACCACTGCTGCCCGAACACGAGCGGGTTCCTGCTTCCGGTCCAGGTCCAAGACGTCTGAATTTCATGATATTTAAGTATGGGTTCGCCCGAGAATGAGTGATCAAATGAACAAGTCAACAAAAGGTG
>CALFSW010000414.1 GCA_937916505.1 uncultured Verrucomicrobiales bacterium | reverse complement strand
TCAGATGCAAAAGACAATCATTGTTGGCGCAGGAGGAGTCGGAAATGTCGTCGTTCACAAGTGTGCGCAAGACGTGGAGACCTTTGGCGAAATTTGGCTAGTTAGCCGCACCCTAGAAAAGTGCACAGCCATCGCTGCTGATGTCAAAACAGCCACCGGAGTCGAAGTGAAAACGGCCCAAATCGATGCCGATAATGTTGCCGAGACCACTGCCTTTCTGAAGAAAATAGAAGCCACCTACCTCCTAAACATAGCACTCCCGTATCAGGATCTCACTCTCATGGACGCTTGTCTCGAGGCTGGCGTCCACTACCTCGACACCGCGAACTACGAACCACGTGACACCCCCCACTTTGAATACAAATACCAGTGGGAGTATCAGGATCGCTTCAAAGACGCTGGGCTCACCGCCATCCTCGGATCCGGCTTCGACCCTGGTGTGACCAATGTCTTCTGCGCCTATGCGCTGAAGCACTTCTTCAGCGAAATTAAGACCGTAGATATCATCGATGCCAATGCTGGCGATCATGGCCTTCCTTTCGCTACTAATTTCAATCCTGAGATCAATATTCGTGAGATCACGGCTCCCGGTCGTTATTGGGAAAATGGGGAGTGGAAGGAAACAGAGCCGCTGGAAATCTCGACGGACTTCGATTTCCCCCACGAAGACATCGGCACCCGCCGCATCTATCTCCTTCACCATGAGGAAATGGAAAGCCTCGCGCTCAATCTCCCAGGCCTAGAACGCATCCGCTTCTGGATGACTTTTTCTGACAACTACATTAACCACCTCAAGGTTCTTGAGAATGTCGGGATGACCTCCATCAAGCCTATGATGATCGGTGAAGCTGAAATCTCACCCCTACAATTCCTCCAAAAAGTCCTACCGGACCCAGCCTCCTTGGGCCCTCTCACCATGGGGAAAACTTGTATCGGCTGCCTAATCACCGGGAAGTCGAAGGAGACGGGTGAACTTGAAACTAAGTTCATCTATAATATTTGTGATCATCAGGAATGCTTTGCGGAAGTGAAGAGCCAGGCGATCAGCTATACCGCCGGAGTCCCTGCTATGATCGGGGCCCGCCAACTTATCTCCGGAGCATGGCTGCGACCGGGAGTATGGAATCTAGAGCAGCTAGATCCCGATCCCTTCATGGATGATCTTAATGCTTGGGGCCTCCCCTGGCATATCCTTGAAGTTGATCAAGAATTGAGTCTGTAGGCGCAGCACCCGGCTCATAAAAGCCGAGCTGCGCCCAACCGAAAGCATCCCCACCTGCAGATGTTAGAAAATGTCTGCGCCATGTTTCCGTCTCTCAATTTTCCGATCCTTATGAATACTCTTTCTCCTCAGCGTCCTTTCGTCGTTAAGCCTGCTCCGTCTCACAAACAGGGGGCAACTCCCATTCCAACCATCGCTGAAGCCTTCCAACAAAGTGGAATCGCGACACCTGCCTATGTGCTCGACCAAGCCGCATTCCACCATAACGGGCAAATCCTAAAGCACGTGCAGGATGAGACCGGTGCTAAAATCCTTCTCGCTCAGAAAGCTTTTTCCTGCACCAGCATCTATCCAATCTTGCGTAACTACCTCTCAGGCACCACTGCCAGCGGACTCTACGAAGCGCGCCTCGCAGCCGAGGAATTCGGAGGAGAGGTCCACGTCTTTTCTCCCGCTTATAAACCTGCGGAAATAATCCAACTGCTTAAGATCTCCGACCACATTGTCTTTAACTCCCTTGGTCAATGGAAACGATACCGTGAGGAAGTCCTAACCTCCGAACGCCCGGTATCGCCCGGTCTTCGGATCAATCCTGAGTATGCTGAGGCAGTCGCAGAAATCTATAATCCCTGCGCTCCCGGATCTCGTTTTGGTGTTCTCGCTTCGCTCATGAATGACGATGATCTCGAAGGCATCGAAGGGCTTCATTTTCACACTCTCTGTGAGCAAGGAGCTGATGCACTGGAACGAACTCTTGAGCATGTCATTGCCAAGTTCGACAAGTACCTCTGTAAGATGAAATGGCTCAATATGGGAGGCGGTCACCTCATCACTGCGAGCGATTATGATGTCCCTCGGCTCATCCGAGTTATCCGCGAGGTTCAGGCAAGCTATCCTCAGTTAGAGATCTTCCTTGAGCCCGGCGAGGCTATCTCCAGCGGTGGAGGAGTTCTCATCGGTAGCGTCATTGATATTGTCGAAAACGGAATGCAGATCGCCGTCCTTGACGTCTCTGCCACCACGCACATGCCGGATATTCTTGAGATGCCTTACCGTCCAGATGTCGAGGGTTCAGGCCAACCCAGAGAAAAAGCATACACCTACCGTTTTGGTGGCCCCACCTGTCTTTCCGGAGATGTCATTGGCGACTATAGTTTTGACGCTCCCTTGGAGATCGGTGATCAGCTAGTTTTCCACGACATGGCTCACTACACCATGGTCAAAAACACGACATTCAATGGAGTCCCTCTCCCAACGATCACTCTCATGAAGGAAGATCACGCCATCGAAGTTGCCCGAAAGTTTGGCTACAAGACCTTCAAGTTCCGCCTTGCCTGATATGAAGCTCATTCCCGCTAATGCCGCGCCCTTTATCGGATCCAACGGCAACAAGATCGAACACGGAAAGGTCGCCATCCTTGGCGTCGCTTATGATGGCTCTACCTCCTTCCGTCCAGGCACCCGCCGTGGTCCCGATGGCTTCCGCACTGTCAGCGAAGCTGGAATCGAAACCTATTCGCCCACTCAAGATCGTGATTTGGAAGATCTCCGTTTCTCAGATCTCGGGAACCTCGACATTCCCACCGCTGCGCCGGAGCCAGTAGTGGAAAGCGCTTATTTAGCGACCCAAGAAATTCTAGCCGCCGGAGCCCTCCCCATCATCCTGGGCGGAGAGCACTCCATCACTCCCGGCCCTGTTCGTGCCGCTTTTGAGAAATACCCCGACCTCGCAGTCATTCAGTTCGATGCTCATGCTGACCTTCGTGAGGAGTGGAATGGATCTAAGAATTCCCACGCTTGTGCGATGCGTCGAGTTCTTGATTTCCTTCCTTCAGAGAATCTCCTGCAAGTTGGTATTCGCTCAGGCACCCGCGAAGAATTCCAAGAAATGCGTGAACATCAGCGGCTCATTTCGCCAGAAGCCTCAGCTCTTGCCGCTGCGCTCAAACGACTAGGGAACCGTCCAATATACGTCACCTTTGATCTCGATATCTTCGATCCTTCACAGCTCCCCGGCACCGGCACTCCAGAGCCCGGTGGCATCGATTGGCCTGTCTGTGAATCCCTCCTGAAAGTCCTAGCCGACTCAAACATCATTGGCCTCGACCTGATGGAACTCGCACCCACTATCGACCCCACTGAAGCCTCCTCTGTTCTCGCAGCCAAGCTTCTGCGCGAGTGGATCTTACTGATCGGATAACGAGCTGCCCGAGACCCACCTTTATAATCAATCAAGGACTCCATTTTCAGGACCATTAGGTTGAGAAAAACAGACCTTAGATCCCTACTTCCTAGTATTCTAAATCACTATTCCCACCTTTGACAGCAGACGTTCCTAATCTTTAAAAACTCCAGACTAGTTTATGCTTTATGACTAAAAAACCTATAGATTCAACAAATCATATCACAGTGGGCTGGCGTGAATGGCTAGCTCTTCCTGATCTTGGAATCCCCTATATCAAAGCTAAAATCGACAGTGGAGCCCGAACATCGAGCCTTCACACTGCCAAATACGAGATTTTCCAACGAGCTGAACAAGACTGGGTTCGTTTCACCGTTCACCCCATTAAGCACCATAATGAAGTTGAACATCAGATGGAAGTTCCAGTGGCTGACTACCGCATTGTGCGTGACTCCGGTGGTCACGAAGAGAAGCGCCCCTTCATAAGAACAACTCTTCAGGTGGGCTCTCAACAATGGGAAATTGAACTCAGCCTCGCGAACCGTGAAAGCATGAAATTCCGCATGCTCCTTGGTCGCACAGGAATGCGAAACCGAATCTCGATTGACTGTGGCCAATCTTATCTCACTCAAAAAAAGCCTGAAAATATCTCGTCATGAAAATTGCAGTCCTCTCACGAAACAAGAATCTCTACTCCACCCGTCGCATGGTGGAAGCGGCTCAAGAACGCGGACAC
>CALFSW010000413.1 GCA_937916505.1 uncultured Verrucomicrobiales bacterium | reverse complement strand
CACGCTGGAGCGATTGTCTCCGGTGGCATGGGAACAGCCGAAGCCAAGAAAGCCGCCATGGCTGACGCAGGCATCGTCGTTGCCGAGACTCCTTCCGAGATGGGGAAAGCCCTTCTGAAAGCCTGGGGCAAGTAAGCTCTGTTAGGTTCAAAATTTCAAAAGCGCGATGGGTTCTGCCTGTTGCGCTTTTTTGTTGCCGATTTCATTAATGAGAACGCAGTGGGGGATTATTGAATTCGCTCTCAGGGTCATTCCACTGAATACCGGTCCTTGATGCCTTGATAGAATTCATCTTCCAACTGCTTCCGCCGGCGATTCTGTTCCTCACGCTCAAGGACTGAGCGAACCTCTTCAAACGATTGCTTCTTCGCTGCTTCGATTGCCATGAGCCGGACGAGGAAGACTCCTTCAGGTGCCATCACGACCGGGCTCACTTCACCCGTCTCTTTGAGCGAGAAGGTGATTTAGGTCACTGCGTGATTCCAGTCCGAGCCGCCGCTTTGTGCGTCGAGCCATCCCAGCACGCCTCCTTTGAAGCGGGTGGGTGCGTGTTCGGAGTAGTCCATCGCGAGCACGGAAAAACCTTTATCAGCCTGATCGGCAAGGTCGCTCTCATTGAAGAACCAATCACGTGCCCGAGTCATCTTATTCTCATACATTTTTGCCCGTCCGGGATCTACGCCGGGATTCAACCATAAGACAGCGACCTGACGTTTTTCCGGCGATTGAAAGCGGGCCGATTGGGCTGCGTAGAGCTCACGCAAACGATCGTCCGTGACTGGAGCGGAAGCAGCTTTCAATTTGGGGTTGAGTAATTCTTCCTTGAGTCGTGTCGCGAGAATTCGAGCGATTTCAGCCCGGGTCATCGGATCATCGGCGAGTCCGGCATCATGAGCGGCCTGCGAGAGACGGGCACGTTCGATGAGATCATCGAGTGCTTTTTGCTTTGTTCCTTCGCCGTGGCGAAAGGGTCATGGTGCCAGATTACGAATGATTGCGTTGCCGGAGCCACGCCTAAATTCCCACATCAAGAGATGGGAGTCGGTCCCGGTGAGGTCCTGCTGCACCTTGATCGCGTCTCCTGAGGATTCCGATTGTTTAACGCCATCGATGTAGAAAACGAGTAAATCACTCGCGCCTCCATCGGAGATCTTCATTTCAAAATCCAGGGAGGTGTTCCCGTTGACCTCGGCCATGATGCGGCTGATCTCTCCGGCATTGCTTCCGGAGCTTACCAGATCGCCGCTGGCCGGGTCGGTATTCCAACGGGCGTTACCACTGATGCCCGTGCGGGTGGCCTTGGTGAGTGCTGAGATGCTGCTGGTCGCGAGCATACCTGGGTCGAGCGCCACGTTGAGTCGGTAGAAGTGGCTGCTTTCACCGGGCGCGAGAGCTTCGCCGACGAGTTTGAGTCCATTTGGATCCGGAACCTCGGTGAAGGTCCCATCGGTATTCACCCATTGTCCCAAGGTAGTTGCGGATTCGACAAACCAACGAACGTCGGCGGCCTGGTGAGCACCCTGGGCGGAGATTTCAGGACGACCGTTGACGACCCGGAAGTTCACCCGTTGCCTTCCGAGTTCGTCGATTGAGTCGAGACCGAAGGCATAGGCTTGCAAATAGTGGTCCAACGTTTCACGGGGTGCGTTCGCGAGATCGCCAAGACGGATCATCGCTCCGTTGGTGGATGCCTGCAGCCAACGGTCGAAACCGGCACTGTTCGCTTCGGCCCCGGTGGTTGCGGCGTAGAGAAGTGCTTCGTGCGGATCGCCCAGTTGATAGCCATCACCCGGGACGAGTTGGAACAGCAGAACCTTCGGTCCGTTGGCGAGCCCTGCGGCGAGAGCCGTGATTTGGACCTCAGCAGAACTTTGTCCGGCGGGAATGGTGAGGCGATCGGGCAGGGGAACAAGGTGAGTGCCTGCTTGGGCCGTGCCGCCAAGATTGAGAGGAACAGTGACTCCTTGCGTGAGGCCGCCATCGCGATGAATGCGGAGCACCGCAGGCTGGTCGCTATCGGAAATGGCATGGGCTTCCACGACTTCAAGCCAAAGGATTGGCTTGTCGGCAATCGTTCGCGTGATGGCCGTGCCGCCAACGGCATACTTGTAGTGCGGGAGGACCGCGACTTGCACGGCGCCGGGGCCGGTGGGGTCGAGATCGGGAAGGGGACGGACCGTGAGCGTCTTGCTGGTCTCGCCTCGGGCAAAGTTGATCACCGAGCGGCGACTTTCGTTGGAGGCTGCGCCATCGACAACAAAATGGCCACCAAGAGCTTCCTCGAAGAAGCCGAGCGGGACGTCGAACGAAGCCGCGATGCCTGCACCACTGCGGGTGACGGTGATATCGAAGGGTTGGGTTGGGTCAGACGAGGCACCGGAAGCGAGCGAGATTTGCACCCCGGACGGGATGCTCAGGCCGCCCATTCGGATATGGCCTTCACCAATGAGTTGGATCAGTTGAGTGCCTCCGACAACCCGGTTTTCCAGAACGATCTCTTGCGTTCCTCCGTCGGAAAGTTGCACCACGAGGACGCTGTCGAGGGTCGGAGTTTCGAGGGCGAAATTGGCATCAAGTCGAACCGAAATGAACTGCCGGGCGTCACCGGACTGACTCCAGAACAAGGCTGAAAGGTCAATGATATCCTCCTGCATGTCGTAGTCGGTGATGCGGTCTTTTCCGGTGTCGACACCACCGAAAACAAAGCGATCTGTTCCGCCTCCGCCGGTGAGGATGTCGTTGCCCGGACCACCGGACAAAGTGTCGTTCAAGGGGCCACCACCGAGATGATCGGCCCCGTGTCCACCCCGGATGATCTGAGCCCGGGTTCCCGAGGTTGTGGTAAGAGTGACAGCATTGAGTCCGGTGCTGAGATCCCAGATGACCGCACCACTCCATTTCGATTGGAGGTAATCATGAACGTCGCGCAGTTTTTGCTCGGGCAGAGCGGTGGGGAAGATCAGGAGTTCCTGGAGCTGGCCATGGAAGGATTGATCGACGGGATTGGAGCCGCTTGCGAGGGCTGAGCGTCGAGCTCCGAGCGTCGGCAGAACCGGATCGATGTCGGTGCCGGCGATGGATTTCCCATCATAGGAGAGACCGAAGATGTTTTCTAACAATGGTCCCTCACGGCGGAAAATCGAGGTCACGTTCTCGCCCAGGGAGTTTTCATATCCACTGACGGCGACGCCATCCATTTGGTATGTAGGAGCCCCGGGATAGGAGACAGCCTGGCGGGTCGGGGCGAACTCTAGAAACCCGCGATTCGTGGAGAGGAGAGTCTGGGGTTCATCCGAGGACGCGGCGGCGTGATAGGCTGCGAGGACGGTGTGATTTCCGCTCGGGAAAACAAGGTCGCTGAAGAAAAGATGGGCACTTCCGGTCGTCCCAAAATCCACAGAATTTCCGGCGGCCTTGGGTTGATAGTCAGGGAGTGGTTGCGATGCGTTGCGGTTGTTGCCGGAACGGTCGGCCCAGGTGGAAATTGACGAGCCGTTGATTGGGAGATCCATGCCGTCGAGCCAAAGGCTGGCGTCACTACCATCGCCGGTGCTGGGGGAGACCACGTGCACCAGGATCTGGCCGGAGACCGATTCTCCACCGTCGTTCCAGCTGAGCGGCAGGGAGAACTGAGTCACCGCGCGATCGCGGTGGGCAATGGTGATGCGGCCGGACTGGAGGTCGGTGAGCGGGAAATACTGCGGTGCTCCGGAAGCCATTGGCACTCCATCGACCTTGATTTCAAAGCCACTTGCGTCGAGGTCTGAAAGCACCAGATTGATCTCAGAGGCTGGAGTGTCGGAATCGAGAACCTGGAGAAAGACGCCCGCTTCCCCCGATGCCGGGATGGCGATTTCTGCGGTGACGAGCAGAGGGTCACGATTGCTGACGGTGGGGTTTCCGCCTAGCCGAAATTCCTGAAGGTTGTTCCAACCATCGTTGTCGAAATCGGTGTCGGAATCAGCAAGAGCAGGATTGAGGCCATAGAGATCTTCCCACCAGTCGGGCAGGCCATCGCTATCGCTGTCGGTGCTGTCGCCGGCGATCAAGAGGTCGAGCTGGTATTGGCTGGAGCGGCTGGCAAAGCTCAGGCCGTAGAACTCCTTGCTGCCGTCGGGCAGCGTGGTGGGAAGACCGTCGATCTTGATGTCTTGGATTTGAAATTGGCTTTCCAAAGACTCAATAGAGAGAAATTTTGATTTCTGATTGGCATCTGGTAAGAACTTGAGCGGGACTTTCAGCGCGTATGAATAGGGTTTGATCTCACCATCACCGGTGGGCCGGAGTGAGGTGGTGCGGGTGACGGTGTTGGCGGGGTCGTTGCGATTGACGAAGGTGATTTCCAGGGTGCCGGACCGGAGCAGCGTCGTCTGTGCACCGCCGACTTGCCGGACCTCGCCGTAGAAGAGGACCTGCGCGTCGGTGAAGCCCTCGGCGTGGGCCAAGTGCGCCAGCAGGAACGCCGTGATGAAAGTGATGATCGTTTTCATGAAATGAGTGGGAGTGATCCGTTACTGGCCCTGGTGGGAGTAAGTCTTGAAGTGAAGTTTGATGTCCGAGATGTTGTCGGCGAATCGTTCGACGCCGGTCTTCGGATCGGCGTGGAGGTTGGCACCGGGGATAATGAGCATCCATTCGGAGTTCCAGACCGAGCGGCCGATGAGGCGCGAGTCGAGGGTGAGTTCGCTGTCATCGATGGTGCCGCCATTGTCGTGATACATGCGGAAGTTTCCGTGGCGGCGAATTTGGCCGAAGCCGCCGT
>CALFSW010000412.1 GCA_937916505.1 uncultured Verrucomicrobiales bacterium | reverse complement strand
TGCTTTTCTAACAGAAAAAGAGACGATCAGGCCTCTTAAGTTGGTGCCATTCCACTTTAGCGATTAAGTTGCGAATTCAACTTGGACGGAGCAAGTTTCAAGTGTCGGCAAGATCGCACCTCTAGGTAGCGGAGAGAGAATCTGGAGGAGAGAGAAGTTTTTCATAGATCTGTCTGAAGCTCCGTGCGGTTGTCGCAGGATTTAGGATTTCACGGTGCTCCTTCCATCCTTTCCTTCCCATTTCCATGCACTCCTCGCGATCTCCACAAATCTCAAGAATCGATTTGCTCAATCCCGCCAAGTCTGCAGGTTCTATGACAAATCCACATCCTGAATCATCAACATAACTAGAAGCGCCTGCGGCATTTGTGATCACAACAGGTAATCCGACCACTCGTGCCTCCTTTACTACCGTTGGGCCTGTGTCAGCAAAAGTAGGAATGACCAAAGCCCATGCCGCTTCGAGCTCGGAGATCACTTTCGAACGATCAACTTTCCCAAGCCAGGTCACATTTCCAGTCGCCTTCTCCATAAGATGGTTTTTCAAAGCCCCCACTCCCGCAATTCGAAAGTTGATTCCGGCACACTGCGGCAGAGCGGCCACCTCGATTAAATGCGCAACACCTTTCCTCTCATCGATAGATCCGACGAACAAAACTGTGGGCTGTTGGACTGGGTCCCAATTCGCTTCGTGAAACTTTTCATCCACCCCATACTCCACAATATCGACCATGATCTTAGGATTTAGATCGGAAAGGAGCAGCGCTGCCATTGGACTTTCGGCAGTTCCATGCTCGTAAGCTCCAACAGTTGTTTTCTCATACCTGGCTTGCACACGGAAAAGAAATGCTCCCCCAACCTCCCTGACATAGTCGGTCAAACATCCCTGTAGCGTAAATAACTTTTGAGGCACCCCGGATCTCGCTCCAGCAAGCCCGCACACTTCTTCGCTGCCCCATGCATGAACCAGATCGGGGCTCAGTTTCCTAATCAATTTTTTCACCTTCCAGGTTTCCAAAAAAAACTTTGAGACAATTCCAACTGCCAGACTTCCTCTCGGAAAGATGTGAAAAAATTGGCCGAAGGCTTCCTTAAAATGATATTCTGAAGTCTCCTTCGAGAAGGTAATCCAATGAAGTTCGAAATCTCTCTTTTCCCGTTCGAACGCCGGAATCAAAGCTTCAAGCCAAGTGCAATAGTGGCCTCCGTGTTTGAGCTTTTCCAAACCCGGGATTATCCAGACCGGAACGTTAGCTATAATTGCGATTTTCTTTGCCATCGATGATTTTATTTTTAGCTAGCGACGCATCTCGAAAGAGATCTTTCCAGAAACAACTTAGATTGATTGATCCAGCTCAAGGGGAGCTCGGGCGCTTTCGCCAATTTCGAATCGAGAATAGCCAGGTCATCAGGCGCTATCTCTCCAGGCTCAAAAAGCCGAAAATCCTGAGACGTGCGCTGCAAAATTTGTTTAATTTTCGCTGAAGTCGCTGGTGCATTGGCAAGGATGAAGGGGCGTCCATATTTCATGGAATAAATCGTTCCATGTAAGGTCCCACTTATGAATGTCGCCTCGGCATTTTTAAACAGCTCCACCCATTGAAAGGGAGTCAGAGTCCGATACATCTTATCCGCATCTGGACATCTTGATAGTGCACTTATAAGAAGCAGATTGCGGGAACGACAATAGTCGCTTAGATCCGCACTTTGCTGTGCGCTGATATTCCCTCCATAGGCAAAGAGATACTTTCCTTTTGGTTTCAATGGGGATTTCGAAGGAGGATCAGGGGCCAGCCAAGTTGGATCCACCACTAGTTCGCTGTCCAATCCCGATGCCTCTCTGACTAAATTAGCGGTCGCTTCATCCCGCACTCCAATGCTCGTAAAATTCTTCAATCCGTTCCTGATGTAATCTGGAAAAGGGCCCTGGGGATCGGAGGGACCGCAGCTAGCTGCGTAGGCGATAATCGGCTTATCTTTCAAGCCGCTAATTCCACCAAAATACACTGGGTCGTGCCCATAATTTTCGCACGAGTAGTCCCACACTACGTCACTCCCTACGACAAAAGCATCAAAGTCATCCCAAGGAACCTTTGAAGCGTCCGAGACGAACGGATGTTTACAAAGATCATCTTCAATGTTGCAAAACCCCCTCCTTTTCAGCATCCAAAAAATCTTTGCTTTCATTGAAGAGAGGTTCTTCAACGGAATTATAATCTGATTACTTTCGTGATGAGTCGCGTGAAGATAATTCACGGCATGAGCCTCATAACCCAGCGCACGAATTGCATGAACCAGATGCCAAGCTTGAAGAAACCCGCCAAAATTTGGGCCGTTGTGATAGGTAAGGACCCCAATGCGCGGTCTGGATTTGGCTGTCATAAATTAAATTTTTAGTGCCACTTGATGAACTGGGAAACAGGCGACCGCGGAGAACAAGTGACCTCGTGGCCCTCGGAGGCGTAGCCGCACCCAATCAGCATGATGATCCGTTCATGTTCCGGAATCTTTGCGGCCGCTCTTAGGAGACGATCGTCCTTGTTTAAACGAGACCAGTTCAAAGCAACAGACGAAAGGCCCCGGGCATGAAGGGCTAGGAGAAAGTTCATCGAAAACAACCCGCCCTCAATCCATCCCTGATAACGTTCTCCCCCGCCGCCAAAAAGTCTCATATCAGAGGTCACGATGGCGACCGTCGGAATGAGGTGGCCAAACCCACGGTTACCATTCTGGAAAGATAACATTTTCTGTGCCGCTTCTCCTTCATATAAATGAACCCTCCAAGTCTGGCGATTGCACACCGAGGGCGCGGAGATCGCAACCTCGACCGCGCTGGTCAGGAGGGCGTGCTCTGGAACCCGGTCCAAACTAAATTGACGCACACTGTGGCGGCTTAGAGCGAATCGGTCAAATTTGGCCAGATCATCCGCTGATATTTCGTTTGGCAGTTTTGATCCCGCGTCCACCTTACAGATCTCATCTTCGTCGCAAAACCCGGGAGGAATTAAATCTGAAACATCAATGTTCAAGTTGTGATGCTTTCGGTGGTAGGATTTGATCACCGCAAGAGCCGCCTGAAAGTGAAACTCATTTTCATCCCCTCCGGCATCCTTCCAGATGGAGGTTAAAACGATGAGCCGCTTTAATATCGCAACCCCCGAACGGGGGCGAAAGTCAGCCATCACCAAGCCCTTCTCCAAGACATGATAATGTTTGATCAAATCTGATTCGATATGAGTAAGTTCGTGTTTTTTTGCCGGTCCCGCCCAACTGGCTGAGCAAAAATATCGATGAGCATCGAGTGCCGACTCTCGCTGCAGTTTCATCCACTCCAGTGCGCGGCGACACTTTTTTTTAAGACGGGCTAGAAGTGACATCTTCATTTGTTGCTTGATATTTATTCAGTCGAATTTCAGTCAAGATTCCGTTTGAGAAACTCGATGGAAGACGATCTTATTGCCGACAACACACTATCATCGACAGCGGTGGCACTTTCACGTGCAATTTCTTCAATCTCAGTCACGGGAGTCTCATCACCAACCAGGCTGTCGGGCCAACTCACGAATTTTAAAAGGGGCCTCATTCTTGCATTCCGGGTCAAGTGCCTGATCCCCACCAAGGGGCGACCGAAATTGAGAGCACCCGCTGTGCCGTGGAATGAATTCGTAAAGATAAACTCCGCATTCAAAAACAGCTCAAGAAACTTCAGGGGACCAGCATCTTTGATGGCCCGGCCAATCGTCTTGGTGCGGTTGATAATTGATCCTGCAATATGAACGACCGGAATTCCGGTATGAGTGGCCACCTTCTGAAGCTCCGGAATTGAATTCCTCACTCTCTTACAGGTAATAGGGGAGACTCTATTTCCTAAATCGCATGAAATCCCTGAAGAGATTTCGAAGTGAAATGACGTTATCTCTCCTTGATTAGTTGCCACAAGCTACAACCAAGAAAAATAAGTCCGATCAGGAATAGGCCCGCCGTAGCCCAGAGAGCACTCTGGCCGGGAAATTCGAATTGCTGGGAAAATAGTCTAAGAACGGTCGGCGATTGATCGGACGCCGCAACGAAAGATCCAGTCAGGAACGTCAGAAAAATTGTCAGGAAACCAAGAGCCAACAACTGGGGAGAAATCTCTCGGTAGGTATAACCGCATCCCTTTACTCCCCTCAGCCATGCGTAGCCCAGATCCACCAGCGGCTGCAAAGCAAAGACTGCTGCTACTCCAGCAAGTCCAAACCATTTCCAACCAAGAATTGCGAAGAACATACTTACAAAAAGCTTTACGATCGAAACCGTTGCCGCCTTTCCCATGGACCCCGAGATCGGCAGAAGGATCTGAAAAAGGCCTGCAAAAGGGGTGGTGACCAATGCAACGGCAAACCACATGTTGGCCATCAAGCCGGCAAAGTAATGGTCGGCCGCAATCAACTGAACAATCATGGGGTTCACAGCCAGAACAATGGCAGCTCCACAGAGGGCGCCGCTCAGGCTCACTCTCCCGACAGCAAGATGCTTCTTAAGAAAAGCCTCCCGCTTTCCTAAGACATGCAGCCTTTGTAAGCTCGGGTAAAAAGATTGATAGGTTCTCCCAATCAGACTCCCTCCAAGAAATGGAGCTCTGGAGGTAAAATTATAGACGGGCACCATTGTGAGCCCGCCAAGACGGGCCAACATGAGAGTCGGCAAACCTTTTAAGACTGCGCCCACCAATCCCACGATTGCCATGTTGCCACTCAGACTGAAGAGAGTTAAAAATCGGGC
>CALFSW010000411.1 GCA_937916505.1 uncultured Verrucomicrobiales bacterium | reverse complement strand
GCACTAGTTTACATGAGGAAGATGGTTCTTCTATCGCCCGTTTTAGGGATAAAGAAGGGCTCGGGCCCAGTCTATCTATCTCGAACGATCAGGCGGGCAAACAGATTGCTCTCCCCAGCTGTCGTGGGAGGGATTACGACGACATCGCCAGTCTGCGGGAGTTGGGTAGAGGGACCTTCGGTTCCGGATCCGGCGGTCCAGTCCTGCAACCAGTTGGCAGTTGCCTTACCCGCAGACGTTGGAAGGACGAACTGCCCGAAAGCCAGACTGGCAAATGGGAAGCCGGGGAGGATCAAGAACGGGGCCTGGTTGAGTGATGATGTGACGGCCCGCTCAGAGAGGTGCCAGCGAAAACCTCGTTCAATGAGGCTCCGCGAATTCGAAAAAACACCTTTCCTGAAAAAATTAGAGTTTTTTTTTGACCGGGTCCATTCTTTGACTATGTCTAATTCCGATGTCCAACCCCGGTGAACTCTTGCGCTCTCATGGCCTCCCCGTGACAGCGCAGCGCTTGGCAATATTACGGGCGGTATCGGGGCGGCCGCATGGGACGGCGGATGCGATTGCGGAGGATGTGCGGGGTGAAATCGGAACGATTTCTCGGCAAGCGGTATACAATGCTCTTGGGACATTGGCTGAGAATGGCTTGATTCGGCGCATTCAGCCCTCGGGTTCGGCGGCGCGGTATGAGGACCGTGTTGGGGACAATCATCATCATCTGGTCTGCCGAAGTTGTGGAGAGACCGTCGATGTCGATTGCGCGGCGGGCAAGACCCCTTGCCTGCACGTCGTGGATGATGCGGGGTATGAGATCGATGAGGCGGAGGTGGTCTATTGGGGGACCTGCCCTAATTGCCTCAAAACGAAGTGAGAATTTTTTAAACCTAATAACACAAACAAACGACGAACATTATGTCAGACAACGATATCAGCAAATGTCCGGTGATGAGTGGAGCAAATGCCCAGCGCGCCGGAGGAAGCACCTCGAACCAGCACTGGTGGCCGAACCAGCTCAACCTGAAGATCTTGAGCCAAAACTCCAATCTTTGCGACCCCATGAGCGGGGACTTTAATTATGCGGAGGAATTTAAAACGGTCGACCTCGAGGAACTCAAGAAGGACATCGAAGAGGTCATGACGACTTCGCAAGACTGGTGGCCGGCCGACTACGGGCACTACGGACCCTTCTTCATCCGCATGGCCTGGCACAGTGCCGGCACCTACCGGACACTCGATGGTCGCGGCGGCGCGGGATCAGGATCGATGCGTTTCGCTCCCCTCAACAGCTGGCCGGACAACGTCAACCTCGACAAGGCACGCCGCCTTCTCTGGCCGGTGAAGCAGAAGTATGGCCGCAAGCTTTCGTGGGCGGACCTCATGGTCTTCACCGGAAACTGCGCGCTTGAATCCATGGGGCTCGAGACCGCCGGATTCGGTGGTGGACGTGCCGACATTTGGGAGCCCGAAGAAGATATTTATTGGGGACCCGAGACCGAGTGGCTCGGCGACGAACGCTACAAGGGAGACCGCGATCTCGATGATCCCCTCGGAGCGGTGCAGATGGGTCTCATTTATGTGAATCCGGAAGGTCCCAACGGAAATCCGAGTGCCTTGGAATCAGCAAAAGATATCCGCGAGACCTTTGCCCGCATGGCCATGAATGATGAAGAGACGGTCGCGCTCATCGCGGGTGGTCACACCTTCGGAAAGGCCCACGGCGCAGCCGACCCGGGCAAGTATGTCGAACGCGAACCCGAAGCCGCCCCTCTTGCCGAACAGGGCCTCGGTTGGAAGAACAACTACGGGACGGGTAACGCCGGCGACACCATCGGAAGTGGTCTCGAAGGTGCCTGGACCGCGACGCCCATCACCTGGGACAACAGCTACTTTGAGACCTTGTTTAAATACGACTGGGACATCACGAAGAGCCCGGCGGGAGCCACCCAGTGGATCCCCACTGACCCCGACGCCGCCGATCTGGTGCCTGATGCCCACGATCCAGACAAGAAGCACGCGCCCATCATGTTCACCTCGGATATGGCGCTGCGCATGGACCCTGCGTATGGAAAAATCTCCAAACGTTTCCACGAGAACCCCGATGAGTTCGCCACCGCGTTTGCCAAGGCCTGGTACAAGCTCACCCACCGTGACATGGGACCGCCTGCGCGTTTCCTTGGATCGATGGTCCCGGCTGAGCCCGAGATCTGGCAGGACCCGACTCCCGCTGTCGATCACGAGCTCATCAATGACAGCGACATCGCGTCCCTGAAAGAGACCATTCTCGCTTCCGGACTGACCGGATCCGAGTTGGTTCGGACGGCCTGGACCTCGGCTTCGACCTTCCGTGGCAGCGACAAACGAGGCGGAGCCAATGGCGCACGCATTCGTCTCGCTCCGCAAAAAGATTGGGCCGCCAATTTCCCTGACGAACTTGCAAAGGTTCTCGGTGGACTTGAAAAAATTCAGTCCGGTTTCAACGCGGGCGGAAAGAAGGTTTCACTGGCCGACCTCATCGTCCTCGGAGGATGTGCTGCGGTCGAAGCCGCGGCTAAAAAAGGAGGTCAAGACGTGACCGTCCCCTTCACGCCGGGTCGCACCGATGCCACCCAGGAGCAGACCGATGTCGAATCCTTTGGAGTTCTTGAGCCCGTCGCCGATGGCTTCCGTAACTACGCCAACCCCGAGAAAGCACGACGCACCCCCGAGGAACTTATGGTCGATAAGGCCCAACTCCTCACTTTGACCGCACCGGAAATGACAGTGCTCGTCGGTGGCTTGCGCGCGCTCGATGCCAATGTCGGCGGAGCTCCCTACGGAGTCCTAACCGAAACCCCGGGAACCTTGAGCAATGACTTCTTCGTCAACCTCCTCGACATGGGAACGACGTGGGAGCAGTCCGAGAAGTGCGAGTTTTTCTTCGAAGGAAAGGACCGTGCCTCGGGTGAGGTCAAGTGGACCGGATCCTCCGTGGACGTGCTCTTTGGTTCGAACTCACAGCTCAGAGCAATCGCGGAGGTTTATGCCTGCGGAGATTCGAAAGAAGCCTTCGTCCGCGACTTCGTGGCAGCCTGGAACAAGGTCATGAATCTCGATCGCTTCGACCTCCACGCGTAAAATCATCCACTCCCCTCTCAACCCCGGTCAGCTCGCTGGCCGGGGTTTTTTGATTCGATAGAGAAAACGCCCTAATATGAGATCGACGGACAGGAGAGAGCCTGATGATACTTCCGGGCAAAATTCCAGCGCCCTTCCCAACTCCGCTCTTTCATGTTCTTGCCCGATCGGTGAGCCATGTGCGACTCTTTGGGACAGCATCGTGACTTCCGCCCATGACAATCAACCGCCCCACTCTCAACTCGTTCAAACGCCTCACCCTTCTTGGCGGAATTCTTTGCTGCCTGCTACCGCTCTGGCTCAATCTTCCCGCTGAAAAAACCGACGCCCCGGAGCCAGCGCTCATGGCAGGTGCCTTTATTCAGGATGTCACCCCCCCCTTCGAATCACTCCTCATCAACGGAGGATTTCTGGAACGACGACGGGGTAAAATGGCACCCGGAGAGCTCAAAGCCCGCTGCATTGTCCTCCACAGAGGTGAAGTCAGCATCGCCATTGCCGTCGTAGACAGCTGCATGATTCCACACGATGTCTGCGACCAAGCCAAGGAGCTGGCATCCAAAGCAACCGGCATTCCGCCCGAGCGCATCCTCATTACCGCCACCCACACCCACAGCGCGCCCAGCACGATGGACTACTGCCTCGGAACGATGGCGGACCCCGCTTACACCAAATTTCTCCCGGCAAAAATCGCCGAAGGCATCGCCCGGGCCCACAAGAATCTCGAACCGGCGAAGGTCGGCTGGAAGCAGATGAATGCCACCGGCCTCACCAACTGCCGTCGTTGGATCACCCGGCCCGATCAAATGCTGACCGATCCCTTCGGAGAAAAATCCGTTCGCGCCATGATGCACCCGGGTTACCAAAATCCGAATTACGTTGGTCCTTCCGGCCCTGCGGACGACGAACTCTCGCTCCTTTCCGTGCAAGCCCTCGATGGCCGACCCATCGCAGTCATGGCAAATTTCTCCATGCACTATCATGGAGGCGGAGGCCCCGCGGATTACTTTGGACTCTTCGCCGACCGCCTCGCACAGCGATTGGCGGTTGATGGCAAAGCCCCGGTCTGCGCCATGACCCAGGGCACCAGCGGAGACCTGTATCGGGTCGATTACGGTGGAGATCGGAAAAAGGATGACATCACCGGCTACACCGATCGCCTCGTCAGGATGGCCGCAAAGGCCCACAACGAAACCGCCTTTCAAGAAAAACCTCTCCTCGGGATGGAGCAAAAAGTCCTCACCTTGTCACGACGCCTCCCCGACAAAAAACGTCTGGCATGGGCCGACACCTTGTTGACCGCAATGACTGATCGCAGGCCGAAGAACCGCCCCGAAGTCTATGCCGAGCAGGCTCGCTTCATTCACAAAAACCCCACCGAAAAAGTCGTCCTGCAAACTATCCGCATCGGCGATCTCGGTATCACCACAACTCCGAACGAGGTCTATGCCATCACGGGGCTGAAGCTCAAAGCTCGCAGCCCGTTCCAAGCCACCTTTAACATCGAACTGGCCAACGGGGCTGCCGGATACATTCCCCCACCCGAGCAACATGCGCTTGGAGGTTACACCACCTGGCCGGCCCGCACCGCCGGACTCGAAGTCGAAGCGGAGCCCAAGATCGTCGAAGCCCTTCTCACTTCCCTCGAATCACTTTCCGGCAAAAAACGCCGGAAAACGGAGGGACACCGAAGCACTTATGCCAAAACCGTTCTGGCCGACAAACCCCTCGCCTACTGGCAGTGCGAGGAGTTTGAGGGCAACACCTTGGCCGACATCTCAGGCAACAAGCGGAACGGACGGATCGAAGGAAACGTCGCCTATCATCTACCGGGGCCGGACACCCAATCCTTTGCCGGGAAAGAGGTTAATAGTTCACTTCAACTGGTGGGTGGCACCCTCCCCGTAACAGTTCCCAATGCCGGGAGCCTTTCGTTCTGGTTCTGGAATGGCATGGTCGCTTCCGCCCGGGACAACACCGGCGACCTTATCCAAAACGGAGATTCCTGGACCCTCCGAATTGGAGGAAAGAAAGACACCGGATCGGAGGGCCGCTTGATCATCCAAAACGGAAATCGCAGCTTCAAGGGCCTCACAAAGACCGCTCTACGCAACTGGCATCACGCCGTGCTTTCCAACGACGGTGAATCCATCCGTCTCTACCTGGATGGCAATCCAATGCCCGAAATCCAGGCTGACCTCCCCGGGAAATCATCCGACACCTGGCGCTTCGGGGGAGCCCTCCCGCTGGAAGGTCGCATTGATGAAGTGTCATGGTTCGCCTCCCCACTCACCGGTGCGGATGCCAAACGTCACTACCTCGCCTCCGGCATGACTCCTCCGGCAAAACCCGCGCCAGACCATCCCGGATTCGATCGGGGAACCATGAATGAGTATCGTAAAACGATCATCGCTTCCCGACCGACGGCCTTCTGGCCACTCCTGGAATCGGCTCAGGATAGAGGCCCCGGGAAACATCATGGCACCTTTGAAAAAGGCGCGGTTCCTTCCGCCAAAAAACCAACGGGCGACCACTTCAGCGGCGGGCGCCTGCATGCTGAAGTCGACAATATCAAGGATACCTACAGTGTCGAATTTTGGATGCGCAACAGCCTCCCCAATAACCGGCGTCCCGTCACCGCCTACCTCTTTTCCCGGGGCGTCAACGGGATGAAAGAGGCGGAAGGCGATCATCTCGGGATCGGCGGCACCCACGCAGCCGAAGGTCGCCTTATTGTGTTCAGCGGAAACCGAAGCGAAATCTTGCTCAAAGGACGAAGCAAACTCGATCCAAAAAGCTGGCATCATATCGCCATGGTCCGGGACGGCGAACGCATCAAGGTGTATCTGAACGGCAATCCAAAACCGGAGATCGATGAGACCCTCCCCAGAACTTACCCGGACAAACATCGGGACTTCTTCTTCGGAGGTCGCAGCGAAAATTTCGCCAATCTCCAGGGAAGACTCGATCACGCGACGCTCTATGACCGCGCTCTTTCCGCCGAGGAAATCACCTCCCACTTCCAGAAGGTCAAACTCACCGCTTCAGACAAAAAAAAAACTGATACCAAACGCGGTCCTCTTCCTCTCGACGAAGCCCTCAAAGCCATCCACGTTCCAAAAGGCTACGAGGTTCAGTTGGTCGCCGCCGAGCCCCTGGTGAAGGATCCGGTCGCCATCGACTGGGCTCCGGACGGCAGGCTCTGGGTCGCCGAGATGGCCGACTACCCCTCCGGCATCGATGGCAAACCCGGCGGTAGGGTCCGTATTCTTGAAGACCTCGATGGCGATGGCGTCTACGACAAGTCCTCCCTCTTTCTCGAAGGCCTCAACTTCCCCGCCGGCATCATGAGCTGGCGAAAAGGTGTCCTGATTGCAGCTGCGCCAGACATCATTTACGCCGAGGACACCGACGGTGATGGCAAGGCCGACCTCCGAAAAACCCTCTTCACCGGATTCAAACAAGGCAACCAGCAACTCCGCGTCAACGGCTTGCGATGGGGCCTCGACAACCGGGTTCACGGGGCGAATGGAAGCCACCACCCGGGCTACGCCGCCGGGGTCAAAATCACATCTCCAATTTCAGACCTCTCCTTTGACCTTGGCAGCCTTGATTTCCGGATGCAGCCCGACAAGGGCCTGCTTGAACCTCTCTCGGGCCCCTCGCAATTCGGTCGGGCCCGCGATGACTGGGGCAATTGGTTCGGTGTGCAGAACAGCTTTCCGCTTTGGCACTACGTACTGGAACACCGCTACCTCAGTCGCAATCCCGACTTCGCCGCGCCCGATCCCCGACGCCAGCTTCGGCCACAAAACCCGCGCGTCTTTCAAGCCACCACGCCGCAAAAACGCTTCCATAGTTTCAATCAATCCGGCCGCTTCACCAGCGCCTGCTCACCGATGATCTATCGCGACCGCGTCCTCTTTTCCGATGACCAAACCCATGCCTTCACCTGCGAACCCTTTCACAATCTCGTCCAACACATGATCCTCAAGCGGGACGGCGGCAGCTTCACCGCGGAGCGTGCCGAAGCCGGGGAAGCGATCGACTTCTTTGCCTCCGAAGACCGATGGTCACGCCCGGTCATGGCGCGCACCGGTCCGGACGGCGCTCTCTGGGTCGTTGACATGTATCGCTACATGATCGAGCACCCCGATTGGCTCCCGGAAGCGGGCAAATCCGAGATGAAACCGCACGAACGAAAAGGGTCCGCACAAGGACGAATCTATCGCATCGTCCCCAAAGACCAACCCTCCCGCCCCTTCCCTCGTCTCGACCAAACCACCTCCTCCAAATTGGTTGAAAAATTATCGCACCAAAACGGAGTGGTCCGGGATCTTGCCCACCGGCTGCTGGTCGAGCGTCAGGCCGTTTTCGTCACCGACCAGCTATCCGAAATGGCGACCACGAACGAATCCCCCAAAGCCCGCCTTCATGCTCTCTGTGTTCTCGATGGCATCAAGCGACTCCCTGCCGGGCTTGTGAAGTCAGCCCTCCACGACCCACACCCGCAGCTCAGACGGCACGCTCTTCGTCTCGCCGAATCACGATGGGACAGTGAGCCGGCTCTTCTCCCGGAAGCCCTCAATCTCGTCGACGACCCCGACTCCGCAGTGCGGCTCCAGGCAGCCTGCTCCCTCGGAATGTCTTCTTCCTCTCAAGCCGGAGAAGCTCTGGCCCGTCTCGCCGTCAATGACCACAACGATCCCTTCATCCGCGCCGCCGTCTTCGCCTCGGCCCACCTCCACTTCGATCATCTCGCGCAAGCCGCTCTTGAAAATGGTGTCCTCATTGAAGAACTCCTCAAGCTTGGCGGAAAACAAAAATCTCTCGAAACCTTAATCTCCCGCCTCGCCACTCCGGGCCGGAAAGGCTTCACCGCCAATCAATTCAAAGCCCTCGGAGGATGGCTTGATCACCACCCCAAAGTCGTCCCCGGATTGGCCGACGTGATCAAAACCGCTCGCAAATCGGTGGCCGACCAAAAAGCCCCCATCGAACTCCGCCTCTCCGCCACCTCACTTCTCGGCAGACAATCCGATCACCTCGCCCCAGACCAAACCCTTCTTACCCAATTGCTCGCTCCCCGATCTCCCGGCCTTCTCAAACTCGCCGCCATCGACACTCTTGTCCGCATGGCCCCTGCCAAGCTCCCGGAAATTCTTCTTCAGGGCTGGACCGATCACTCCACCAAGGAACGCACCCGTATTCTCGACACCCTTCTTCGTCGCCCCGCCTGGGCCAAGGCCTGCCTCGCGGCCATCCAAAAGGGAACCATCGCTCCCACCGACCTCGATGCCTCCCGACGCCAACTCTTCCTCACCCACCCCGACCCGGCCATCCGCAGCGAGGCCTCGCAATTGCTCAACGCGAGCCCCTCGCAAGATCGCAAAAAGCAAATCGAGTCATTCCGCGCCGCCTTAAAACTGACGGGCCACAAAGCCAAAGGTCGCGAGGTTTTTGACAAGCTTTGCGCCGTCTGCCACCTCCCGCCGAAAGGCCTTCCCATGAACGGTCCCGATCTCCGCTCCATCACCGACCGAAGCAAGGAAGGTCTCTTTTCCTCCATTCTCGATCCCAATCAATCGATCGACCCCACCTATGTCAGCCACACCATCACCCTACCCGATGGCACCACTCTCTTCGGCCGGGTGCTTTCGGAAAACACCACCCACCTCACCCTCCGCCTGCTTGATGGCACCGACCGGCAACTGTCCCGCAAGGCCATCAAGTCCCTTCAAAAGACAGGCCACTCCCTCATGCCCGAGGGCCTCGAAGCTGCCATGTCCCATCAAGACCTCGCCAACCTCGTCAGCTTTCTGCAAGGGTTTGGAAGTCATCTCGAATGACAATAACCGCCCGGCCTTTTTTTTGAAACTCTCCCTGGTATGAGAGCCAAACCCGCCATCCCGGTTTTCGACTACGATCTCCGACGGTGGGCGAAAAACAAGAACCCGCCCAGAATCGAAAGCAAGGCACCGGAGGGCTCTGGAATAATAGCGTTTCCGTCTAGAAGCCGAATGTAATCGATTTCAAACGACCGGCCGGCCTGTGCGTCGGCATCGGCCAGAGGGTCGATCCTCAAGATATTCAAGTTGCCGTCCCAAGCCGCTTCGTCCGACATGTTGAAGCGATAGGTGTGAAGGTTTCCGTCGCGGATGAGTTCATCGACCAGCCTCACACTCTGGCCGCCGGCAGGTCCGGGAAAGGAGTCGGTGCCCCAGAACATTTCGAACCTCGACGTCGATGCCGGGTCGAATGCGATGCGCAATTCGATGGTGTTGAAGATATTGGTGTCCGCATTGAGACCGCCTCGTTCAAGGACAGGATCGTTGCCGGCGGTCATTGCGCTGAAGGTGCTGGTGCCAGCGCTGGTTCCGCCGTTGATGATGTGTCCATTGCCGGACAGGGTCCATCCATCGAGAGCGCCATCGTGATCGAACTCGCCGAGTCCAATGGTGCGGACGCTGTCGAGCATGACATAGTCGAAGTCGAATCGCTCCACGGTAGCGATACCGCCACCGAGAGGATCGATGCGCAGGCCTGTTCCGGCCACGGCTGGTACCGAGTTCACGAAGGCCAGTTGGCTCTCGGCGAACGCAGTTGTCGTGGCATAGCCGACAACAGTGGATCCCGCTGCAGGGAGGGGGAAAACCTGGCTGGCGCCGCCCACCGTTCCCCGGGTATTGACTCGGAAATAAGGATGCGAAGTGCTGCTGAAAGCCGCGCCCGGTGTCGGGAACTGCACCTGCGGGTCGGCAGCTCCGGCATTCATATTGATGGACGCAAAACCCGCCGCCTCGCCGGCTGATGTCATGTTGTTGAAGCCGGCCGAGGTGTCCACCCCGTCGTTGAAGTTATCAAGGTTTACCGTTAGCGGTGCCGGATCGACGCTGAGGGTGAAAGCTCCCGCGGTCGCGGCGCTCAGGGCGATGGAAAGAGAGGTGATACTGCCTGTTTTCATGGATTTGAGTAAGAGAGATAAATCTGGATGGTTAAAAAGATCGAGTCAACCCCGAAGAACTCAGTTGTCCGATCGAATGACCCGGTAGAAGCGCCGCGCCTCCCCCCCGCAGCGGTGACATCGAGAAAGGAAGTGGTTTCACCAACTGCGACCGCCCCGGGGTCGAGCCGGATAACGTTGACGGCCCCGCTCACAACTCCGGTCATGTCGATTTGATAAATGTGAACTTCGCCGTCACCGGGGACCACGTCTCCTTCGATTACCAGGCGTCTTGCTGCGGGGAGTCCGCCGTTTCCATCGGCCCAGAGCGACTTTAAAACATGCC
>CALFSW010000410.1 GCA_937916505.1 uncultured Verrucomicrobiales bacterium | reverse complement strand
ACAAGTCTAAAATTCAAAAATATCCATCACTCTAAGTTTTACGCAGCACTAGCGTCACTTCGGGAAAGCTACCCACAATGGCGTCGGCATCAGCATCGGTCGTGATGGGAGAATTGGTCGCTTCGCTTCCTCCGGAATATCCGGCATCGCCGTTTGTTGTGACCCAGTTAATGACACTCGCCGCAGGAGCAAGGGAGGCGAGCCCCAGAGTGAGAAGAGAGCAAGAGAGTAGTTTCATGGTACTTTGGAGGGTGTCGATTATCAGAGTTTCGGGGAGAAGCTACAAATCCCATCCTAAATGTCAAACGAGTTACATCGTCGCCAAAAAAAAGATGATCCCTTCAAAGCTCCTGATTTCAAGCGGGTTTTCAAGAGAGCCGCGAATTGTGGCTGCGGTCGCATCCGGTCAAGTGACTCCGGGCGGCACTTTTGCCGACAAGGCCATCATCCTCGAAGTTGGAGGAGGTGAGCAATTGGCAGTCGCTCCAACCGCAGCAGGATTTGGCGCGAGCCTGATCCATGATTTTGATACCGGGCTCACCGTCGATGGATCCTACGAGCTCAATCCGAGTGGTGGAAACGCCACTGAGATCGCCTTGAGCGCAGGCCGCCACCTCGTCATGTATGATACCCGCTTTGACGCCACTGTCGGCACGAACCGGGCCGAGGTGCTGGCAAACCTGAATCTCGCCGGTGTTCCGCTCGCGATTGGTCGTTCCCAGGGCTTTCTTCGCAGGCTGGGAGGATCGGACGAAATGGTTCTCTCGGGAGGGGGGATCATTACTGTTGCCTCGGACGATGACATTTTGACTCTCGAGTCCCGACGTTCGGACACCAACCCATCCGCCACGGTTCTCCCGACCCGCGCTGCCAACGGCACGGCCATTCAGCTTCTTAAGCTCGACGATAGCTGGGATTTTTTGAGCCTACAGCGCTCAACAAACCAAGCCGGGACCATTGGAACGGCCTTCACTGATGTCAGTTATGAT
The DNA here is from genome assembly GCA_937916505.1 of uncultured Verrucomicrobiales bacterium. Classification (GTDB taxonomy): domain Bacteria; phylum Verrucomicrobiota; class Verrucomicrobiia; order Verrucomicrobiales; family Akkermansiaceae; genus SW10. Next base: position 3,198 of record CALFSW010000410.1, on the reverse strand, counting down.
ACCACCGATCCAACTTCCTCGGCAGGCTCCGCCTTCACTTTTGCGGGTGCCTCGGGCGATGTGACTCTTGAAGAGTCCGGACTTTATCTTGTCTTTGCAAATACCCGGATTGAAAAAGGCGGTGGAAACAGCACCCGGACAAATTACCAACAGCGCCTTGCTTTGGACGGAGCTGAATTTTGACACTGCTCTCGGCGGAAGTGCACAATTTTCTCATACAACCGGAACAAGCCCGGTCACCGTCAATGCCGACGATGACTACCTCTTCTTCGGTACCGTCTTTATTTCCAGTGATGCCGCCAACGACAACCAGGATCGCATTGTTCCTCTTCAGGGATGGCAGATTGACGGATCGGGCGGCGCAATCGCCCGCGGTCGCGGAGGTGCCGCCACTCAAAGTCTCATCGTGACCTCCAGTGCTCCTGATCCGATCTACGTCGATGACGACCTGGCCGGAACACCCTTCGCAACAGCGATTGCTGATGCCGACGGCGGAGCTTCGATCGCTCCGGCAACGATGGGCCTGAATGCCTTCGCGACCGTCGCAGAAGCTCTCGCGGCGGTCTCCCCGACTGGAACGATCATTGTCAACGATGGTGACTACTCCGGTGAAAACGTGGTGCTAAAAGATACCATTACCCTGCAGCTTACCGGCAACGGAGCGGGAACGGTGACTTTCACCACACTCACATCACCTGTTGGGCCAAACATTGATCTTGGAGCGGAAACCCTCGTCATCAACAACACCCCGCAACATGCCATTGATTGCCCGATTTCGGGCAGCGGCAACCTGACCAAGAACGGTCCCGGACGTCTCATTCTTCGCAACACGCTCTCTTACACCGGCACCACGACGGTGAACGAAGGTCAGCTTCGCGGAGGCTATGAAACGGTCGCGGCGATCCAGTCCACCTTTGATGGCGATGGTCCCATTGTCGTTAACAGCCCCGGCATCATGGAATTCAATGTCGGACTTGGCAGAACCCAGACGGTCACCGGAGTCATCAGTGGCCCCGCCAACGTTCAGGTTCAGAACAACTTCGACAACGGAGAAGTCACCTTCACGGGAATCAATACCTACCTGGGCACGACCATCGTCAATGGCGTCTTGTATCTGAATGGGTCCCACTCAACGGGTGGAAACTATCAGATCAATAATGGTGGCAACCTTGCTGGAACGGGTTCAACAAGCTCCCCGGTGAATGTTGCCGCAGGTGGAAGCCTGGCTCCCGGCGTTGAGGGTATCGGAACACTGGCAATCGGAGGTCTCACCTTGAATGGCACTTTGGCCATCGATGTGGACAACACCGCCGGGACAGCGGGAACGGATTGGGATCAGGTTGCCGTCACAGGTGCGGTCACCGTTTCCAACGGAACACTCGCCGTTTCGCAGTCGGCCACCGTCGAAGCAGGTCCTGGCGACATCATCATCATTGCGAACGATGCTGCTGATGCCGTCAGTGGTCCATTCGCGTCCGGTGATCCGTTTACCGCTGACTTCCTCTCATCGGGAACCGCCGGCGAAGTTGATTACCTCGCTGGTGATGGCAATGACGTCGCGCTGACTTCAGTCTTCGCCAGTGCCATCGAAGCATGGCGCGTGGTCAACTTCGGCTCGGCGGCAAACTCCGGCAACGGAGCGGACCTCTCTGATGCCGGTGATTCGGATGGCCTCAACAACCTCCTCGAGTTTGCCTTCGGCACCGATCCCAACGCTGTTGATCCGGCAGGTCTCGCGATCGATGGAAGCTCGAACGGCACTCCTATTGTCGATGTTGATTCCAGCGGCGCCATCGTTGAGATTAATGGGGTCTTCACCAGAAGAGACGATCACGGATCTCCGGGAAGCGTGGAATACATTCCGCAGTTCAGCTCCGATCTGGAGAACTGGGTTGACGGTTCCGATGAGCCGACCCTTGTGACGGACTCATCGGAGGACGCTGCTTATGAAGTGGTTGAAGTTCCATTTCCCGTGTTACTGGCAGATGGGAAGGAGCCCCGCTACTTTCGTGTTGTCGTGAATCCCGTGCCGTAAGCCCGGCTCATTCTTTGGGAACGAAGTTCCTGAAGACAAAAAATCCCGCATTTGGCCGCAAAGACTCCCAGAGTCTTTGCGGCCATTTTTTGTTCCCTTGCGGATGGATCTCAAAAAGAGCTCTTCCACGACATCCTGCAGCATGGGCAAACTCCTGCCAGACGCGCTGACGAAGTCACAGAGTACTGAGGCGAGGCTGGCTCAAGGACCGGGAGGATAGCGAACGGGCTGAAGATCACTCTGGAGCTGAAATTCCAGACAAGAAAAAACCAGCGTCCGTTGGTGAACGGAGCTGGCTTTTGAAAATGATTTCGCTGAGCTCTATCGGCGGCGGCGAAGGAGGGCCAGAGCCGCGATTCCGGAGAGGAGGGCGCTTGAAGGCTCGGGAACGCCGGTCCAGGCGTTGGCGTGAGCGGAAATTTCAGCGTCAGCGAGAGCGGTATTGAAGGTGGTGACACGCGAAATCGTGCCGATCATTCCTTCAGTTCCAGCGTCGGCAACGTTCCCCAAATGCCCGGGCCCGGTGGGCATTTCAAAGGTCGCTCCAGCAATGGAATCAGTGGGAGCGCCGTTGATGAAAAGATCCATGGTGCCCGTCCCTTGAGTCCAGCGATAGGTGACATGGGTGTCAGCAGAAGGAGACGCGGCATCGAGAGCGGAAAAGGTATTGTCAGCGACTCCACCCCGGGTAAACCCAAGCTGGCCGGTGTTGTCCCACTGTTCGTAGCGAAGGCTGTTGGCTGGGTTGGCATCAGCTCTTCCAATGTAACCGTTTCGTCCCCCGGCAGCGGGGTCTCCGCTGATAATAAATTCAAAGGTGGCATCTCCGGCGATGGCTCCAAAATCGAAGGCCACGATATTTGACCCGTCAAAGGTAGCGGCTGTTGTGCTTCGGGAGGTGAAGCCAGAGGTGTCGATGGCAGCATCATAGTCCACCAAGCTTGCCCCGTGGAGGGAGCTGGCGGCCAAGGCGAGAATGCCCAAGGGTAGGATTGTTTTGATCATGGTTGTGTATGGTATGGATCTATGGGTGATACTACCGAAATGGCATATCTTAGAGAGGTTTACTCTCACTCAATCTCCCATTGAATATTGTTTAAGGCAATCAGGCATTCGCGTCAGGTTAAGAATAAAGGCTACCTCCGGTAGTCTCAATTTCGCCT
>CALFSW010000409.1 GCA_937916505.1 uncultured Verrucomicrobiales bacterium | reverse complement strand
CCTAGCCTAAACTCGTAATGAAATCTCCCAAACTCCAATCAGTCATTTGCTCAACTCTCGCTTTGTCGGCAATCCATTCCTTCGCGACCCCGGTCGGAGGTCTCGATCCTTCCGTCGCTCCCGATATTTTTGCGACTGATACGGCGGGCACATTTATGGTGATCGCGAACCAAGAGGTGCTGAGCACGACAGATCCTCAAACGATTGACCTTGGAACTTCGATCTTTCGCTACCAATCAAACAATAATGCCGCTTCTGCAGCGACTCCGTTCCTCGCGATTCAGACTGGTCTTGCTGACAGTCATGACCCTATCGACTATGATGTCATTTGGATTGGAGAGAGTTTGGCGAATGATGCCAGCGGGACCGATGTGGAGGCCGCTCTTGGTGCCGGGACAATTGAACTTCCCGGGAACTCGACAATTGTCGGTGGCTATATGGGGAGCGATGGCGAAGTCAATTTAAGCCCTGCTTCGGCAGTTTTTGGAGAAGGTGCTTCCGAGGATGTCCTGGTGATCGCGCAGTCTACCGTGAGTGTTGATGGCGACATCGCTGTCACCGGCACCGATTGGTCCACCAATGGAGCTGTGACCAATCGCATCTACCACTACCAAATCGATTTGCAGCAAGGTGGTACGGATTCGGATGGCGACGGGCTATTGGATGAGTGGGAGATCGAGCACAGCCTCGACCCGAATGACGATGGCTCTGTCGATCCTGTCAATGGTGCCGAAGGGGATCCTGACGGAGATGGGCTGGATAACCTCGGCGAATCCCGCAACGGGACCGACCCACGGGACGACGATAGTGATGATGACTTGCTGCTTGATAACGATGAAGTCGAGGGGGCTGGCTCACGTCCGCCGACATCCCCACTCAAGAGTGATTCCGACGATGATGGTCTTGATGATCTGGTCGAGACCAACACGGGAACCTTTGCGAGCGACACCGACACCGGAACCAATCCACTGATTGCGGATACCGACGGCGATGGTCTGAGCGATGGAGAAGAGCGCAGTGGCGATAATCCGGGTGGCTTCACCAGTGACCCGAATTTGGCAGACACCGACAACGATGGATTCGACGACGACGTGGAATATTCCGAGGGCACCGACCCGGAGAACGAGGCCAGCTTCCCGAGTGGTCAATACATCGGCGATGCCGCTCCGCAGTTCTCGGGAGTCTTAGACAATGGAAGTGTTGATGGTGCCAATGGCGGGGCTCTCACCTATGCCCTGCATGGTTCGCCTTACACCAATACCTCGGGCGGTGACGAGGAGATCCGGATTTCGGAGGTTAATTTCTGGGCAGATGGGGCCGGGGACGTCACGCCCTTCGTGGTGAGCTATAACGATCTGGGAGTTGGCGTGGCCGCCAACTACACGATTCTCGCCATCGGCGATGTCATCACAGCGACGCCAGGGGAGACGAATACGGTCGAATTTACGGTAGGTGGGCAACCGGCATCGGTCACTTTGGGGGACGGCGAAATGATTCTTGCAGGTTTTTATCAGACTGCAGGAGTGGTTCCTTTCAGTCAGCCGGCCGATGCCGACGCGGATTTCCTCGATGTCGGAGTGACCGTCGGTGTGGTTGGGTCTCCGTTCACCAAAGATGCCAACTGGTCGAACCTACCCCGTAACTACGCATTCAACATTGCCATCGAACCAGGTGCGGGCGTGCCTCTGGCGATCGTCGACATTGCTCTCAGTGAGGATTTGAGTTCGGCGACCATCGTCTTCAACTCGCGTCCGGGAACGACCTATGCGATTTGGGCGTCCAGCGACCTTGAGAATTGGATCGAGCTGAATGACAGTGTTAAAGGGGTTCCTGAGGCGATGACGACCTCTTTCACGGACAGCCCACTCCCCGGAGACTCGTCTCGACGGTTCTACCAGGTTCGTGAAGTGGGGAATTAGCCAATACGGGTAATTACTGATAGCGTGGCTTGCTCACGATGTTCCTGTTTTCAGTCTCTTCCGGAGATTGAATTCCTTTTGCGTGCCTTTCACCGACTGATTCAGACCTTCTCAATTTTCTATGACGACCAGCCAAAAGCTACTGACCTTTCTGTTCCTATTCCTCTCCCCGGCTAGCACTCTGGCTCTGACTGTTCACATCGGCGACGATGCCGCAGAGGGGGCTTTGGTGAGCGATCTCGGTGGCGTAGACACCGCGAATCGTGGTGACATGTTTTATATTTTCACCACGGGCTCCTACACGAACAACAGCGGTGGTGCGGTGGAGTTGGTGGTCACCGATGTCAACTTTTGGGCGGATGGCGGGGGGACGCTCACTCCCTTTGTCGCTACTTATAGTGGTGGTCCCAACGGGAGCGCAAGTAGCTACTCAATCCTGGTGAAAGGCGACCCGATTGCGGCCGGCGCCGGCCAGGCGAACCATGCGGACTTTATCTCAGGCGGCGGAAACCCGTCGATCATGGTCGGCGCAGGCCAGACGATCGTCGCTGGTTTCCACCAATCTTCCGGGGTTGTTCCGTTTGGATCTGGCGGCGATGCTGATTTCCTCCAGACGGGGAATAACCTCCCCGGGTCTCTCCCAAATCCGCCAACTGCCAATGCCCAGTGGTCCACTCTCAATCGGACCTACTCGTTCAACATCGCCCTTGAGGAGCCGGAAAACCCCCTTCAGCCAACCGATATCACTCTGAACAACACCGACTTGCTTCCTTCGACACCAACCGGAGCGTTGGTCGGCCTTTTTGGTACGACTGATCCAAACGCGAGCGACAACATCTTCGTTTACTCGTTGGTCTCCGGTGCAGGGGGAGGAGACAATGGTCTGTTCAATATCTCCGGACCTCGTCTGGAAGCTGCGGCCACACTTGGCGGTGTCGGCTCATCCTACTCGATCCGGGTGCGCAGCACTGACCCCGGCGGACTCTGGTTCGAGAAAAATTTCGCGATCAACCTTGTCATAGGCCAGGCTCCAACGGGCGTCTCCTTGAGCACGACGGTCGTGGCGAATGACCTGTCGCCCGGCAGCAGGTTGGGTATCCTGACCACTGTCGATCCGGACTCCGGTGATGTTCACAGTTATGCTCTGGTGACTGGTGCCGGGGATGATGATAACGCCACGTTTTCGATCAGCGGCGACGAATTGAGAGTGGCCCAAACGCTCCCTGTAAGCGGTGGGACGCTCTCGATCAGGATTCGATCCACCGACTTGGGAGGCCATTTGGTCGAAGAGGTGTTCACGATCTCAGTGATCGATCCCTCTGTAGGTATCAGTGAGTTCATGGCCAGCAATAGCACGATCTTGCTTGATGAGGACGGCGAGTCGTCTGACTGGATCGAGATTTTTAACGAGCAGGCGGAGGAATTAAATCTCGCAGGCTGGTATCTCACCGATGACGTCGCAGACCTGACCAAGTGGCAGTTTCCATCACGGGTTGTGCCAGGCGGGGGATACCTCGTGGTGTTCGCTTCGAATAAAGATCGCTCAGGCGCTACCGATCCGGAGTTACATACAAATTTCAAGCTTTCTTCAGGAGGCGAATATCTCGCGTTGGTGCGGCCGGACGGGCAGACACCAGCCTCGGTATACTCTCCGACATACTTGCCCCAGGTGACCGACATTTCGTTCGGCACAAGCCCGGATGGAACGATGACGGGCTACTTTGCCTCGCCGTCACCCGGGAGTGCAAATGGCACACCTTCGGTGGCGGGCGTGAACTGTGCCGGGTTCAGCATCGAACGCGGTTTCTTCAGCAGCCCCTTTGACGTGACGCTGACCTCGACAATCCCCGGTTCGACGATCCGTTACACGACGAATGGTAGCAAGCCGACAACCACTTCGGGGACAGTCTATTCCTCGCCGATTAACATTTCCGGAACGACGACGCTCCGCGCGATTTCCTATACGGCCGGTGGTGGCGGGCCGGTGTCGATGGTCTCGACCCACACCTACGTTTTTGTCAGCGACGTCGTGAATCAAGGGGTCATGTCCACTACCATCACTAATCACCCGACCTGGGGGCCGCAGATGGAGGACGCGTTGCTCGAAATCCCGTCGGTCTCACTGGTCCAGTCAGGCTCCGTCTCGCAGACCGAATCCGAGACTTCGATGGAGCTGATCTTTCCCGATGGAGCGACTGGATTTCAGATCGATTGCGGAGTTGAACACTTTGGTGGGCACAGCATTAACTCGCCGAAAAAGAACATGCGCATGAGTTTCAAGAAAGCCTACGGTCGCTCCCGCCTCAACTACGATCTTTACGGCGGCGATGCGGCCAGGGACTTCGACCAAATCATCCTGCGTACCGGCTCGCACGACAACTGGTTCTGGACCCATCCAAGTGGCCACGGCGGTGTCTTCGTGCGAGGCCGTTGGTCATTCGATCGCCAACTTGAAGCTGGTAACCTGGCTCCGCGCGGGCGCTGGGTCCACGTTTACCTCAACGGGACCTACCACGGAATCCATCACCTGATGGAGCGTCCCAACGCGGCCTTCATGGCGTCCTATCTCGGCGGGGAAAAGGAGGACTACGAGGCACTCAATGCGGGCTCGCCGATCGACGGTGACAAGAGCACCTGGAACGCGATGAAGGGTGTGCTCGGTGACTACGAAGAACTCCAAACCTACATGGATGTGGAGAACTATGCCGACTACATGTTGCTCCAGTTTTATGGCGGCAACGACTGGGACTGGAATACCTCGCAGAACTGGGCCTCGGCCAGCCGAAAGGCACCCGATGCCTCCTACAAATTCTTCGCTTGGGACAGCGACGTGATCATGCGTACCACTTTGAACGCGAACGTCATCAATCGTGGCGGGCCGGAGAGCCTTTGGGCGATGGTCAAGAGGCACGACGAGTTTAAGCTCCTGCTTGCTGACCGGGCGCAAAAATTCTTCTTCAACGGCGGCATGCTCACCCGCGATCGGGTCCTCTCACAGATCGATGAACTCACCGCTGTCATCGAGAAACCAGTCATCGCCGAGACCGCACGTTGGGGTGGCGGGAGCTGGACCCCGTCGACTTGGCAGGGGCACATTGATTCGATGAAGAGCGACCTGATCAATCAGCGCACCGGCGTGGTGATCTCGCAGATGCGCTCGGCCGGGGTGTTTCCAAGTTTTGACGCACCTATTTTTAGCCAGCGCGGTGGCGACGTCGCGGCAGGTTTTCAACTTGCTCTCTCCCTGGCCGGAAACGCTGCCGGGGGACAGATCTATTACACGACCGACGGTTCGGATCCGATCGGCGATGCGACTCCTCCGGAAAGCACCGAGACGATTTTGCTAGATCAGGGCGTGGCCGCCAAGGCACTCATTCCTTCGATCGCGAATGGAGGAAGTTCGCTTGGCAACAGCTGGAAGGGCGGTAGTGAACCTTTCGACGACGCGTCCTGGCAGACCGGTACCAGCGGCATCGGTTTCGACATTGGACCGGACTACGATACTCTCATCGGTTTGAATCTCCAGGCCATGCAGGGTGTGAACGCCTCGGCCTTCGCTCGTATTGAGTTTACGCTCACCCCGCAGCAAATCGACGACCTGGACCAGCTGCGTCTCGACATGAAGGCGGAGGACGGCTTCGTCGCTTACCTCAACGGGTTGGAAATTGCCTCGTTGCAGAAGCCTGCCAGCCTTATTTGGATCTCGAGCGCTGCCGGATCGACTTCCGATTCGGCTGCCAAGCAGTTCCAGGCCTACGACCTGACAACACGCATTGGCAATCTGGTCGCCGGCACGAATATTCTGGCCTTCCACCTCCTCAACCAGAGCATGGGTAGCAGCGATCTGCTCTGCCTGCCGCGGCTCGTTGGGATCGAGTTTCCAGAAGGAGAGGGTGTCGACCCCGGCGGCCAGTTTTACACCGGACCAATCCCCCTCACAGATTCGGGGTACGTCCGGGCCCGCGTGAAATTGGGAGGCCAGTGGTCTGCTCTCGATGAGGCCTTTTTCTATCTCGATGCGGTCGCTCCTTCACCAGGCGAACTTGTTGTCTCGGAGATCAATTACAATCCGTTTGGAGCGGACAATGGAGAGTTTGTCGAACTCTTGAATACCAGTCGGAAGAACCTGACTCTTGACGGGCTTCAGTTCGTCGATGGTGTGAGTTTTATCTTTCCCTCAAACACCGTGCTCCCCGCAGGCGGGCGAATTGTTGTTGTCGGCGACGAGGCTGTTTTCTCCAGCCGCTACACCGATCCTTCCTCACCCTGGCAGACAGAATCTGTCACGGTTGCCGGGGTCTTCTCAGGCTCGCTCGATAATGGCGGCGAGATCCTGCGTCTCCAGGATGGAGCTGGGACAGATCTCCTCAACTTCGCCTACAACGATTCCGGTAGCTGGCCGGGTCGCGCTGATGGCAAGGGAAGCTCGCTTGAGCTTGAGAGTTTGGTTGGCTCTCCCGTGACGCAACCCGCGCTCAATACCTACCTCGCAAGCGGTGGGAAGTGGCGTCCGTCGAGTGAGTTTTATGGTTCCCCCGGAGGGGCCGGGAGTGGACCCGATAATCGGGTTGTTTTCAATGAAGTGCTGGCACACACCGACTTGCCTGCCATCGACCAGTTTGAGATTTACAACCAGACGGATGCTCCGATCGATCTGGGCGGGTGGTTCATCTCCGATGACAGCGATGACTACAAGAAATTTAAAATTGCCGACGGAACAACCCTCGCCGCAGGTGCGCTTGTTACTTTCGACGAGGGGAACTTCAACTCCGGAACCAATCTTATCGACTTCGCTCTCAATAGTGCCAGTGGTGACGATCTCTACCTGATAACGGCCGACGAGTTCGGTAACTTGCTCGGCTTCGTTGACCATGCCGAATTCGGGGCTTCCGCCAATCGCGAATCATTCGGTCGCTGGCCAAATGGCAACGGCGGATTCTACCCGATGCAGTCGCAGACCTTCGGACTGCCGAATACGGTCGGCGGGAATACGGTTCGGGTTGGACCGGTGGTCATTAGTGAAGTCATGTATAACCCAAGTATGGATCCCGACAGCGGGTTCGAATTCATCGAGATTTACAATGCCGGTCAATCGATCGAGAGCTTGGCCAACTGGCGACTCCGTGGTGAGGCCGATTTTGATTTTGCGCCTGAGGATCTCGCAGCAGGTGGCTTGCTGGTGATTGTGGGTTTCGATCCTATCGCCAACATTGCAGAGCGAGATGCTTTCCTGGGAACCTACCCGACGGCGCTTGCCTCGCAGTTGCGAGGCCCTTGGTCGGCAGGAGCTGGGAATTTGTTAGATAACGGGGGCGCGCCGGTGCGTCTCCAGCGGCCGGACACACTCCAGACTCCAGCGGGAGGATCGTCATTTTATCCTTACTTGTTCGAAGATACGGTGACTTACGACAGCGCGGCACCTTGGCCAACCTCCGCTGACGGGAGTGGTCAGTCGCTGACGCGAACCAGCATGCAAATCTACGGTGACGACGCAAGCAACTGGTTGGCTCTGAATCCCACCCCGGGGAGCCACCCGGTGAACGATGAGGAAAGTTATGAATTCTGGGCGTCATCGAAGGGTCTTGGCCTTGGGCCGTTGTCGGAGCGTTTGGCTGACTTCGATTTAGATGGTAGCAGCAACTTCCTTGAGTTTGCGATTGGTTCAGATCCGACATCAATTGATGAAGAGAAGTTGCCGTTTGCCGACGTTCAGGTCATCGAGGTCCTCGGCGAGAGCGATGACTATCTCACCCTCACCTTCCGAAAGAGGCGCAACGCTCCCCAGCTCACCTACATGGTTGAAGTTTGCTCCGATCTGAGTAACTGGACGCCAGTTTCAACGACTGTCGGCACGCTCGTCGACAATCTGGATGGGACAGATTCGGTAACGGTCCGGGATCATCAGCCCATCGATAGCGATTCGAAGCGTTTCATGCGATTGAGAGTCGTTGAGTTTTAAGAGACAGTCTCGATTGGCACGGACTTGATTCGGAATGGGAAAGGCGATCCGCTTTAATTGCGGCGGTAAACCAAGGGCCCGCGAGACATCCAGTTTGCAAGAATCCGTCTTTTGAAAACAATCAATGTTCATGCATCGAATGAAGGCAACCAAACACATCTTCCTTTCCTTCCTGCCCGCCGGTTCAATTCTGGCAGCAGGGAAGCCGTTGCCGTAACTGCAGGATCTAATCAACGCATCCTCTGCGTCTCGGCGTGAGACCAAGCTCAATCAAACAGCATCTTCTCGACCCGCTCAAAGTGCCACCCTTCGCCTTGGTCCAATCCGTCGGACGCAAGAACCTTACCCAGCCATTCAAATGCAAGGGCGGACTGACCTGCTTCCTTGATACGGGAGGTGCATCCCACCAAAAAAGCCTCCTTCGCCTCATCCGAAGCTTTCGCTTCCCGAATCGCCGCAAAGGCCTTCCCCACCGAGGGGCCTGTCTGCTCTCTATCTTCCCAGCCCAAGGCAATCAATGCCTTCTGCAACATGCTGTCCTCCTCAATCGAGAGGTGATCATCCTGATAAAGAGCAAGGAAGAGGAGTTCGACAATGTCTTGGTGGTTTGAACTTTCCATAGTGCGAGGGACGCTCCCACACGACCCGAATCGACGCAAGCCGGAATGTCCCGATAACGTCAAATTTAGGATAAGCGTGCCTCTTCCATTGATTCGACAACGTTAAGCGGAGAATGAACGATTCATACGGTCCTGTAGGGATTTTCCATTACCAAGGGAAAGCTCTCAAAAAACAGAATGATTTATTTGTGAGAGACAAGCACCGGGAGCCGTCCTGACGGGTGACGATCAACGGGTCCAGGTACGCCAAACTGTCGAGGAGTTCTTTATCGGTCGAGAGATCATCGCGTTGTTTTAGCCCTTTCGTAAAGGGGATCGGCTGCTAGAATGACTTCATGAAAATTTGCGCGACCTCTTTTATTTCGTTTCTGCTTCTCATTGGATTTGCGGTTGCTGATGTCACTCCGATTGGGGCTGACAAGGCGGCGGCAAAGTTGAAGAAGGATCCCAAAATTGTCGTGGTTGATCTCCGGACTCCGAAAGAATTTGCGGCGGGGCATATCAAGGGGGCCATCAATATCAACATGAACGACAAAGCCTTTGCGGCCAAGCTCGGGAAGTTGGACCGGAAGAAGACCTACCTGATGCATTGCCGCAGTGGTGGACGTAGCTCGGCTTCTCTTCCTGTTTGGAAGCGGTTGGGGTTTGAAAATGTGCTCCATCTTGCCAGCGGGACTTTGGGGTGGGAGAAGGCCGGGCAGAAGTTGGAGGTGCCGAAAGTGCCCGCAAAATCCAATTAGTCTTGTCCGGGCTTTTGGTTTGGAGAGAGCGGTTTTTTAATTAGACTTGGCCGGGATGGCTCAAGTGAAGATTGCAATGCGTTGGCTGGCTCCCTTGTTGGGGGTCCTGGCCGGAATGGCAGCCTCGGCGGCGGGGATGGACCGATCGGCGGCGATTACCCTTGGAATCACCGTGCTCACGGCCTTGTGGTGGATGTTTGAGGCAATCCCGATTCCGGTGGCATCCCTGGTGCCGATTTCCTTGTTGCCTCTTCTGGGAGTGCTGGATGCCAAAACGACGGTCGCGAAGAGTTACGGTCATCCGTTGATTCTGCTTTTGATGGGGGGATTCTTTTTGTCGAAGGGGATGGAGAAGAGCGGGGTGCACCGGCGATTGGCGATTGGGATGGTTCGCCTCTGCGGGGGAAAGAGAAATGACGGGAAAACGAAGCCCAGGATGCTGATGCTGGGGTTTATGCTGGCGGCGGCGGTTTTGAGTATGTGGATTTCCAATACGGCGACGACTTTGATGTTATTGCCGATTGCCTTGGCGGTTTTGGACGGCGGGTCGGAAGAGGGAGGAGTGAATCCGCTCGCGGCCCCCTTGATGATGGCGATCGCCTATGCGGCGAGTGTGGGCGGGTTGGGGTCACCGATCGGGACGCCTCCGAACCTGGTTTTCATCGAACAATATCAGGAGGCGACGGGGAAGGTGATGACTTTCACCCAATGGATGGGATACGGGGTGCCGGTTGTGGTGCTCATGCTTCCGCTCATGTGGCTGTGGTTGAGTCGGAGCCAAAAGGGGGAGATTGCTCTTGATCTTCCCGCAGCCGGAATTTGGCGTCCCGCGGAGCGAAGAACCCTGATCGTGTTTGGGCTGACCGCGCTGGCGTGGATGACGAGGGTGGAACCGTTTGGTGGTTGGAGTTCGTGGCTGGGTTTGTCGGGAGCGAATGATGCTTCGGTCGCTTTTGTGGGAGTGATGTTTCTCTTCCTCCTTCCCGATGGCTCGGGGAAAGAAGGAGAACGGGGGCGGTTGCTCGATTGGGAATCCTGCAAAGAGGTGCCGTGGGGTGTTTTGTTGCTTTTTAGCGGTGGGATTTGTCTGGCCGCTGGAATCAAGGAATCGGGGCTGAGTTCTTCCATCGCAGGGGCATTGTCGGGAGTTGGAACTTTACCGGTTTTGGCGCTGGTGCTGACGGTTTGTTTGTTGATGACATTCCTGACCGAACTCACGAGCAATACCGCGAGCACGATTCTGATCATGCCGATTTTGGCGACGGTGGCCTTGTCAAATGAGATCGATCCGCTGGTGGTGATGTTGCCTGCCGCTCTGAGCGCAAGCTGTGCCTTCATGCTGCCGGTGGCGACGGCCCCGAATGCGGTGGTTTTCGGATCGGGGCATTTGACGGTGCCGCGAATGGTGCGGGAGGGAGTGGTCTTGAACCTGATCGGGGTGGTGGTGATCGCCTTATACTCCTGGATCAGGTCGTAGATTGATTGTCGCAGATCGATTTTTTACAGAGTTGTGACACTTCGGTGATCATGATCCTGTTAGGATCAAACTTGGATTTGGAGATTAATTCCAACAAATCCGGGCTTCCGACGTCTAAGTTGGATCGGAGGGGGCCAAAGTGACGCTAAGATTACCATAGCGATCATCCCTCAACCTGCTGATATCACAAAACATGAAGAAGAAAGCGATAGCCGGAGGCCTTTTGTCGGGGGTCTTCCTTTTCGGAGGTTTGTCACTGGCTCAGGAGGTGGAAGGTCCAAATGACAAGGCCAGGC
>CALFSW010000408.1 GCA_937916505.1 uncultured Verrucomicrobiales bacterium | reverse complement strand
CCCCCTATCTACGATTAATTTTTGCTATTGACAAGAAGATGATTACCTCACAAGACTGATGTAGTTGCTTATAAAACTGCTGATATCCTGATGACTACCAAAATTAATAAATCTCTCATGGCCTGCGTGGCTATTCCTCTCTGCTCACTATTCGCAACGAAAGCGCAGGCGGTCACAACCATGGCCTTCTTGGACCAGACATTACCGACGGTGACCTCCTACGCTGAAGTTGAATCCACTACGAATGATCCTGCTCCGGCTGGAGAAGACTTTGCCCGCTTCAACCCGCTCACGTCCCCCACTGGTGACGTGACCTCGTTTATCCAACTTGTTCCCGGCAATGGCGAGGCGGGAGATTTCGGAGGGTTCATCGCCGGAAACATCGCCCTGATTGATCGTGGTGCCATCGCGTTCGTTGATAAGGTGGCCAATGCCGAGGCCGCAGGCGCTGTCGGCGTTCTCATTGCAAACACCGACCCTAGTGGCAATGGTGCCGGGGTATTTCAAGGTGGTGGAGACTTCAGCGGAACGACCATCCCGGCCCTGATGATACGAAATGGGTTGGGCAATGATCTGAAAGCCCAAATGCTTCTCGGAGATGTCGAAATGCACATTAACGTGGTTCCCGAGCCATCCGGTTCCATGCTGGCCTTGGTCGCCTTGACTGGTTTCGGATTGTTCGGCCGGCGGCGGCGACAATAGAAATCGTGAATGCGATTTGAATCAGGTATCCCCTAGGGCCGCTCGGTAATTCCGGCGGCCTTTTTTTCCGACTCCGAAATCTCGCACCTGACTCTGCGGAAGTTTGCAGAGGGTGTTTCGCAGCGATCGCAAAACTTCCCTTACAGCCGCTCCAAGCGCGGATCTCAATGACACCAAAGAAGACGACACAGCGATCAGGGCACAAGAGGGATGTTTCACCGCCAGTGAAGCTTTCGCGGCGCAAGAAGTTGCTCTTCTCGGCAATTACGGTTCCTCTGGTGTTGGGGATGCTGGAATTGGCACTGGCTCTGTTTGGCGTCCAACCGGCGCTTTACGAATCGGATCCTTACGTCGGATTCGATCAGCTACCGCTGTTTGTCGAAGAGGAACGATCCGACGGCACGGTCCAGTGTGTCACCGCCCAGAACAAACTGCGGCTGTTCAACTCGCAGACGTTTCCGCGAAAAAAACCCGACGGAACATATCGTATTTTCTCGGTGGGAGGGTCGACGACGCACGGACGTCCCTACGACGACGCCACTTCGTTTTCAGGCTGGTTACGCGAGTATTTGACCGTCACTTCAACCGAACGGCGATGGGAGGTCATCAATGCGGGAGGCGTGAGCTATGCCAGCTATCGCGCGGCGTTGTTGATGGAGCAACTCATCGAATACGAGCCAGACTTGTTCATCATCTATTCCGGCCACAACGAGTTCCTGGAGGAGCGAACCTACGGCGACATCAAGGACACCCCGGCGTCGGTGCTCCGTATCTCGACGTGGGCTGCGCGATCCCGCGCCGCCACGCTCGGAGCCAACGTGATCCGGAACCTGGCATCCTCCTGGTCCGAGCCTCCGCAAAGGAACGAGTTGAACAGTGAGGTGAATACGGAAATGATCGGACTCTCGGCATACAAGCGGGACGACGCGCTGCAGGAAAAGGTGCTCAAGCACTACCGTTATAATCTGTTGAGGATGATCGACATTGCGCATTCTGTGGGGGCCCGGGTTGTGCTAATCACGCCCGCTTCCAATCTGCTCGGGGCCTCGCCATTCAAGAGTGAGCACCGCGCAGATTTGACCGGGAACGAATTGGCCCGGTGGAAGGGATATTACCAACTCGCCGAGGAAAAACTTGCGCAAGGAGAACCGAGCGAAGCCTTAACGGCGCTGGATGAAGCCGTGAAGATCGACGATCGCCACGCATCAACCCATTTCCAGCGGGGCCACACGTTGGCACAATTGGGGCGACACGACGAGGCCAAGACCGCCCTGGTCCGCGCCATGGACGAAGACGTCTGCCCGCTGCGTGCCCTGAGCCCAACGAGCGAGATTGTCGCGCAGGTCGCGATGGAGCGGGAAATCCCGCTGATCGACTTCGTGGCGATACAAGAGGAACATTCGCAGCACGGAATTCCAGGCAACGAGGTGTTCCTCGATCATGTGCATCCGACGATCGAAGGGCACCGTTTGCTGGCCCTTGAGATTTTGAACGTCATGGCCAGTGAAGGAATTGCCAGCCCAAGTAAGGACGATGCAACGCTGCGGCAAGTCAGAAGCGACGTGATGAGCCAGATCGATCCGGCGGCTCACGGACGGGCGCTGATGAATCTGTCGAAGGTGATGGGCTGGGCAGGCAAGCTCAGTGAGGCGTATCGCCTGGCCGTCAAGGCAGCCGAGCTGAATCCCGACAGCGCTGCGGTGCAGTATCAGGCAGGGGTCACGGCCCAACTGGTCGGAAAGCTGGAGGAATCGATTAATCACTATGACAAGGTAATCGAGATCGATCCAACCGCCGCATTGGCCCACGGGAATCTGGGTGTCTCGCTCGAAGCCGGCGGTTACCTCGCAGGTGCCGTCCGCCACTATGAACTGTCGCTGAAATATGGAGAGCCGAAAGACGCCGAGCGAAACCAGCGCAACTTGGCCCGCGCCCAACAGAAGCTCCGCCAGTCCCTGTAACGCACCATCGTTTAATTTCCAGTTCTAACGACAAAGACCATCTTGATTTGGTCGTTTTGGCATCTCAAGATCCGCGGTATGCCGAAACCCCAATTGATTATTCAGCACAGTTCTGATTGGGCGATCTCCCACACGACGTCCCGTTCGATTCATCGGCAGTTTCTGTTTCAGGCAAAGCAAAAGGAGCCGTTAAAGGTTCTGAAGCGCGGCCTTATTGATCGTCCTGGACGCGCTCGATTTTGGTGAATTCGGAGCGGGTGTTTTTGGCGTAGATGCCGATGTAGGTAACTTGCTCGAGGCTGGCGGGGAGAGCTTGTGCGATGGTGGTAT
>CALFSW010000407.1 GCA_937916505.1 uncultured Verrucomicrobiales bacterium | reverse complement strand
TCAACTGCGGGCGTTCTAAGGATTCCGTTTTCCGCTATGCTCGGCATACTTATTCCGAACTCAAGGATCGCATCATCCGCTGGAACGCCAACGGCCAGCACGGCATCTTCGCCGCCGCCCGCCGCTACCTCCGGCTCGTGCGCACCCTGGCACAAAACGAAGTCCCTTACCTCGGTCCCGAAGGTCGGGCCCGCAATGTCGATCCGGACCAACTCGACACCGCCGCCCAGCACACCTGGGGGGTGCTCCAGCGCAAATGGCGGACTCTCTCCGGTGGCCTCGACCTCATCACCGACGAAGCCCACCCCGTCGGCTTTTGGCGGCGCGTCATCAAGGAAACCCACGGCATCGACCTGCCCGAGCTCTCATGAACACCTTCAGTACGACCTTCCTCGTAGACCATCGCCTTTCCTCCAACCCGCGGCCGACAACGGCATGAAACGCGGACGGGATTGAACAAACGGAGACGGGGCGACCGGATGGCTCATCAACCCCCTGCCGCGCTTTCACGCGACGGCTTGTGAAAGTATGCCAAGACACCGGTCGCCCCCGATCCGACCCGCGGGAGCATACTTAAGTCTCCCCGGATCGGACCATGGCTCGAAGATACTCCGCCCCGGTTTCGCCGTAAGCAGCATCGAGGGCTCGTCATACCAGGTCGCCAGGCAAAGGCGGCGAGGCCCGGACGTTCACTCCGGGCAACCGGTGGCTGCCACCACCCGCTCCCGTCTCCACCGTTCGGTCCCCGAAACGAACATCCCGTCGAGGTCCCAAACATCGCCGGCCAAATCGACACCTCGATCCGGCACGTCCCGCCGTGCCCAAAATCAGCCTACGAAAAAAAATCAAAATCCCTCTTGATTCACTCTGATACTACTTTCTCCCCCATCCGATCCGGTCCAAAGGCGGTCTCAAGGCCCTCCCGCCAAAAGCAATTTTCTAGCAGTTTGCCTATTATCGAAGCTCGCACTAATGGAAGTAGCCGCTAGAATCTTGCTCACGTGTCCAAGATTCTCTGCTCCTTTCTGGCATGCCTTTTGTCCGCCGGCCTCGCGCCGGCGGAGGACGGGCTGCGCGTTGTCTCTTACAACGTCTGGTATGGCTTCACCAAAGTCCCGGAGCGTAAGGGTACTTACCTCAAGTGGATGAAGGACCAAGAGCCTGACGTCGTTTCGTTGCAGGAGTTGAACGGCTACACGGCGGACAAGTTGAAAGCCGATGCGGCGGCGTGGGGGCACGAGCATTCGGCGATCTTGAAGGAGGACGGGTTCCCGACGGGGATTAGCTCGCGCTTTCCGATCGAAGATGTGCAGCGTTTCCGCGAGGGCTTCCACCACGGGCAGCTGCGCGCGCTAATCAAAGGCATCTACTTTTATGTCATCCACCTCCACCCCAGCAATTGGGAAACCCGCGGGCGCGAGGCGGATCTAATCCTCGCCGATATTGCATCGCTGCCGAAGGGTGCCGAGGTGATGCTGGTCGGCGACTTCAATACCTTCTCGGCCGCCGACCGCGCTCACTACGCCCACGGCAAGCTGGAGCCCTTCTTCGGCAAGCGCGATGAGAAGTACAAGGAGAAAAACCTGCGCGACGGGAAACTCGACTACTCGGTGATTGCGAAATTCACCGGCGCCGGCATGGTCGATCTCGAACACGCGAAGCGCGGTGAGGGCTACCACTTTACCGGCAGCTTCCCGACCAAAATTGAGAAGCCCGGTGACCATGGCAGCGCGCGGCGACTGGACTATGTGTTCGCGAGTCCTGCTTTGGCCAAGCGGGTGACGCGCGCCAAGGTGGTGGCCGATGACATGACGTGGAAGCTTTCCGACCACTTACCGGTAATTGTCGATTTCTGATGTCGGACAGACACTTACGGCACCGATACCCCGACGCATATAAACTGCCGCTGGCCGGCGGGAACGGGGTCGATGCTGCAGACGGCGAGGAGTTCTTGGCCGGGTGGTTTTATGGGGGCTTCCCAATCACGATCTCCTTTGCGATGTCTCTGCTGGTCTTGTCGCCCCCCCGATCGCGGCAGGCGGGAAAGTTCCGATTGATGCGTCTGGAACAGGGGTGGTCCCCGACTGACTACTTTATCCCGAGGCAGTAAAGCTTCTCGATGCGCTCGTCGCCGTCGTATTCCACGACCCGGCTGTAAATGTGACCTCCGCAGATGGTTGGAGTGGAGAAGACCTTTTCTCCGATCTGGTTTCTGGCGATGATCTTAAACTCCTTCGGGTCGGCCTTGAATACGAGATACTCGCCGTTTTCGTTGATGGCATGGATGTCATCGCCAACCAGGACAGGGGAAGCCGTGAAGGTGCCGCCGAGATTGCCCTTCCACATCTTTTCGCCGGTGTCGGACTTCCAGCACATCGCGGCCCCGCCATCCATGACGGCGTAGAGGTAACCGTCCTTCACAAGCATGGAGGGAACGTAGACGCGGCTAATGTTTTTCCAGACCACTTCTCCGGAACCATCGGCCTTGACGGCCGCGATGTGGTTCTTGGGATAACCACCGCTGGTGAAGACGTGCTTCCCGTCGGTGACAATCGAAGAAACGCATTCGGTGGTGGCACCTTTGAACTCCCAGAGTTTCTTCCCGTCGTTTGGATCAAGGCTCGTGACGAGATCGCACCCCATCAGGATCAGTTGATCGCGTCCTCCGATCCTGAAGATGATGGGCGAGACATAGTTTGGCTTCCTGGGACGATCAATTTTCCAGATCACCTTGCCGGATTTCCGGTCCAGCCCGCAGATCGCGCCGCCGGTCTTGTTATCGGCGGAGACGATGACGAGGTTTTTGTAGACGGCGGGCGACGAGCCGAAGCCCTGGTGAACGACGTATTTCGTGATCTTGGTCTGCCACAGGATCTTGCCCTTGAGGCTGAGGGCGGTGGTGTGCACCGCGCCGTCATTCATAAAATTGATGAAAACGCGTTCACCGTCACATGCCGGGGTGGAGGAGGCGTGGGTTGCCTTGTTGTTGATCTTCTTCGGGAAGTTCCCTTTGTGAATCTCCCGGACCCAAATTTGCTTGCCGGTCTTGCGATCGAGGCAGAGGAGGGATTGGGTTTGCTTCTTCCCGTCGGCGGTGGCGAGGTAGATTTGCTCTCCGACCACGATGGGCGAACCGTGGCCTTTCCCGGGGATCGCGGTGACCCAGCGGACGTTCTCGGACTTACTAAATTTTAGCGGGAGGTCCTGATCGGGATTGGCGTGCCCGGTGTGATCGGTCCCGCGCCAGGTCGGCCAGTCGTTGGGATTGGCGGAGAGCGGAGCAGGCAAAAGCAGCAAGGCCACAAGGGGAAGAAGGCGGGAGCGAAGCGTCATGGGATGATTGAGTTAAGGGGACATTACGGAGGAGAGGCAGCTGCTATTGCAGGAGATCCGAATTGCAACGTGAAGCGAGAAAGAAGCTTTTCGGATTTCTTATCCGGTAAAGGCATCGCCGGGAAGGCCTTCACGAACCGAATGGCGCCGAGGTCAGGCGACGTGATCTGATCAAAAGTTCAAAAGTTCAAAAGGTTTTACTCGAATCATCCTTGAATCCGACAGACTATGATTTACGGTATCAATTTCTTCCGATTCCGCACAACAAAATGAAATGGTCCTTCCGCATCTGTGAAATCCGCGGCACCCAGGTCCGCGTCCACCTGACGTTCTTTATCCTGCCCGCCCTGATCGGTTTCGGCCTGTTGACGTCCGAGGGCCCCCTCGCCGCCCTCACCGGGGTTGCGTTCATACTCGCGCTCTTCACCTGCGTCGTGCTCCACGAGTTTGGTCACGCCACCGCGGCGAAATACTACGGCATCCGCACCCCCGACATCACGCTTCTGCCCATCGGCGGCGTCGCGCGGCTCGAGCGCATCCCACGCAAACCATTTCAAGAACTCGTCATCGCAATCTCCGGCCCCCTCGTGAACGTCTTCATTGCCGCGATGCTCATCCTGATCCTACGGCAATTCCCCGGCAGCCTCTGGATCGACGACATTGGCAATCCCGGATTGATCCCGATGAACCTTCTTAAGATCAACCTGATGCTCATCGTCTTCAATCTCGTCCCTGCCTTTCCCATGGACGGCGGCCGGATGCTGCGCGCCATCCTTGCGATGTTCATGGATTACGACCGCGCCACTCAGACCGCTGTCAGCCTCGGGCAAATGCTCGCGATCATTGGAGGCCTGTTCGGCCTCTTAAATGCCCACCTCTTTCTTGTCATCATCGCCATCTTTATCTTCATGGCCGGCGGTCAGGAAGCCGCCTTCAGCCGCATCCGGGAGGCAACCAAAGGCCTCTCCGTTTCGGACGCCATGATCACCAAGTTCCGCACCCTGCCAGCGCACGCAAGCCTCAACGATGCGGTCGATGCCCTCATCGCCGGTTCGCAACACGATTTCCCCATCCTCGATGAAACCGGCAAAGTCGAGGGGGTGCTCCTGCGCAAAGATCTCATTGCCGCCCTTGCCGAGCACGGCCGCACGCATCCCATCCGCGACATCGTCAAAGAAAAACCGCCCTCCGTATCCCTCGACTACAGCCTGGAAGCGGCTTTCGAAATTCTCAGCGCCAGCCCCTGCCCCACCCTCCCCGTCATGGATTCCTCCGGCGAAAATCTCGTTGGCATTCTCACCGCCGAAAACGTCGGCGAAATGATCATGGTCCAATCCGCCCTCTCCTCCCGCAAAAAAACAAAAGGAAAATCCGGCGAACCCACCGTGGCTTGATGCCGGGGGCTGGGATACCCGCCTCTCAAATCCCGCAACGCCCCCTTCCAACCTTCCACAATCTTTCGTGTCATGTTCCCGTCGTTGTTAGCCGAAGCCATGATGCTTTCGCCGAAGTGATTCCCTTCGTGAGATTTTCCTTATCCTTGGCGAGGACGCGGGAGTCGCGCGTTATTCACAACCCCACTTAAAAAGTTGAAAACAAGACAGTTAAACAGCTTGTTTTTTTGAGAGCAGATCAAAACCTTCTCTGGAAAGCCCTTTTTTTGGAATCGTCATTCTCCTCCAACTCCTTAAAATCAGCCCTCATGCGAGCTCTCATTATCCTCTTCCTCACCCCTGTCCTTCTGGCAGCGGCCCCCATCAAAGTGGCCATCATTGGCGACTCCATCTCATTCGGATCCGGAGCAGAACCACGCGAACAAAACCGCTACGCCAACCGCCTCGGTGATCTCCTCGGAGACACTCACACCGTCAAAACCTTCGCCGCCTCCTCGCTCTGTATGCTGCGCAAAGCCGACAAGCCCTTCGTCAAAACACCCCACTTTCAAAAGGCCCTCGCCTTCGCGCCCGACCTCGCCGTCATCACCCTCGGCACCAATGACACCTGCCAAAACGAAAGACGGAAAAACTGGGAACACCACGCAGAATTTCAAAGCGATGTCTTCTTTTTCGTCAGTGAATTTCGCAAAGCCAACCCGGCCGTCGTGGTCCATCTTTGCTCACCTCCCCCCATGTTCCCAAATCAGAAAGGCTTAAAGCCGGCCCGCAAAGCCGATCTCCTGGAGCGCTCCAAAAAGCTCACCACAATCCACCAAGCCTACGCCGCCGCTGCGGCCACCGATGAAAAGCTCCACTTCCACGACATTTCCCGTTCTCTCTCCCCCGGCAAAACCACCGACGGCGTCCACCCCAACACCGGCGGCCACGCACAACTCGCCCACCACTACTACGAACTCCTCTCCCAACCTACGGGCACCCGCGCCCCCGTTAAAGCCACCTCGCAATGGAATGGCTTCGACCGCCACGACGTCCAGCTCCCAAAAAGCAAAGCCAAAGCCACTCTCGTCATCCCACACACTGCGGCCAAAGGACAGCCATGGATCTGGCGAGCCCGCTTCTTTGGACACCAACCCGCCCTCGACCTCGCACTCCTCGACCGTGGCTATCACCTCGCCTATGTCGATGTCGGTAATCTCTACGGCAACAAAACCGCCATGGAACGCGGAGAAGAACTTCACCAACTCCTCACGAGCAAATTCAACCTGAATGAGAAGCCCATCCTTGAGGGCATGTCACGCGGCGGACTCTTCATCTTCAACTTCGCCGCAAAGCACCCCGACAAAGTCTCCGTGATCTACGGCGACAACCCCGTCTGTGATTTTAAATCCTGGCCCGGCGGCCAGAGCGGAAAACTCTCCAAAGGAGACTACGATCGCTGCCTAAAAGCCTACGGCATCACCGCCGACCAAGCCAAAGCCCACCCGCAAATCACCAACCCTTCCTTCGCCGAAAAACTCAAAGGCATCCCCGTCGCCCTCGTCATCGGCACCGCCGACAACGTGGTCCCACCAAAAGAAAACGCGGAGCTTGTCGCAGCCAACCTCACCAAGCTAAATTCCTCTCTCAAAGTTTGGCGCAAGCCCGGTCTCGGCCACCACCCCCATGGCCTCTCACCTGTCGAACCGCTCTTACGATTCCTTCTCGAGGCAGATGGACGCCCCCTCTCCAGGTAGCCCTTCTCCTCTTCACTTGGACCATGTCGGCAAGCTCCTCCGCTGGTTTCCGACCCCGTAGCCGGGCTCCAACAAAACATCCCCAGCCACAACCAACGGCTCCGGGACCGACCGGGCTGGAAAAATTGCGCCCCCAAGGGCAAGGTCGCAGTGGCAGACGATGACAACGCCTCTTTTCAAACGATCCCTCTCTGCCGTGATTCTAAACTCCGGAACGATATTTTCTGGCGATTTTCCGACGACGCTCCATCTTTAAGACATGGAGAGATCCGCCGATTTCGGCTCCCTTTTAAAGCTGCTCGACGATGAAAACGAAGTCGTTCAGCAAGGGGTGCAGCGCGCCCTGATGGACTTTGAGGGCGATGCCAGCCACGACCTGACCGCTCTTGGGATCCACCTGAAATCAAAGGAAGCCAGGCTCCTCTCGAAATCGCTCCATGCCGGACGCCAAAAGATCCTGAAGGAGCATTGGGCCATGCCCGCAAGCAATCTCCGCTATCCGGATGGAGACTATGAATCGCTCGAATCCCTCCTTCGACTCATCTCTGATTTCCTGCACGACGGCGTCACTCTTCGTCCCAGCCTATCCGATGAATTGGACATTCTGGCCCAGGAGGCCGACCCCGCAGCGAGCACTTCACTGGAATTGGCAGGCTGGCTCTTTGGATCAAAACGCTTCGCTGCCAATAAGGTCGCTCCCTTTGACCCCAGAAACTCCGATCTCGCCTGGTGCCTCGAGGAGGGACAAAGCAACCCGCTTGGGCTCTCACTCATTTACATCCTGGTCGCCCAACGTCTGGGTCTCACCGTTTATGGAGTCAACTACCCGGGTCATTTTCTCTCCCTCATCGATAGCCGGGAAGGACCGACTCTCATCGATGCTTTCCATCGGGGACGCCCCATCCTTGTCTCAAAACTTCTTGCGGATCACCCCGAAATTTCCGGGGAAGCGACAAAAGCCGTCCGTCAGCCTTGTTCACTCGCAGCCATGCTCCTCCGGGTTCTCGCCAATATGAATCTCGCCTTCAACAAAGCGGACCGCTTTGACGATGCCGCCATTACCCAGGATCTCATGAAAACTTTTCGTCCGTGACCATTAAAGAACATCGCCCGGTCATCAACGGATACAGCTTACACCGTCTCATTCTGACTCCCGATCACGCCCCACGCGAAAGCCTTCTTTTCTTTCACGGCCAGGGCGATTTCATTGATCGTTATCCCCCTATTCTCGAAGGCTTCGTAAAAGCCGGCTACCAATGCCTTCTCACCGATTTTCCGGGTCATGGCCGCTCTCCCGGAACCCGGGGCGAAGTCCCCGGACTCAAATTCGTCGATGATCTTTTCCACGAATCTCTCTCTCAACTTGAAGGCCCGGTGACGATCGGAGGGCATTCCATGGGAGGGCTTATGGCACTGCGCTATCTCCTTCGTCATCCGGAAAAATTTCAATCGGCCTGGCTCAGCTCGCCTCTTCTTGACCCGATGCGTCAAGCTTCGCCCTGGATGAGAACCCTCCTTCCAGTCGTTTCAAAATTCCTCCCTTGGATTACCATCGGCACCGGAGTCAATAGCGAGGATTGCGGAGATCACCAAAGCGATCGCAAGGAAAGCGATGAAGAAGCGCTTTACCACAGCCGGGTTTCAGTCGGTTGGGGGCGGGACCTGCGCGACGCAGCCGAAGAAGTGCGAGAGCAATTCCCGGTAATCTCCCACGACCGGCCCATTCTCTTCACCCAAGGTGAGATCGACCCCATTTGTCCACCTGAAATCCTGGAAGACCGCTTCAAAAAGCTTCCAGGCAATCAAATCCGCTACGAGAAGATCCCAAATGCGCGTCATGAACCCTTCACCGGATCAACCACGGCCGATTTTCTCAATCGCCTCAATCGATGGATTCAGGATGAGTTCGGCGGTGCTTAAGAAAAGACTGCCTTTTCGAAGTTCTCGGGAAGTTCGATCGTTGCTCCCCTCTTGAACTCCTGAGGCTCGCCACCATCGATGGCGACCTTTTTCCAGGCCGCACCATGAATGACCAATTGGTAGGTAGAATATTCCGGCTGAAACGATCCCTCGCGGGTTTGGATCAGCACTTCGTCCTGGAGCGTGAACGTCTTTTTGACGGAATCGCCGAAACCATCCCCGGCATCTTCATAGAGCGAACCCTCACCCGATTCGTCGTCAAGATAAGCATGCAATTCCATATCGGTCAGCGCCGCCGCGGAATTCATCCGAACCGGTGAAAGTGGCAGAATACTCCCTCCCCTCACAAAAAGCGGAGTGAGATCAAGCGGGACATCCACCCAACGCTCCTCGCCACCTTGAACTTCCTCATTAGTCCAAAAATCATACCAAAGACCGGAAGGGGGATAGAGCCAACGCCCTTCCACGCCCGGCTTGGAAACCGGACAGGTGAAAAGGTCCGGCCCGAGGGCGAACTCATCCATGCGATTGTGACACTCGGGATCCTGATCGTCGAGGTAGATCAAGGAGCGCAACATCGGCGCCCCGGTCCGGGTGTGATCTTCAAACAAGGTGTATATGTAGGGCAGGATACGGTAGCGAAATTCGATGAATTTTTTCGCAATCGCGGTATAGGGTTCGCCAAACGACCAGGGCTCCTGGTCATTCTCGTCTCCGGAACTGTGAACGCGGCAGAAAGGATGAAAAACTCCCATTTGCAGCCAACGAACAAACAACTCTCCATCGGAACGGCCTGAAAAGCCCCCGATATCAGTGCCCACAAAGGAGTATCCCGACAGCGCCAGGCGCTGGCATTGGGCGTTCCCAATCTTAAGATGTTCCCAGGTCGATTGAATGTCCCCTGTCCAGGCGGAGCTATAACGCTGCGTTCCCGCATATGCCGAACGCGTGATCACAAAGGGACGTTTGTCCGGCAAGGCCCGGCGCACGCCCTCCTGGGTCGCCCGGGACATTTGCATCCCATAGACGTTGTGGGCCTTGCGGTGGGAGCACGGATGACCATCAAAGTCATGACGGACATCACGCGGAAAAGTCTTCTCTTCATTGAAGACGGCCGGCTCATTCATATCGGTCCAAATCCCAGCCAGGCCACTTTCCTGCATGAAAGGCGGGAACAACTCCGCCCACCACTCGCGGGCCTCGGGATGGGTGAAATCCGGAAAATGGCAGGGACCGGGCCACACGTTCCCGGTCATTAAGGGTCCATCCATCCTTTTGCAAAAAACCTCCTTCTCTTTTCCACTCTGATAAACCTCGTATTCCCGATCAATCTTGATGCCCGGATCGATGATCGCAACGGTCTTGATCCCATCCTTCGCAAGCTTGGCAGTCATTCGACCCGGATTGGGATAATTCCCCTTGTTCCGGTTCCAGGTGAAGCAACGGAACCCATCCATGTAGTCAATATCGACATAAATGGCATCGCAGGGAATCTTGCGGGATTTGAAACCGTCCGCGATTTTCAAAACCTCGGGCTCGCTCTTGTAGGACCATTTGCATTGGTGGTAACCGAGAGCCCACAGTGGCGGCAGCTCGGGTTTCCCGGTCAGATTGGCATAGGATTCAACGACATTCGGAACCGTGGGACCGTGCATGAAGTAAAAATTCATCTCGCCACCCTGGGCCCAGAAGCTGGTCACATCGGGACGTTCCCTCCCGAAATCGTAAGTCGAACGGAAGGTATTATCGAAGAACATGCCATAAGCCGAGCCATGATGAAGTCCGATAAAGAACGGGATACTTTTATAAAGCGGATCGGTGTTGGCATCATAGCCATACACATCACTCCCCCAAAGCTGGCGGCGTTGGCCGCGCAGATTCTTATGCCCGGGAACATCTCCCAATCCGTAGTAATGTTCACGTGATTGAATCACCCGGCTCATCATGACGACTTCGCCACCGAACGCATCATTTTGATACCAATGGAACCCCTTCTCGTCCTGCGAGAGGAGAGTCCCATCGAGATCTTCAATCCGCATCCGCAGTCCATCGCGAAGAAGAAAGATCACGATCGACGCGGTCTTGATGATGTAATGTTGTTCATCGACTTGAACCGAGGGTGCCGGACCGCCAACAAGGCTTTCAGCCAGGACCGCATACGAGAACCCGTCTGGAAAATCACCGTGGGGGGCAAAACGAAACCTGATCGTCTTTGCGTCCACACAAATCACCTCGAGCGCACAACCATTGTCACAAACGAAAACCTGCCGGGCCCCCTCATCGTGATGAGCCATTACCTTTCCAGGAAAGAGTTCCCCAGCTTCGGCTGGCATCCCGGTTTCGATGTAGTTATCCTTTTCGAAGGTTGCGGTCTCCATTTGGTCGAATTCTAAGCACACCTCGTGCCTCCAACCACCGCAGATCCTCAAATAATCAAAAAAAATCATGTGGTTCATCCCCCCTTCCCCGACTCCATGACCAAGCCCCGTGTCCTCATGCTTGGCTGGGAATTCCCGCCTGTCATCAACGGAGGTCTTGGTGTCGCCTGCGAGGGCCTTTGCCGGGCTCTTTCCGGACTGACCGATCTGACATTGATCCTCCCGCAAGCCAATCCCGCCTTCACCATCGACGCTGTCGATCTCGTCGGCATCAATCAGCTCCCCCCCCCATTCGAACAGTCTCCCAAACTCAAAATCTTCGCCGAAACCAACTTCGTCCCCGCCGATCTCCACCCCTATGCCGACAGCCGCGATCACTCGGCGGCCCGCGGTCCGCTCTATGGTTCCGATATTGATGCCAAGGTCATCGACTTCGCCCATTCAGCAGCTGAAATCGCAGACAGAATGAGCTTCGACCTCATTCACGCTCATGACTGGATGACGTGTCTGGCTGGCCTGGAAATCAAACGACACACCGGCAAGCCACTTGTCTTCCACGTCCATTCCCTCAGTCACGACCGGGCCGGGCCCGGAACCCGGGGCTGGATCACCGAGATCGAAAAAACAGTAATGCGGGAAGCCGACCTCATCATTGCAGTGAGCCGCTACACCCGCCAAATTTGTATCGAGCACTACGGGGCTCACCCGGACAAAGTGGTCACCATTCACAACGGCGTCTCCCCCGTCTCCAGCTACCGTTCTCAAAAACCTTTTCCTGAAAAACTCGTGCTTTTTCTGGGAAGACTCACGGGACAAAAAGGTCCCGATCTCTTTCTCGAAATTGCGACCAAAGTGATCGAGGAAAACCCCAACGTTCGCTTCGCCATGGCCGGAACGGGCGACCAACTCCGGATGCTTATGGCCGGAAGTATTCGTCGCGGAATCCGGAAACACTGTCATTTCACCGGCTTCCTTGATCGTGGCAAAATTCATCATCTTCTCTCGATGACGGACGTCTATTGCATGCCCTCGGTCTCCGAACCCTTTGGACTTTCAGCCCTCGAAGCAGCCCAGTTCGGAATCCCGTCGGTCATTTCAAATCAATCCGGAGTGGCCGAGGTTCTCCCCCGGACACGCAAAGCCGACTCTTGGGACATCGATCTCATGGCCCGTCACATCATCGAACTCACCACGAATGAGGAATTACATTTCGCCGCGTCACAAGAGGCCGGGGAGGATCAAAAAACACTCACCTGGGATCGCGCCGCATCGGCACTAATTGCTCAATACGGAAAGCTTCCGCCCTCTTACTGAATCAAGCTCTTGCCGGTCATCTCCTTTGGCTTCCTGATTCCCATCATATCAAGGAGAGTCGGGGCAACGTCGGCAAGAATACCATCTCCCACTTTCTTCTTCGTGGCATCGTCGGCGACATACCAAAGATGCACGAGATTGGTGGTGTGCGCGGTATGGGGAGAGCCATCGGCATTCCGCATAAACTCGCAGTTGCCGTGATCCGCCGTGATGAGGAGCTTTCCACCCAGTCGCAAAGTCTCTTCGGTCACCGCACGGACCGCATCGTCGATTCGGGTGACTGCTTTCTTGGCAGCCTCCACCACCCCGGTATGCCCCACCATGTCGGGATTGGCGAAATTGATGATGACGAGGTCGTAGTCCTTAAGGTGACTCACGACGTATTCCTCCACCTCCTCCGAGCTCATTTCCGGCTTTAGATCATAGGTCGCGACATCCTTGGGTGAAGGCACGACCTTGCGATCTTCATTTTTGTAGGGAGTTTCTTCACCTCCGTTAAAAAAGTAGGAGACGTGGGGATATTTTTCAGTCTCAGCAATTCGAAGCTGCTTCTTCCCTGCCTTGGCGACCGTTTCGCCCAAAGTCATCTTGATCGTCTCCGGGGAAAAAACCGCGGGACAGTCATAGGTCTCATCGTACTCCGTAAGGGTCACGTAATGCACCTTGGGCCGACGCCCGGTCTTAAAATGACGAAACGTCGGGCGGGTCAGGAACGCCTCGGAAAGCTGTCTCGCCCGGTCGGCCCTAAAATTAAAAAAGATCACAACATCATTGTCCCGGATCCGCTTCTCTTCGTGGTTGAAGAAAATCATGGGGGAAAGAAACTCATCCGTCTTCTCTTCGCCATATTGCTGGGCAATCGCCTCGCTCGCGAGAAGATCGGATTTTTCGCCCTTTCCCCAAACGATGGCATCCCAGGCAAGCTTGGTTCGATCCCAGCGTTTGTCGCGATCCATGGCGTAATATCGTCCGATTACGGTGGCAATGCGGGCATTATGCTTCGCGAGCTCATCTTCCACATATCCAAGGTAGTCTTTCCCGCCTGTCGGCGAGGTATCCCGCCCGTCGGTAATCGCGTGAACCATAATATCCTCGCAACCCGCCTCCCGGGCAGCCTTGGCCAAGGCGATGAGTTGGTCCTGGTGACTGTGCACCCCGCCATCTGAAACAAGTCCTATGAAGTGGAGCCGGCGCCCCTTGGCCTTTTTGAAAGCGTCCTTAAGAACCTTGTTTTTCTTCAGGGTATCCTCTGCGACCGCCTTGTTGATCCGGGTAAGATCTTGATAAACGACCCGACCAGCGCCCAGGTTCAAGTGACCAACCTCGGAGTTCCCCATCTGCCCTTCCGGCAGACCGACATCCAGGCCCGAAGCCGAAAGCGATCCTTTGGGATATTTCCCCTCCATCTCGTCGTGGAATGGCGTCTCCGCCAATTCAACGGCATTGCCATCCTTCTTCGCGGTTTTCTTGCCACCGGGGTTTACACCCCAGCCGTCACGGATGATTAGAACGACAGGTTTGTGAGCCATTGTTCCCATGTGTTAGAGCCTTCCCCCCATAGCGGAAAGCGAAAAGGAGATTTTTGAGGATAATGTCCTTCCGAAGGGATCTCACCCCCCCCACTCCTCCGGCAATCTTTGTGGCTTTCCCGCGGGCATTTGGACAAGGGCGAGCGCCTGACGACACTTGATGAGCGGACGGGATTCACCCTTTTTCTCAACGGTGAATTCACACCAAAATTTCACCTTTCCAATCTCACTGACATGGCCATGGATCTCAAGAACGTCGCCAAGACGGGCGGGACTTTTGTAGTCGATCTCGGTTCTGACAACGACCGGAAAGAGCGCCGTTTCCGCCATGGTGGCAAGATCCATCCCCATCAAACCCGCCACCCTGGTACGACACGTCTCGATCATGCGAAGGTAGGCCATGTTGTGGACAACTCCACCGCAGTCGGTGTCAAAAAACATGACCTGCTCTTCGGTCGTCAATTTGAGATCTTCCAGCTTCATCGTCTACCAGACAGGTTTCTGATCTTCGTTGTAGGGCAGCCACAGCAGAGACACCGAGCGAACATCAATGTCCTTTTTATAGGGTTTGATCGACTCTGGCTCGAGTTCGGTCGTGAAGACATCAAATTTCTCTTCCAACTCGCGGATCTCTTCCGCCAGTTCATCTTCCAAGGAGATGAGATCGTCAGCCACCATATGGACCTTGCTCTCGGCGATCTTCACATCATGCCGCTGCTTCATGGCCCGACTGGCCGTAGTCACGGAACTACTGCGTGATTTGCGACCACCCAGGAGACCGCCCAGCAATCCACCAAGAATCTTGGCCCCGGCCTGCCAGGTTGACGAACTCGCTTCGGCCTTTTCCTTGTCGAGCGCCAGCTCGGCCCTCTGAAGTTGATCGGTTTTCGTTCTGATCCTGGAAGCGTAGCGATCTCGCATTTTGTCAATGGCATCATCCCGCTCCTCGCGACCCTTCACTGACAGTCTTGCCCGGAAGTCACCTTCTGATTCTCCCAGATTGGAATACATCTTATAAAGCGGCGAATAGAGAAGATTGACGCGCTCCTTGCGGTAAATCCAATCCTCAAACTCCTTCTCAACCGGTTTGTAATTATTGGAATTCATGGCATAGCCGGCAAGTTCGGCAAATCCGGTTCCTTTACGAGGAGAGTCATTGAGCGTTTTGATGGGCACCGTGCATCCGGAGTCAGTCGACCAGTCAATGGACTTACTTCCCATGGGATTGACAAAGCGGACAAGGCGCGAACCTTCAAGCCCCGCTTTGCTGGAAGAAAAGTGAACGTGGGCCTCGCGAAGCAAGGCCGGATGATAGGTCACATCGTCGGACTCTCCCGCAAAGGGCACAAAATATTCCCGAACCCCCTGCCCCACTGCCGGGCGCCCGTTCTTCGGTGTTTCGGCAACTGCCTGGCTCATTCCCATGGGATTCCCGGAAGCAGAATTGGAGGATTTTTTCGAAGGAAAATTATCACGCTTGGGATCCATGAGAACCTTGATCTGTCGTCGCGTCAGAGGGCCACGAAGATAGCTCATCACCCAGCGCACATGAAAAACCACCGGACCGTCTTCGTGAACGTTGTTCATGAGGAAGACCCGGCTATCGAGTCCGGAGAGGAGGTTCTCCATTTGCTTTCGATTGAATCCCCCTCCCTGGGCATCGGCGGCACCGGCAAGACCATCGAGCACGCGGGCTTTGTCGCGTTCCGTCTGCATGCGTCCGAGAAACCATGTCCCCATGTTTGAGAGCGCCTTGTAGTCGAGATCGACCGGGTTCTGCGTCGCCACCAGAACACCGAGGCCAAAGGCACGGGCCTGTTTCAACATCGTCATGAGCGGCTTCTTGCTCGGAGGATTCGCGGTGGGTGGCAGGTAGCCATAAATCTCATCCATGTAGAGAAGGGCACGCAGACTCGTTGTTCCGGACTGGGTTCGCATCCACGCGAGCATCTGATTGAGGAGAAGCGACACAAAAAACATGCGCTCGCTATCACTAAGATGAGCAATGGAAAAAATGGAGACTCTGGGTTTTCCATCCTCGGTATACATCATCCGCTGGATATCCAGCGCAGGACCTTCGAGCCAGGTCGCAAAGCCCGGGCTCGCGAGCAGGGCATTGAATTTAAGTGCCAGCTTCTGACGGTCCTTTGAACCAATGAATGAATCCAGGTCGATCACGCCGATTTTATCGAAGGTCGGCTTTTGAATATTCCGGATAAGAGACTCAAGGGTGAGCGATTGTTCCGCAGCCCAGCAGTGACTGAAAATGGAGCCAAGGAGGATCGCTTCGGGAGACTGAATTGGATCGGCATCCACTCCCACCAGTGAGAGCAGCGAGGAAACCGTGGATTCGATCCGCTCGCCGAGAAGTTCACCATCGTCCATCACCTCGAAAGGAGGAACATCGAGCGAGCTCAGAATGGAAACCGGGATCCCCGCTTTACTTCCAGGGGTGAAAACATTGATTTCCGTCTTACTCTTAAACTGGCGGACACGCTCGGAAGACTGATGCCATGACCCAATCCCTTCTTCCCACATTTTCGCTGTTTTCTCAGCAAAGTCATCAGGTTCCAAACCTTTCTTACGGGCATCGTCTTCATTGATCCAGGGGCGAAAATCTTCTCCCCGAAACTCGGGAAAAGTGAGCAGAAGGTTGGAAATATCACCTTTGGGATCGATGACGATCGCCGGGATATTGTCCATGATCGCTTCCTCCAAAAGGCCAATGCAAAGCCCGGTTTTCCCCGAACCGGTCATCCCAAGCACGACCCCGTGAGTGACGAGATCCTTTGAATCGTAGAGAAGAAGATCATCGGTCACTTCCCGTTGATCGATGTCATACTCCTTCCCGAGATAGAAGGATCCCAGCTTCTCGTAATCACTCACACTATCGGACATGCCGGTGTCATAGCGGAGGAATTGGGATTTTCTAAATCCTAATTTCCAATTATTGTCGGGAAGTGACCGCATCACCTCCAAGAGCTTGGGCCGAAATTGATGTCCCGGCCCTTCGCCACAATCTCCGCACCGCCCGCGAGCGTTCCGGTCAGGAAATCATGGCCGTGATAAAGGGAGGAGCCTACGGACACGGCCTTCTAAAAATCGCACAAATATTCGATCAGGAGAAACTCCCCTTTCTGGGGGTCGCCAATGCCGGCGAGGCACGGAAGCTTTTCGAAGGGGGCATTCAAACACGCCCCTATATCCTTGGCGCGACCCTGCCCGTTGAACGAGAGGAAATCGCAGCCCGTCGTTGGACTCCCTGCCTGTGTTCTTTTGAAGAACTTGAGCACTTTAACCAGCTCGGTCGGACCACCCCGATCGAGGCCCACCTTGCTTTGGATACCGGAATGGGGCGCGGGGGATTTCTCCCGGAGCATCTGGGTGCCGCGCTGGAGAAACTTCGCTCCTCGCCAGGGATTCAACTGACCGGCGTCGGATCCCACCTTCCGGTGGCAGACGAAGACTCCGCCTTCACCCGCTCACAATTCGAACTCTTCGACACCCTTGTCGAAAGCATCCCGAAACCGGGAAGTCATTTTCACATCCACCTCAGTAATTCCGCAGGACTTCTCAACTACCAAAGCCGCACCACCAACCTGGTCCGCCCCGGCCTCCTGCTTTACGGCATCTCTCCCATCGCGGAACATCAGGCACTTTTAAAACCCGCCATGTCATTAAAGACCCGGGTTTCCGTCATCAATAATCTCCCGAAGGGGCATGGAGTCTCATACGGTCGAACCATCCTCAAGCGGGACACTCAGGCGGCCGTCCTCGGTTTGGGATACGGCGATGGCTATCCCCGCTCGCTCTCCGGGAAGGGGGGGCAGGTCCTCCTCAACGGGACACTTTGCCCCCTCCTCGGGCGCGTCACCATGGATCAAATCATCGTCGATGTCACCGACCTGCCGCAATGCCACCCCGGCGACGAAGCGATTCTTTTTGGCAAAGACCTCCTCGTCACTGAAATCGCCGCCAAAGCAGGAACCATTGCCTGGGAAATCCTGACCCAAATCACCCCGAGAGTCACCCGGTCCTATCGCTGAAGCGTGATTTCATTGTCAGACTGCAGAAAGGACCGCAACTGCAATTCATCGTCATCAAAGTCCATGATGACCGCTCCGCTTTCCCACTGATTGAAGAGATAATATCCCTCCGACCTGACATGCTTTAGCCAACGTTCCTTCGGCATTTCGTAGGAAGGAAATCGTCCGGCGCTGGTGATTACGACCCTGGCACCTGTTGCTTTGAGGAACTGATGTTGGCCCGACACCCCCCAGGCATGACGCCCCATGATGACGACATCGGCACTCAGGTCTGTTCCGTCTTTGATCAATGCCAACTCGTCATCAATACCAAGATCCCCGGTCACCAAAACCTTCCAGCCTTTCCAATGAACCTTCATGACCATGATCCGGTTGTCCGCGATTCCACGACTCGAAGGTTGCCCTTCGCGCACAATTTCGACCCAAACTTCGTCGTCCAATTCAATACGCTCCCCGGTTTTGCCAATCACCTTCTCACATCCCAAACCAGCAGCCATTGCCACGAACTCGCGATAGCTTGGACTCAGGGCCTGGGGCACCGGCAGGACTGCTTTTTTAAGCCCCCCTCGCTTCAGCAGTAAAGGCAATCCCCCGACATGATCGCCGTCGGGATGAGTCACAAAAACGGTTTCCAGTTCCACGTTCCATCGACCTAAAATCGATCGCAATTGATCATAGAAAAACTTCCGGCCGCCCACATCGATCATCGCCCCGCCTTCCACATCCAAAAACGAGGCCGCTCCCCCGTCATGACAATCGAGAACAACCCAATCTCCCGGGGTTAAACGTCGCGACTGCCAATGCCCCAGTGGAACCCTGGAAAACCCCTTCGCCGAATAATACGCCCCGGTTGCAAAAGCCGAATTCACCTTGTTCACCCCGGATCCAAGTGGAGGCGCCAAAAGCCCCACAATTGTCGCAAAAAATGCCAGAGCGAGGATGACCACGGTCGCCGGAATTAAAACCAAACTCGTCAACACCGCAATCGGTGTCACGATCCCAAAATGCCAGATCATCATCGGCATCGATCCCAACCAGGCAGCCAGGGAACTCGCTCCCAGGTTCGCAAAATACGTTCGCACCGCCAGCACCTTTCGCTGTCCGTCGGTGAGGAGTCTCGACGGAAAAAACGGATCCAGCTCGGCGATCTTCCCGGTAAATCTTAAAGCAACCCCCACCCCCAACCCGATTGCCAACAGCACTCCATATGAAAGCTGAAAGCCCACTTCATGCACTTGCGAAGGTTTCCAAAAAACGACCAACACCAAACTCAACGCAAGCGCATTAAACAAAGAGGGCCGCCTCCTCAAAAAGTAGGCTCCTAAAAAACAAACCGCCATCACCGTGGCTCGAATGGCCGGAGGACGCAGACCGGTCACAAAGGCATAGGTAATCATCGCCAAAATCACGATAAAGACCCCGACCCGCCTTGGGATCGGCAGGTGCATCAGGACCATCCAAAAAATCCCGCCCACCAAGGTCACGTGAAGCCCGCTCACCGCAAAAACATGCATTGCTCCGCTTTCCCGAAAGGCCTGGCTCACCTCCGAGTCACCGGGTGGTTTTTCGCCCAGCACCATCGCCTGAATGACGGCTCGGCCGTTTGCCTCCCCGGGCAAACCTCTGGTGATTCCCTCGCGCAAACTCTCCCTCAAACTCTCGGCCCATCGCAATGGAGCGGAAGACCGGTTTAAGCGGATCCGCCTCTCTTTTCTGACGGCCAAACCTCCATGAACTCCTGCTCTCTCCCAAAGATCAAGCTGGGGAAAAACCCCGGGATTTCGCTCGCGGTCGGGAACGAAAAACTTCCCCTGAATTTCCAAAACCTGCCCGGGTTGGTAATCCCGGGCTTCCATCACGATCACTTTACGCGCCCTCTTCTCTTCCTTCAAAACCCCATACCGTTCCCCCGCAAATGAACCGGCCTGTCGGCCCACCGTGAGCATCCCATCGACAAACTCGGTCCGCGGCTCGGCCAGGCTCGCTTTAACCGGCTCTTCCAAAAACGCCGCACGCCAACCGACCAGAATTGCAACGACCACCACGGCCAGCCACCAGGCTAAATGAGGACGACAGGCCAGAAATGCCAACACGATGAGAATGATCGCCCAGCCCATCGAGGCACCCCACATCGCCCCGGCCAGGCACGACAGCGCCAAGGGAACCAATGGAGCAACCGCTGTCAGGTAAGCCCACGCTGACCGAATTTTCGACATCCTCTTCTCTTAGACCTCCCCAAGTTCGCGAAGCTTATGCGCCGCATTGCCGGAATGCCTCGTCCCTTTCAACTCTTCTTTGGCCCTCTCCAAAATTTCAATCTGCTTCTTTCGATCATCGAGATCTTCTTCGTAGATTTCCGCGATGCGAAACATCAGGAATGCCGCATCATCCTCTTCCCACTCATGGTGTTCCAGGGCCTCTTCCAGCGTGCTCACAGCCACCGCCGGACTCTCAAGATTGTCCCGCTGGATCTTGGCCACCTCAACAATGGGAAATCGATCCCCGGGGTTCTCCTGCCACACTTCCCGATAAACCCGGATGGCATCGGGATAATCCCCCGCAGCCACGGCCGCTCTGGCCTCATCAAGGGGATCTTCGTCAACTTCGGCCGTCGATCCCATCAACTCCTCGCCCACCTTGTCGACAAGGGAGGGAAGAACGTAGAGGACGACCAGGATCCCTCCATAAATCACCGAAATCAACAAGGGCACCCCCACCTTGATCATCGACTCGATGGAATTCTCCCCCTCTTCGGCCAGTTTCACCTCATCATAAGGATCATAGCCCCTGTTGGCCTTTTCCTCCTCTCTCGCCTTCTCGGCAGCCGCCTCCTCATTTTGCGAGGTATTCCAGACGACAATCGTATAGAGAATCAAGGCACCCAAAAGACACAAATGTACAATCAACTTCTTACTCATAACCACCCTGCACTCTAGCCACGAAGTGAGCTCCTTGCAAAGGATCGAGCCACAAAAAAAGAGTCGCAGCCGAAGCCACAACTCTCTGAAAATTTTTAAGGTCTCCCGATCTTACTTTTCGTAAGTCACCGGAATCTCTTTCACCTCAGGAAGAGGACGAAGAGGTGGGACAGGCTCTTCACCGGTGCAGCAGCCGCAAGAGGCAAGACCGAGAGAACCGAGTGCGAAGGCACTGAGAGCGAGAACTTTGATGAATTTCATAGGCTTGAAATGTCTGATTGAGCTTTTCTTTAAAAAGAGAGCCGGAGTGATAGCAAAACCATCTCCTCCGGCCTAAATCTTTTTATCGGTTGCCGAAATTACTTGGCTGGCTCTTCAATTTCAGGAGCAGGAGCTGGAGCGGCTTGCTCAGGAGCACTTCCGCAAGAAGTGAGAGAGAAACCAGCAAGTGCTGCGATGAGGCTGAGGACGGTAGCAATTTTCATTGTTTTATTTTAGTGTTGGTTTTGTTTTTCTGATCAAGAACTTGAATGTTCACAATCATGAAGGTTCGACGACTGCTAAGCAATTATCGTTCCGGGTTGGGCGGAGAATAGAGAACTCCCTAGCCCTTGCAAGTGATTAAGAGATCTTTTCTAACTTTTTTGAGCCCTCATTCCCTTTAAGACTGGGATTGCATCGTAGAAAAAGCCCACTAACGTCCCGACTTCCCATGAACAAACTGCCTCATGTTGCCATCGTTGGAGCTACCGGAGCGGTAGGCCGGGAGATGCTCGTCTGTCTCTCCGAAAGAAATTTTCCACTCTCCAAACTCACCCTCCTCGCTTCCGCCCGTTCCGCCGGTAAAAAACTCACCTTTCGAGATGAGGAACTCACAATCGAGGAACTGACCGCTGATTCCTTCAATGGGATCGACATTGCCCTCTTTTCCGCAGGAGGCGGTATTTCGGAAAAATTCGGACCCCTCGCCGCCGAAGCAGGCTGCATCGTCATCGACAACTCCTCCGCCTTCCGCATGGATCCCGGGGTCCCCCTGGTCGTCCCGGAAATCAACCCAGAAGCCGCCGCCAATCATCCACGCAACATCATCGCCAACCCCAATTGCTCCACCATCATCACCTTAATGGGCCTGGCCCCGCTTCACAAAGCCTTCGGCCTCACGGGAATCATTGCCTCGACCTATCAGGCCGTTTCGGGAAGTGGCGCCCAGGGAATCGCCGAACTCGAAAGCCAGATCAAGGCCCTCGCCTCCGGTGCCCCCATCGAAAAAAAAGTCTACCCGCACCAGATCGCTCACAATGTCATCCCCCACGTCGATGCCTTCCAGGAAACCGGCTATACCAAGGAGGAACAAAAAATGCTCCACGAAGGCCGCAAGATTTTGAATCTTCCGGATCTCAAGGTCACCTGCACCTGCGTCCGGGTCCCCGTCATGCGCTCACACTCCATTTCCCTGACTGCCATCTTTGAAAAAGATCCCTCGGTTGCTGAAGCCAGAGCCACTTTTTCAGATAGAGCCGGCGTCAAACTCGTCGATGATCCGGCCTCGGACCTCTATCCCGTCCCCCTTGACACCACGGGTCAGGATGACTGCCTTGTCGGAAGAATCCGTAAGGACCAGGTCCTGCCAAATGCTCTCGCACTCTGGGTGGTCGGAGACCAGGTAAAAAAGGGAGCCGCTCTCAATGCCGTCCAAATTGCCGAACTTCTTTAACGCCAATTCGAAAATTGGGACTACGCTTTTTAATTACGCAACCGTTTCGGGCTGGAGAGGTTCATTCTCGTAAGCTTTACATTCAAGACTTCCGCCCATATTTCTCTTAAACACCCCCTATCATGGACGAAGCCCCGTCTCCTCCCATCGAATTTATCGCCCCAACTCTTGCAGAACTGGAGCCTCTTTTCCCCGCCTACGAACTGGAAGGCTTCATCGCCCAAGGCGGAATGGGTGCAGTTTACAAAGCCCGGCAAAAGTCTCTTGATCGGAGCGTCGCCATAAAAATCCTCCCCCGCGAATTTGGCGACGACCCCCAATTCCGCGCCTCCTTCGAGGCCGAGGCAAAGGCGATGGCCCGCCTGAACCACCCCAATCTCATCTCGGTCTACGACTTTGGCGATATCGAGGGCATGCTCTATATCATCATGGAGTTTGTTCAGGGAAAGGCTCTCTACTACTCCGCTCACAACAAGGCCATTGACCCTCCGGTCGCTCTGGATCTTGTCTCCACCATCTCACGCGGACTGGGCCATGCTCACCGCGGAGGAATCATCCACCGCGATATCAAGCCCGCCAATATCCTCCTCGATGTCGATGCCAAGCCAAAGATCGGCGACTTCGGCCTGGCCCACCCGCTCGACCGGCAGAAAAGCGAAGGAGTGGTTTTTGGCACTCCGGGCTACACCGCCCCTGAGATTTTTCACAACCATCACCCGGTCGATCAACGCTCTGATATCTTCTCCGTGGGCGCTCTCCTCTACGAACTTCTCTGCGGAAAACACCCGGAACCCAATTCGACCTCAATGACCTCGGGAATTGATCCGAGGATCGATGCCATTATCAAGAAGGCGACCCATCCGGATCCCAACAACCGCTACCATGATGTCGATGCCCTCGCCGACGACATTGATGCTCTCATCCCGAAATTATCCGGCCCGAGATTCGCAACAACTCTGGCTCCTGCCGGTGCTGCTCTTCCTCTCACTCCCCCGAATACGACTCTCGCCAGCAGCCAGAAAAAATCCTCACTTGCTCCCGTTCTCTTTGTTCTTGCTCTCATCATAGGAGCCGGAGCTGCCGCCTTTTTTGCGCTTAATAAAAAGGAGAAAGTCGAACCAGTGGTCGAAGAACCTGCCAAAAATGCCGACTCGAACAAAGGGAAGGCCAGGAATCCCAAAAAAGACCGCCCAAAAAAGCCACGTCCACCCAAGGACAAAATGGCTGGCAAGCAAGAGCCTAAAACACCCGCCCCCAAGCCTGACAAGCCGGTTGTCGTCGAGACCAAGGAAAGCCCTCTCCAGTCACTCGCCCGCCTTAAAACCGATCTGGCCGCTGGTGGACGCGAAGAATTCCCCATCTCCACGGTCAAACGGGAAAAGGCGGCCTACTTCCTCACCACAAGGAAACTCACCTGGTTCGAAGCCTCCCAACTTGCCCGGGAACATGGAGCCCATCTGGCCAACCTCCCGATCACTGCGGACCTCCAATGGTTCCACGATCACTTCAAATCGGATACCCCGGTGTGGCTCGGTGCTTCCGACTCCGGTTTTGAGAAGAAATGGTATTGGACCGATGGCTCGACCGTCGACCAGTCCCTGTGGTCACCCAAGTCACCGGACAACAGCGAGAGTGCCAATCCTAATGGAGAAGACTTCGCGGCCATTTCGCAAAGTCAACCAGCCATCGAAGACTTTGATCGCCAGCAAAAATTCCCCGCCCTCCTCGAATGGCGGCTCGATGGCTCCCGGCCATCCTCTCTGGACGCCCAGCTGGCCCGCACCGGCGATGCTCTCAACAACAAACGCACCCCCATCTTCCCCGCCGGGACTTTCAATGTCGGCGGCTCCCGCTTTCTTCTCGTGAATCGCTCCGTCGATTGGCAGGAAGCCTCTGTCATTGCCACCAACGCTGGTGGCCATCTGGCTGTCCCCTCGAATGAAAAAGAAGCGTCCTTCATGGCCCTTCTCCTAAGGGAAGTTCTTGTCCCAAACTCCAGCTGCTGGATCGGAGGAAAGCGCGATGATTCCATACCCGAAATCTGGAACTACATCACCGGCGAAACATTCACCCACATCACTTGGATGGAGGGCCAGCCCGACAACACAAACGAGAGCGAAAATTTCCTCGTCCTCATCCGTGATGGCGAGGGCATCAAGGCCAACGACGAATCCCTTCAAGGTCACCGTACCGATCAATTCCTCATTGAGTGGTCTGTCCCGGCATTGCGCAATATGCCCAGGGAATCCGCAGATACCATAGGAGAAAACGGACTCCTCGCCGCCTTGGAAGCCGTTCGCAACAGGATCCGTGACCGTCACGGACGGGCGTATCGAAAGTTCCGGCGCGAACACGACAAAATCGTCGAAGATTTCGTAAAGGACACGATCACCTACATCAACAATCAGGATCAGCTCAGCTCCACCATCAAGGACCGTCTCGTTGAGGAAATTAAGCAGTATCTCGATAAAAACGAACTTCCCGAAAGCCTACCCGCCGGCGCGCAACGGCGACTCAAAGACAAACTCACCGACGCAAAGGCTGAGATGAAAATGGTCAAAGAGGATTACAAAGAAGACTTCGAAGAGGCCAAACAAGCCTACCTCAAGGCCGTTCTCGGCGCAGGCAATGACGCCCTCAACGCTGGCGAAAACGTGAAAGGAAAAATGTTCGTTCTTGAGAACACTGTGACCAAGGATAACAACGAACGCTTCAACCAGATCATGGACAACCAAAAAGTCCCCCTTCCCGTAGAGCCTAAAAAGCCGGAGGAAGAGAAAGAGGGCGAAGAATAAGGGACACCCTCTCCTCGCACCCCCTTGAGCCCTGAAACTCCATCGGAGCGCAAGGGCCTGCTTTCAAGAATGAGTCAATCAACATGACTCCGTTCCCGGAGTCTGTTCCGAACAGTGCCACATTTGCCCCCATCCTTTTTGTCGGCCAAAGCTGAGGGGGCTCGAAAACGAGTCACAACTCTCGGAACGGAATCTTTGACCTTTTCAAGTCAAAGAAAAAGACCGACTCCCCTGAGGAAGTCGGTCTTGGCGATTTAACTTAAGCTCACGCGTCTAGCGACGACGGCGAAGGAG
Organism: uncultured Verrucomicrobiales bacterium; assembly: GCA_937916505.1. GTDB lineage: Bacteria > Verrucomicrobiota > Verrucomicrobiia > Verrucomicrobiales > Akkermansiaceae > SW10. Next base: position 768 of record CALFSW010000407.1, on the reverse strand, counting down.
GAATCCAGCACTAAGCAGGCCAAGAAGTCCGGTCGAGGGCTCTGGAACCTGGGTCAATTGGAATCCATTCACTGCAAAAAGCTGGTTGTGAACAGCATTGCCGAGTTCCCCGGAGAGAGGCTCGAAGGTGATGGCAACATCGCTTCCATCGGAAGTGAAGTTTGTACTGAAGGTGCTTGCTGGTCCATCAATCCGATTGACACCAGAGTCAGGGTTTCCACCCGTAGAACTATCGCTCTGGTAGCCGGCGCCAACGAGAGTTCCGTCGACATAAACATTGAAGTTCGTGAAGACGTTCTCAGTGTCGTGGTGGATGGAGAGCCAGTTGTAGTCACCTGCAGGCAGGTTCGAAAGAGTCAGGACAAGGTGAGTGGCGGTTCCAGTTGTCCCGTCGAAATTGCCGTTACCTCCATTGCCAGTTCGGGTATCAATTCCGATCCAGTCGGTGACAAGATCTACGCTGTATGCACCCGGAGTGATGTATTGGTTATCGTTACCAGCGCCACGATCAATCATCTGCTGAACTCTATTGTCCGTGGTCGCAGGCCAGGATGGAGTCACCCCGACATTAGCCGCTCCACTAACGGCGAAAGTAGTGGCGTAGTTTTTGGTCACGAAATCACCGGCCACCTCGTGCCCGGCGTCGTAAGGTTGATAGGCCGGATCGTTGTGAGGTCCGCCGTCTTGGTTTGTCGAATTGAAATCCACCCAAAGAGAGGCGGAAGCACTGCCGACAGACACTAAAAGTGCGGTCGCAGTGCAGGCTAG
>CALFSW010000406.1 GCA_937916505.1 uncultured Verrucomicrobiales bacterium | reverse complement strand
ATGGAAAAACCCCCTAGCCATGGGCTTTCAAGCCCTAGCGAAACAAACGCCCTGACTGTCAAAGAGAGGTGCGGACATTCCCGCTTGCCTAATGGTCGGGAAAACCTACTTTTTCCTTGTTGAGGGTCGCCGTGAGCGTCCAAAAACCCCGGAAGGAGCTCTTTTTCCGACGCCGAATCTTCTCTGCAAGTCTGCTCAAATGCACTTGCCCGGCGTCCCTTTCTTGGTTGAGGAATCACCGGCAATCAACAAACCATTCGTCGAGGAGTCCGCTTTTTGGTCGTTATCGGGTTTGCCCTAAACCAAATTGGGTTTTCGCTTTCACGGACCGATGCTCCCCGACCTAAACCTGGGAAATTAACCCAATCTGAAATATGTCAGAACCGAATAATAACACGTCGGCCGGCCGGTCTTCACAAGACTCCGGAAACCAATCCGGGAACCGCAACCGGAACAGAAATCGTAACCGCAACAGAAACCGCAACCGTAATTCGCAAGGCGAAGGTGGTGGCGGTGGTCAGCGCAACAATCAGCGCCGTCAGCATAACAACGCCGAGGGACCACGTCGCAGGGGCCCTAAGCCGAAGCCGCTCACTTTTTGGGAGAAGGTGAAAAAGTTCTTTGGACTCTACAAACCGGAGGCACCCCGCCCTGCAAAAAAAGCAGCCAAGAAAGCAGCTGGTCCTCGTAAGGAGAACGTTCGCGATGCCTCCGGGCGGAGCCGTGGAGGTGGTGAAAACGGCGGTGGTGAAAACGGAGGCGGTGGTGGGAAAACCGCGAGAGCCCGTCAGAAATCGCGTCCAACTCCGGACAGCTCCCAAGTGGATGGCAAGCGCCTCTATGTGGGGAACCTTTCCTATGATGCTGCCGAGCATGATTTGGAGGATTTGTTCAAGGGCGTCGGAGCGGTTCGCAATATCGAGATCGTATACAACCGCAATACTCATCGCTCGAAAGGCTACGGCTTCGTGGAAATGGCCCGCGTTGACGAGGCCAAGCGCGCAGTCGAGGTTCTCCACGACCAACCCTTCATGGGGCGCACCTTGATTGTGAACGGAGCCAAATCGAAGGGGCCCGTGGATGCCGATGGTGATCCCGCTCCGCAGGAAAACCCTCCGCCGAATCTTCCTGAGAACGACGAGTAGTTTTTAAGGTATGAAATTTTAGCCCGTTCGGAGTTTTCCGGACGGGCTTCTTTTTTCTACAATCATCCCGTGAGCGTATCGCCTTTCTATCTTTGTGGCCCGACAGCCTCCGGCAAGACGGCGCTGGCGCTGGCCTTGGCCGGGGCCTGGGATGGTGAAGTGGTCAATGGGGACGCGTTTCAGGTTTATCGCGGGCTGGAAGTCCTCAGCGCGGGACCCTCGGAGGAAGAGAAATCACGGTGTCCCCACCACCTCTTCAGTGTCATGGAACCAACTGAAACAATGGATGCGGCGAAATATGCGGCGTTGGCGAGGCCGGTCATCGAGGAGATTGAGGCACGGGGGAAACGGGCCATCGTGGTGGGAGGGTCGGGGCTTTATCTCAAATTTCTCACTCATGGAATGGCCGCGGCACCGCCGGGGGATGAGCAAATCAGGGGCGAGCTGGATCAGTTGGCTGTCGATGAAATTTATAGAAGGTTAAAGGAGCTGGATCCGGAAGAGGCGGCGAAGCAGAACTCGCAAAATCGACGCCATTTGTCGCGAGCACTGGAAATATGCCTCATCACGGGAGGAAAGGCTTCGCTCTTGAGGAAAAATTTTGAGGACTCCTCCCGGGCCGATCAGCTAAGCGGCATTGCGCTTTCGTGGCCCCGGGAATTGCTGGCGGAGAGGATCGCGGTCCGAACCAGAAGGATGCTGGAGGGAGGGGCGATTGAGGAAGTGAAAGCCTTGGTGGCGGGAGCCACGACGATTCGGCAGGCAATCGGAGTGCGGGAAATTGAGGCGTATTTGGCCGGAGAAATGACCCGTGAGGAATGCGAGGAACGCATTACGATCTCAACGAGGCAGTATGCGAAGCGTCAGCGTAATTGGATCCGGCGGGAAGATTGGTTGCGGTCAATCGACGGCACGCTGTCGCTCGAGGAGCAGGTGAGGGAGGTCATTTAACCGGGTTAGCCTCAATCCGTTCGCTGGTGATGCGAACGACGACGGAGTAGCTGGCACCTTCCTGGCCGGTGCCGAGGAGGACGGAATGGCCGTCTTCAGTGTGCCAGAGATGGGAGCCGAGAATGAGCCCGTCCTGTAGGTCGGCGGAATTCGGGTAAGGGGCGCCTTGGACTGAATCACCATGGAGGATGGTCAGAAGATTGATCATTTCGCTCCAATTGGTCCTGAGCTGTCCACTGTAGGAAGTGATGGGTTTGGCTTTGGTTCGAAGGGTGACTTCCTTGAGTTGACCATTCCCGTCCCAATCGAAGTAGAGGTGGCAGTGAAGCCCCCCGATGGTTTGCTTGGTGCGGAAGGTTCCATTGAGACCCACCCGGGCGAGCATGGCTTCGGGCACCGTGGCGTCCACCATCTGGCTTTCGCCGAGCTTCTTAATGACGTCCTTGTGGGTGTCTCCGAATTCGAGGGTGTCGAAGGCGGCTCCCTTCGGAGCGGGTTTCAGCGGGGCCTTTGGATCGCCGTTTTTCGAGCTGGTTTTCTCTCTTGGGGGATGGTTGGCGCTTAACCAGGCTTGGTCATCGGCATGAAGTTTCTCGATTGAGAAGGTGAGAATACGTCCTCCTTTACGAAGAGTGACGAGTTTGCCGTCGTTGGAAACATAGGTGGCTTCGAAGGTTTTGGCTCCGCTGGCATTCTTCCAATCGCGGGCGGAAAGGGAAGCAATTGAGAAAACGAAGGTGGCGAGGATGAGAAATGTGCGCATCTTGATTGGGGGGAAACGGCTGGAAAGTTTGCTTTCTTAGCGGAAAATCTCACGGCGCGCTCCCATGAACAAGTACGAGAAGACCAAAAATCAAAGTTGGACGGAAGATCTGGCAAGGGACGGCTCCGCATTGTTGACAAAGGGGAACTCGGTGACCCTTTACTTTGAGGGGGACGAGGTGTTTGCGGCAATGTGTCACGAGATTGCGGCGGCGAAGGTGTTTGTGAATCTGGAAATGTACATGTTTCTCTCCGATGGGGTGGGGAGAATGATTGCGGATGCTCTTTCGGTGAAGTCCGGGAGAGGGGTGCCCGTGAGGGTCGTTTACGATGCCATTGGGTCGGCTGAGGCTGATGAGGGCATGTTTGAGGAAATGACGAAGGCTGGGGTGCAGGTGGAAATTTTCCGGCCAGTGGCACCCTGGCGAAAGAGGAGCGGGATTTTGGGGAGAAACCATCGGAAGAATCTGATCATCGATGGACGGGTGGCTTTTACCGGAGGCATGAATTTGGGAGAAGTCTGGTCGGGAAAATACGCTGAAAAATCCTGGAGGGACACCCACGTGAAGCTCGAAGGCCCGGCCGCCGCTGCGTGTCAGCATTTTTTCAAGGAAGCCTGGAAGAAAGTGGGAGGGGATGCTCCGGAAGAGGAGTGTTTTTACAGGCTGGATCGGCCCGGTGAGGGGGAAAGTGATTGTGTGGTTGTCGGTGGAAGCGGCTTTAGCAAAAGGAAAGCGATTCGAAGGCTCTATTCCAAGGGGTTCACGGCTGCTACTCGCAAGGTGGTCATGACTGTGCCGTATTTTGTGCCGCCAAAACGGGTTTTGGATATCATGCGGCGTCGCTCGCTTGAGGGCTTGGAGATGCAGGTCCTCGTACCTCAGAATTCAGATGTGGCCCTGGCAGACTGGTTGCGCGAGGGGCTTTATTCTTCCTTGATGGATGATGGGATCAAATTCTACGAATACCGGGGGCGGGTCTTGCATGCCAAGTCTATGATTTTTGACGATCGTCTCGCAGTGGTGGGGAGTGCCAACTTTGACTACCTTTCCATTTCCATGAATTGGGAACTCGGGATCGTGGTGGATGATCCGGCAATCGTCCGCCAACTGATGGATCAATTTAAGCGGGATCTTGAATGTAGCGAAGCGGTGGATTGGGACTGGGCAGAGAGCCGGCCGTGGTGGCGGCGTGCTTTTGCCTGGATCGGAGCGGCAATGATCCGAAAGCTGTAGTCCTGGGATCCTTCTGCAAGTGCGGAGCCAGCAGTGCCTCGGGCTGAGAAGTGGAGCCCTTTTTCACATTGAGTTTGATTCCCTCATGGCAGCCAGGTTCGTTCACGTAGACCACGAGACCCCACCGTGTCTGCCTCCCTCAGGCGTCACCGTCATGGCCGCAGCGAAGCGGGCCTTGAAGAAAGAAGTGATCGGTTTCCGGAGATTTATATTCAAATAGACAGAATAAACCCAAGGCCTTCCCCGTCGTAACTGTAGAAATAATGAATCTACAATGTGATCACGATGAATGCACAAAGCGCTTCATCCGTGTCGCTTAACCTAAGAATAAAATTATGAAGAACGCACCAAAAACATCGAGAAATCCCGCTTCCCGCTATGATTCGGACAGCAGTCTCCGGCTCTACATGCGTGAAATCGGCAATACGCCACTCCTGACTCCCCGGGAGGAAGTCGAGTTGGCCGCCCGAATTAAAAAAGGGGATAAGGAGGCCCGAACCCGAATGATTAAGGCAAATCTGCGTTTAGTCGTCAAAATCGCCCAGGATTATTCGAACTATGGCCTTCCGCTTGGAGACCTCATTTCCGAGGGGAATATCGGGCTCATGAAAGCCGTCGAGCGATTCGATCCGGCAAAAGGAGGGAAGCTCTCGACCTACGGTTCCTGGTGGATCAAGCAATCCATCAAGCGTGCTTTGGCAAACCAAAGCAAAACCATCCGTCTTCCGGTCCATATGGTTGATAAAATCGCGAAACTTCGCCGCATTTCCTCCATGCTCACCGAGGCATACGGGCGGGAACCCACCGAAGAAGAACTTTGCGAAGAAACGGGAATTCCCCGTAAAAAGCTGGCGTTGCTCAAGCGTGCCTCGCAGCGCCCGACCTCGCTGGATGCTCCGGTCGGAGATGATGACAGCTCAAATTATTCCGAAATTATCGGTGACGAGCAAGCCGTGGACCCATTTGAGGCCCTTTCGGAAAAGAATATGGTGAGTCAGATCGACGACTTACTCGAGGTTTTGGACGAAAGAGAGTCAAAAATCATCGGAGCTCGCTTTGGTTTGGACGGCAAAACACCCATGACTTTGGAGGAAGTTGGACGCGAATTTGGGGTCACTCGCGAAAGAATTCGTCAATTACAGAACATTGCGCTTGATAAAATGCGGAAAACATTGCGTAAAAGAGAGAAGCCAATGGAGACTTTTCTTTCGAGAAAGGCCTCTTGAGGTTAGATAACACAATCCATTGCGATTGGGATCGTAGGTGTGAAGAGCGGTAGGGGTGACCCTGCCGCTCTTTTTCTACCCCGGATTCACGGTTTTTAGCGGAAATATTTTGACCGGCACTCCGGGGCTAGCGAGGGCGGATATGGGTGCTCCTTCGACCTGGAAGCCCTCCCACTCCAGTGGAGCAGTGCTGATCCTCGGAACGGTGGTTCTGGAAAAAGGGTATGGCTCGTGATGAACCTGCCCGCAATGAATCCGGCCTTGCCTCGATTCCGAGAACAGAAGGTAGCGTTCGAGCAGGAAGAAATCCAAGGTGCCCGGCTCCGCAGTTCTGAGATCTTTTCCGATTGTATACTCGTAAACGGCATTTTGGGTCTCTCCTTTTCTCTGACAGTGATATCCGGAATCCTGACTCGACATCCGGGCATGCTGGTAGGGGAGGTGAAAAAACTTCCGCGCCACCTCGACTGCGATCGGTTGATTGCAGTCGAGCGAGAAAAACCACACGCCTGGCCTGCCATGTTCGTCGTGAACATAGGCACGGACATTCAGCTCCATGAAGTTGGACAACCACGGTAGGGAAGGGGTAAATCGCGGGCGGACTTTCCGCATGAAAAAGGGAACCAGGCCAAGGTAGGTTTTTCCTTTGTGGAAATCGACCGAGAGTCGGCCCGGAAGACGCGCGGAGATTAAATCGGGATCGATCTCCCAATGGAGAAAAAGCAAATTGCTCCAGGTTTGGAACATGACCGGGGAGCCAGTCGGCTTTTTACGGACGCTAAGACGGTCCTCAAGGAGGGGGATCTTCATTGTGAGACCGGATGATAGTCTCATTTCCGTTATCGGCAACGCTTGCAATTCCCGCAGCCACCTGCTTTATCTCCCACACCCATGGCTGACGAAAAAGACCGCAAGACCCTCGAAGAACGCCACCAGATGTCTGATCTGGAGCGCCTGCGCCACTCCTGTGCCCACGTTTTGGCAACAGCGGTCTCACGCCTTTGGCCCGATGCCCAGTTCGCTGCCGGACCACCGGTTGACGGAGGGTTTTACTATGATGTTGATTTGAAGCATCGAATCTCGTCGGATGATTTCGAAAAGATCGAAGCCGAGATGAAGAAGGTGGTGAAGGAAAACGCTTCCTTCGAGCGCGTCGTGGTTAGCCGGGATGAGGCGATGACTCTTGCCAGGTCCGGTCGTCTCGCCTCCGTCGCCGAGCGCGATGTGGAGTCGGTTTTTAAGGTCGACCTTCTCAAGGACATCCCCGAGGACGAAGAAATCTCCATTTTTAAAAATGGCGACTTCTGGGATCTCTGTGCCGGCCCTCACGTTGGGCGTACCGGCAACTGCAAGGCTTTCAAGGTCATGTCGGTCGCCAGCGCATTCTACAAGGGTGACAAGGACCGGCAGTCCCTTCAGCGGATTTACGGAACGTGTTTCAAAAACAAGACGATGCTCGATGAGCATCTTGAGCGTCTTGAGGAGGCCAAGAAGCGCGATCATCGTCGTCTTGGTAAGGAGATGAACCTGTTTGCTTTCGACGAGACGGTGGGGCAGGGGCTTCCACTTTGGAAACCGAAAGGAGGGATCATTCGTCGCGAGCTTCAGGACTTCATTACCGAGGAGTTGGACAAGCAGGGCTATTTCCAGGTTTTTACTCCTCATATCGGCAAGCTCGATCTCTATCGGACTTCCGGCCATTTTCCATACTACGAGGACAGCCAGTTTCCGCCCATCGTGGAACGCGATGCCATTAAGCGGCTGGCCGACGAAGGAGCGAAGTGCAGCGACCTGCTCAATTTCATCTCCACCGGCGAGATCGAAGGCTTTCTTCTGAAGCCAATGAACTGTCCTCACCACATCAAGATCTTCGATAGCGAGCATCGCTCTTATCGTGATCTTCCGGTGCGGCTTGCTGAATTTGGGACGGTGTATCGTTGGGAGCAGTCGGGCGAGCTTGGGGGGCTGACCCGCGTGCGCAGCTTTACCCAGGATGATGCCCACCTTTTTTGTACTCCCGAGCAAGTGGGGGAAGAAATTCAAGGCTGCCTAGGTCTTGTGAAAAAAGTTTTGAGCACCCTTGGGATGACCGACTATGGAGTGCGGCTTTCCCTCCGTGACCCTGACAGCGACAAGTATGTCGGTGACCCTGAAAATTGGGACAAAGCCGAGGCTGCTCTCCGTGAGGCGGTCCAGACTCTGGGGGTGGATTACACCGAAGAACCCGGTGAGGCGGCCTTCTACGGCCCAAAGATCGACTTTGTGGTCAAAGACGTCATCGGGCGTGACTGGCAGCTTGGGACCGTGCAGGTGGACTACAACCTCCCCGAACGGTTCAACCTCAGCTATATCGGTTCAGACAACAAAGCCCACCGACCGGTCATGATCCACCGTGCGCCGTTTGGATCACTCGAGCGTTTCGTGGGTTTGTTGATCGAGCACTTCGAAGGGAAGTTCCCAACCTGGCTGGCGCCCGAACAGGTTCGCATTCTGCCGATCTCGGAGAAATTTTCAAAAGAGGCCGATGAAGTGGCTCAAAAACTTGCCGAAGCGGGGGCCCGCGTCACTGTGGATCATGCAGGTGACAAAATCGGTGCTAAAATTCGACTTGCCCGAATGGACCGTGTTCCATACCTTGCCGTCCTTGGTGCACGCGAAGTGGAAGAAAATTCCGTAAGCGTTCGCCATCGGGATCAAGGTGATCTCGGCAGTATTTCCACGAATGATTTCGTCAGCAAGATTTCCCAAGACATCTCCAGCCGTTCGCTTTGATCGCCGGCTGTCATCCATGCGCGTTTTTGACGTATGAGAGATGGCTCTTGCATGCGCCCACTTTCTGGCGACATTGATCCCCTTGAGGCTTCGCAGACTTCTGTCGGCGGGCATCGGCCCCAAATAACCACAACCAGCTAAGACCATAGCCAAGAAAAAGAAGAAGTTCAAGAGAGCACGTCGGGATATGACCCGGGTGAACGAACGCATTCGTGCTCCCAAAATCCGTGTAGTTTACGGCGAAGACAGCCAGCAGCTCGGAGTGATGACAACCCGCGAGGCCATTGATAAGGCCAAGTCGGTCGGACTCGATCTCGTTGAGATCGCTCCGAAAGCTGATCCTCCGGTTTGTCGCATCGTTGATTACGGAAAGTACAAATATGAGCAGTCCAAGCTCAAAAAGACTTCCAAGAGCAAGGGGCCGGTGAAGATGAAGGAAGTGAAATTCCGCGTTCGCACCGAAGAGCATGACTACAACATCAAGTGTGCCCGTGCCGAGAAATTCCTTGATGAAGGAAACAAGGTGCGTGTTCAGCTGCAGTTTCGTGGTCGTGAAAACGCCCACCGTGACATTGGTTTTGTGGTGATGGACCGGGTCAAAAAAGATCTGGCCGGAATGTCGCATGTCGATATGGAGCCCAAGCTTGCCGGGCGTGCCATCGGCATGGTGCTTTCACCGATTCCTGCCGAGAAGCGCGTTCGCCATTTCATGCTTTCCCACGGAGAACTCATTCACGAGGACGAGGCCAAGGATCACGAATTCGACGACTCGGACGAGATTGAAATTGAAGAAGATCACGATGGGGAAGAAGAATAGGATTCATCCCTTCGCTTCTTCATGTTGATTCTCTTTGATGTCGACTGCACCCTCGTTGACACGGGCGGTGCAGGGATGGCGGCTCTTAACGAGGCTGCTCTTGAGATCTTTGGTGAAGAAGGCCCGGCCTTGGACCTCGCCGGGAGCACCGATAGCGGGATCGTGCGTGGGCTCTTTGAGCATTTCCAGCTGCCGTATGATGCGCGGATGGAGGAGGAATTCTATCTCTCTTACCTCCCTAAGATGAAGTGCAATCTCAACAATGAATCTTTTGGCGGAAGAATTCTGGATGGGGTTACGGATCTTTTAGCCCGTCTCGAAGACGAAGGGCATACCCTTGGTCTCATGACCGGCAACATCGAAAGGGGGGCAATCATCAAGGCTTCCCACTATGGTCTTGCCGGGCACTTTGGGTTTGGTTCCTACGGCGATGATCACTGGGACCGAAACAGGTTGGGACCAGTCGCCTTGGAAAGAGCCGAGAAGGTGACCGGAAGGAAATTTGGTCCCGATGAGACCCTGGTCATCGGAGATACTCCAAAAGATGTCGCCTGTGCCCACGCGTTTGGCTCGAAGTGTGTCGCGGTTGCCACCGGTTCATTTGACGAAAGGCAATTGAAGGCATGTGGGTCTGATTTGGTGGTTCCTGATTTGGTCGATTTCTCCCTGGCGGAGTTGATCCGGGGGGCGGATGCCTAAGCGCGCTTCCGGGGATGGCAGGGCCATGCCGGTCCAAAATTCCAGCGTCCGTGCTTCGGCTCTAGAATCTGAAATCAGTGCCGAAGTAGAGTCGACGGGCGGTCTCGTCGTTCACAAGTTCTTCGGACGATCCTTCGATCATGACCTTGCCTTCCACCAGAAGGGATGCCCGGTCGACGATCTCGAGTGTTTCTCGTACTTGGTGGTCCGTGATTAGAATGGAGAGGCCGTCCTGATCCCGAAGTTCGCGAATGATTTTGTGAATCTCCTGGACGGCAATGGGATCGATTCCGACGAAGGGTTCGTCCAGCAAGAGGAGTTTTGGCTCTGTGCACAGGCATCGGGCCAGGGAGAGTCGTCGTTTTTCACCGCCGGAAAGAGCGAGGGCCAATGACTTGCGAACGTGGGCGATTCCAAATCGCTCCAAGAGCTCGTTGGCGCGATCCTTGCGTTCGCTCCGGGACATTTTTTTGCGAGTCTCCAGGACGGCGAGAAGGTTGTCCTCCACGCTCAGCTTCCGGAAAATGGATTCCTCCTGTGGGAGGTAGCCCATGCCGTGGCGTGCTCTTTTATGCATCGGCTGACGGGTGATTTCTTTTGAGAGAAAGGAGACCCGCCCGTGGTCCGGGCGGACCAGCCCGGCAACCATATAGAAGGTGGTTGTTTTCCCGGCTCCGTTCGGACCCAGTAATCCCACGATCTCGCCGGGATACACCTTGAGGCGAACTTCATCGACCACGCGGCGACCGCCATAGGATTTTTGAAGTCCTTCGACTTCGAGGAGAGGCGAGGGTGCTTGGGGAGCTGGAGCTTGCATCATAAGATCGCGATTACTTCTTAGGGGGAACGTCGATGATCGTGGTCCAGGCCTGTTTGGGGCCAAACTCAATGTTCAGATCGTTTTTCTTTCCCGTGCCCTTGTTGATCGTGACTTTGGCCCAAGCGTTTTTTGAGATGCTGTAGAGCTTGAGGTCGCCTCCGTCTTTCTTGCCGTTGACAACTGCAGCTTCGTGGATGAAGGCCAGCTTGTCACCGCGCAGAGTGATGGTGGCGACTTCCTTTGCTCCTTCGCCGGAGGTTTGGTAGAGCGCGCGATCGCCTCCCAAATGAAATTCCTTGCCCTTGCTGAGGCCACTCAAGCGGATCGAGCCACTGGCCGTGATTTGTTTGAGGTTTCCGAATCCCCCGAAATCACCGAGCGGATTGTCTTCCTCCTTCTTTTTTTCCGTTTTCTTAGGATCCTCTTCGTCATTCTTCGCCTCTTTTTTTTCCAAAGGAGGATTGAAGATGACTTTGAGGTCTTTTTTGCAGGTCATGGTGACCCCTTGCCCGACCAGCTTGATATTTCCGAAGTAGACGATTTCGTAGTCTGTCCCGCCGACATAGATGCCATTATCACAGTCGATACGGATTTGGTCTTCGCCAACTTCGAATAGCTTTTCAAAGATGTCTTTTTCCTCCGGTTTGGGAGCGACGGCTTTGATTTGGGTCAAAAGGTCGATCTTATCGACCGAGGTGAGATATTCCGCGAGTCGTTTTGCCGTCGCTTCGTTGAAGAGATCGGCGGTTTCATATTCTTCAATCGCATCGGACCGAGGAACAAGACGAGGGGCCACAAGTTGTTCGAATTCCGCGAGCTCCTCGGCAGAGATTTCGGGCGGAGGGGCGGCCGTCAATATTTGCATCGCGGCAGCAAGGGGGAGAATGGGGTGGATCTTCATGGAGGTTTTGGATTCTTTGACAGATTTCGGGGGGCGCTTGAAGATGGTGGAGGCGGGGCCGAGGAGGAGAGCCCGCCCGGTTTTGAGCGAGAAGATACCGCCATTTGACCGTGCTGCGAATGCGCGGTCAATTCCCTGCATCAGGAGAGGGCCAAAGGCTTCGAGTTGTTCCGTGCCCACATTGTATTCGGCCTTGGATATGATGGTGGTGCTGCGGACCTCTCCTTTTTTGTCAAAGAGCCAGAGCTTGAGGTCCCTTCCTTGAAGCCGCCGGACTTTTTTTGGATTCTCATTGGGCTCTTCCAATGGGTCGGCGGCCTTGACGGTCATTTCGACCGCAGTGAGGAGGGAGACCTGTTGCTGGTTTTTGTCATAATACGGCAGGGTGACGTCGGAAATGACCGCGCCGAGAGGGATTCGAAAGCGAGCATCTTTCTCCTTGGCGGCCTTGTTCTCATCCGGAGCTTTGGTTTTTAGCGGGGGTCGGGGGGCTTCCTGCCCGATCAGGGGGGCAAGAGCAGAGCCAAAAAGCAGGAGAGAACGATGAAGCTTCATGAGTCCGGGTGAGCGGCACGATGAATTGCGAGGAGTCGTTTTAGGATCTCTTCGATTTCAGTGAGCGGGATTTGATTGGGGCCGTCGGAGAGGGCTTTCGAGGGATCCTCATGCACTTCCATGAAAACACCATCGACTCCAGCCGCGACGGCACTGCGGGCGAGGACGGGAGCGAGAGCGCCATCACCTCCGGTTGTTCCCCCAAGTCCCCCCGGTCGCTGGACGGAGTGAGTGGCATCAAAGATCACGGGAACGCCTTGTTCCCGCATCCAGGGAAGGGAGCGCATGTCAGCGACGAGATTGTTGTAGCCGAAAGTGGTGCCCCGCTCGGTGATGGTAAACTGGTGACAGCCAAAATGACGGAGTTTCCCGAGGATGGGTTTGATGTCCCATGGTGCGAGGAATTGCCCCTTCTTCACGTTCACAGGCCTTCCGCTTTGGGCGGCGGCTGCGAGGAGATCGGTCTGGCGGCAGAGAAAGGCCGGAATCTGCAGGAAGTCGATGGTTTCGGCTGCGATTTCAATTTCTTCCGGCGTGTGAACGTCGGTTGTCACGGGAACGCCCAGTTCCCTGGCGATCTCACCCAGGATGCGACAGCCTTCCTTGACCCCGGGGCCCCGAAAAGAGTCAACAGAAGTGCGATTGGCTTTGTCGTAAGAGGCCTTGAAGACGAACTTGATTTCCAACCGGTCGGCGATTTCCTTGAGCGCGCGGGCCATCCGCCAGGCGAAATCTTCCTCCTCCAGTGCGCAGGGGCCGAGAATGAAAAAGGGATCGCCAGAGCCGATCGTGAAATTTGCGAGTTGGAAAGTGTTCATGATTCCGAGGGGGTTTCATGGTTGGCTGCGATTTCGTCGAACAACCTCCGTAAGTTATCGACGGCCAGGTTGAGAAGTCTTTCTTCGGCAGCATTGAGATTCCCTTTTGTTTTCGCTGACAGCATCTCGAGTGAATCTACGACGCTGCGGGCTGCGCGAATATTCACCGTTTGCCCGCCAGTTGCCGGATTAGGAATTTTACCGAGAAAGAGGCCGCCGTTTTGGGCCTGAAAATAAACGAAGGCCGCAAAGCGTGGATCTGGCGCTTCGGCTTCGGGTGGAGAGTCGCTCATGTGGGCGCAATGTATCGGAGGCCGGGAGAATGCTCAAGAACGTCGTCCGATTTTGAATCCGGAGTTGAGAGAGCCGGGTGAGCAGCCAAAAACTCCCGATCCTGGCTGCGTTTGGCTGCCACGGGTTATGAGGGTGTTTTCTGCCCAGGAGACACCGTGACGACAGTGGCCCTGCCTTCGGCGAAGAGCTCCTTGGCGACTTCGTGGATTTCTTCGGCGGTGACGGCGTTGAGGCGCTCGCTTTGGGTGAGATGGTGGTCTGCGCTTTGACCAAGAAGGACGTCGAGTGCGGACATGCGGGCGCGGCTGGATGGGCTCTGGTTACGGAGGGCTTCCCTTGCTTCGGTGTTGGCCTTGACGCGTTCGAGGGCGTCAGCCGGAATTCCTTGAGAGACGAGTTTGTCGATTTCCTTCTGAAGTTCGCCCCGCGCGAATTCGAGTTGGTCGGGTGAGGTGCCGAGGTAGAAGGCGAAGAGGCCGGTATTGAGCCCGAAGAATTGCGAGGTGCTGACGTAGTAGGCGAGCCCGAGTTCCTCACGAATGCGGGTGAAGAGAGGGCCGGCCATGTCCGAGCAGTAGGCGTCGATGAGTTCGAGGGCAAAGCGGCGGGGATCGTCTTGTGCAAGTCCCGCGAAGCCGATGGCGAGAACCGCTTGTTCCTTGTCGAGCGTGAGAGAATGTTCTCCGGCTTTTGCGGTGATCAATTCATCGAGGGAGGGAGGGGTTCCAGTGGGGAGTTGGCCGAGGGATTTTTCAAGTTCCAAGATGGTTTGTTCGGGGTCGAGGTCTCCAAAAAAGGCGCACACCATATTGCTGGCGACGAAGTGGCGGGAGTGGTGGGCGGAAAGCGCCAGACGATCGAGTGCGGTGAGGGACTCGACGGTTCCGGACGAGGGAATGCCGTAACCCCGGCCGTTCCAAAGTTGATGACGCATTTCACGAAAAGCCCTGCCGGCCGGATCTTCAAGGAGTTCTTCGAGGCCTGCGATCATGGCGTCGCGTTCGCGGTCGATGGCGTCGCTTGGCAGGCTGGGTTCGCGGACGACTTCACCAAGGAGATCGATGATGGTGGGAAGGTCATCGCGAAGGCAGTAAGAGGAGAGCATGAGGGTGTTGTTTCCGGCGGAGGCTCGGATTGAGGCTCCAAGATCCTCCAGGGTTTCAGCGATGGTGAGGGCGTCACGGGAAGTCGTCCCCTTGATGAGGAGACGGGAGAGAAGGCCGTTCAAACCTGCGGTCGAGGGTGATTCTGAAAGGGATCCAGCGAGGAGGGCTGATTGACTGTAAACAACCGGAACGGTGGGATCCCGTTGGAGGATCACGCGGAGGCCATTGGTGAGAGTGTGCTCAATGATTTTCCCGGTCTCTTCGTTCTGCTCTCTCTTCGTTGTTTGGCTTTTGAGTCCCTCGGGAACGAGGGTGGTGATGCTCAGGTTGTCGTCTGTGAGATAACGGGCGATGACGCGACGAAGGTCTCCTTCCGAGACCTCGCTGAGTTTTCTGATGGCAGTGCGGGTGTAGTCGAGGTCGCGTGCGCTGTGCCAGTTTGAGGCCAGGTCTGAAGCCCTCCCGGATGCCGTTGTGAGTGTTTTGAATTGTTGGGACGCGACTTGCCGGAAAGCCCGGGCCATGGGCCGGGTGAGATCGGTGCTTGCCAGTTTTTCAATTTGAATGCGGATCTCCAGTTCCACCTCATCGACGTTTTCCGGTTCCACTTCGGCATAGGCGTTGAAGAATCCGGGTCCATCTACGGGCATCCAGCTGTATGCTCCGATGGAGTGCACGAGGCCTTTTTCTTCTCGAATGACCTGGTAGAGCGGAGACGCTTGACCACCTCCGAGTATGATGGAGAGAAGGTCGAGCGCAGGACCGTCTTCGTGGGTCAGTCCGGGGATTTGCCAGGTGAGGTTTAGATGCGTGTTGGGAATTGCAAAAGGCTTGCTGGCACGGCGTTGTCCTATTTGTGGGAGCTCCGCCGGGCACACGACGGGGAAGGATGCGGGAGGGCGGAGCCCCTTTCCCAGCTCTCGTGCGACAATGCTCCGTGCTTCGACGGGATCGAACCCACCGGAAAGGACGAGGAATGAATTGTGGGGGCGGTATTTCGCCGCGTGATAAGTCTTCATCTCATCGTAACTGATGGCATCGAAGAGGTCGCGGTGGCCGATGACGGGATGACGTCGGTGGTCACGTTGGTAGCTGGTGCGGAAGAGAAGTTGTGAGGCGACGGAATCGGGGTCATCGAGGCCCATGGCGATCTCGCGGCGAATGACCTCTTTTTCTTTTTCGTATTCGTCTTCCGGAAAGGTCGGTCGGAAGACCATCTCGATCAGGGCAGAGAGAAAAAGATCGAGGGACTTTGCCGGGCCATCGATGTAGTAAACGGTGCGGTCGAAGCTGGTGTATGCGTTCCATTGTCCGCCGGCAGCCTGAACTTCCTGTGAGAGGGCTTCTCCTGTGAAACGGTCGGTGCCCTTGAATACCATGTGTTCCAGGAGGTGGGAAATCCCCGATCCGGCGAGGGCACTTTCATGTTGGGAACCCGTTTCGACCCAGATTTGAACACTGATTACAGAAGAGCCTGCAATCGGATCAAGAATGGAGTCGAATTCAGATTCAAGGGTTACAAGATTCGCCGTAGTGGCTGGGAAGTCCATGACGGCGGAAGGTGACGGCGCGCTGGCCGTCAGGCAAGAAGTTTGCTTCAGTGAAAAAACTTCCTGACGATCGGAACAGGAAATGCTAACAAATCTCCATGAACAGCAAGAAACTTGCCATCTTCGCAATCATTGGACTGCTTATCGTTGGAGGTGCAGGCTTTGGCTATTATACCATGAAAATGAACGCTCCTTCGTTTAAGGGGATCGCCATTCCGGTGAAAGGGGTCGAGGATGAGCTTGTTGAAAAGTGGGTCAAAGGGTTTCAGTCGGTCCTGGAGAGGGATGATGTGCTGCAGGCCATCGTCGATAAAACCGAATACGCCGCCAAGTTGGAAGTTCCTGCCGGAGAGGCTGTTGAACACCTCAGGAAGGCCATCAAGGTTGACCATAAAAAGCGTTTAAAAGCGATTAACATCGGTTTGATGGGGAAAAGGAAGCAGGATGAGCAACTCGCAAAAATTGGAGAAGAAATCTACCGCGCCGCAGAAAAGGAAGTGGCAATAATTGAGCCGACATTTCTTGAGTTTCTTCAGGCCAACTCAGAGCAGCGTCAGTGATTCACTCATCTCGAAACGGACCTTTGGTGCCGTTGCATACTTGTCCTCTGCCGAGCGATAGCCCAGTGCGCAGGCCACCGATGTGGTGAGGCCCTTTTCGGGTAGTTCAAGGATGCGATCATATTCGGTCGGATTGATTCCCTCCATGGGGCAGGCGTCAATTCCCAGGACCGCAGCGCTGGTCATGAGTTGACCCAAAGCAATGTAAGTTTGAAGTTTGGCCCATTGAAGTTGTTTGGATTCATCCATTTGGCCGATGAATCCCAACATCATGTCACGATAAGGATTAAGTTGATCAATTTCTCCACCGCGGACTTTGATCGTGCGTTTTAAGAAGGAATCGATTGCCACCTCGCTCATTGAGGTTTTCGCGGCCAGAACGACAAAATGCGAGCAGTCCGTCACTTGCTTCTGTCCCCACGAGTGGGGAAGGAGTTCTTCCCTGATCTCCTGATTTTTCACGACGATGAAGTGCCATGGTTGCAGTCCAAAGGACGAGGGGGTTAGGATCAGGGACGTTGCCAGAGCGCTCCAGGTTTCGTCAGGAATGGACTTGGAGGTGTCGAACTGTTTGGTCGCGTAGCGCCACTTCAATTGTGTGAGTAGGTCTTGCGGAGAGAGTTGGCTCATTGCCGATATCATTCCGCCCCGATCTCAATTGGCAAGGACAGGCTGGGAATTTCCTTAATTCCGAAGCTGAACATAATACCATACTCGTCTTCGATCCGGTTGTTTCGGTGGAAGAGACCAACCGACCCGACAAAGGAATCGAAATCGTAGTGCACGTTGTACTGCTGTAGTTCGAGCGTGCTGTCACTGAGTTCGAAGCGGTGATGGGATCCCATGCCCCAGTATTCATTCAGGCGGGCGAAGCTCTCGAGGACGAGGCGATCTGAATCACGGAGAATCGGGTGGTTGCTCAGGTGACGATAATCAATCGAGAATTCGAGATTGTCAGATGGCATGAAGCGCATCGAGCCGGCAACTTCGGTGAAGTTGGAATCGGAGAACATCGGGACCTGTGTTTCCAAATCCAGCTCGAACCATGGCACAGGATTCCAGCGAAGGTCATTGTAGAGGTTGGAAAACTCGCGATCAAATTCCGGATCATCGAAAAAGGTGTCAAAGTAGGTGTCGACCATCAACCAATCGTGAGTAGCGCCGTCACGACGGGTGACGAGGCGATTTCTCATTCCGAGGCGCATGACCTTCCAATCCTGAAGATCGTCAATTGCGGTGAAACGTCCAACATGTCGCGAGCGTGGTCGGGTCGTAGGGGTGAGTCGGTCGATGCGTCCAAACGATGAATCCAATTCATCCGTAGAGAGCCAGCTCATCGAGGCATAAGGTTCAATGATGTGCCGGACCCCATCGAGCCCCCATCGTTGACTCGTGAGGTTGGGATAGGACCTGGTGAGTTTGGTTGAGAAATCAACGCCGGCGGAGAGATTGGTGCGGGTCGTCGACGAATCCGGTCCAAGGACCGAGCTATAATTGGTGTGTCCGGCCCCGATGCGGGGAATGATGTTGAAATGTCCGGCTTTCATCGGAAGAGACATTTCATGATAGGTGTGGAACCGGGTGAAACCTCTTTCATCCAAAAACCGGTCGATTTCATCAGCTCGAGGATCACCGGGAAGCAGCGCCGCCGCTTCGTTGCGCAGGCTGTTTCGTCGAAAGTCGGGAAGATGCTCTTCGTAGATTCCAAAGGAAGTTTGGCTTTCGTAGAGAACCGGGCTGTCGAAAAGTGGCTGCCGAATCCAATCGTGCGTGAATTCAGGGAGGCGGGTGTCGCTTTGGTAAAAATCATTCAGGCGGACGCGGGCTCCGAGATTGGTCAGGCTGTTGGAGCTTCTTCGGGAGAAGCCAAGGTAGTTGTCGGGAGCCCGGTTTATGGCAAAGAGCGAGGGGTCGAAATCTTCAAGGTAGTATTCGTCGCTCAGCAAGGTGAGATTGGCATCCAAAGTGTATTTTGCCTTCGTGCTTTCCGACATCGGGATTCGGTGGGCGAATTCAACCCGATACCGGTTGGGGTCGACGTTTCCTCGATTTTCTCCGGCACGTCCATCGGTGGCGTTGAAGTCATAAATATGGTAGAGCTTGAGGAAGCCAAACTGGTCTTTTTCATCGATCCGGGTGTCGAAAAGGTCGGCGCCCAATCCCAGTCCGCGTTGTGAGTAGAGATCGGCATGCCACTGGGAAAGAAGCCAGGCATCTTCGTTGTCTCCGGTGATGGGGTCACGCTGTCCTCCGAGCATGACACCGTAGCGGTTCTTCAAAAACGCGCCCAGGTTGGAACGGGCGCCGGGAATGATCAGGTAGCCCAGATTGGCATCAAGCGGCTGCGCAAGATACGGGAGCCAGAAGATGCTTCGATCTCCGGCTTCCAAAGTGAGATCATGAAAAATGACCTTGTCCCCGGGAAACACAGCGGTGCGCTTTGAGCGAATCCAAAAATCGGGATTCTCAACGTCATGGGTGGTGATCCCGGAATCCTCGCCAACGTAGACGGTTTTCCCCTTGTGCTCGATGTTCTTAAAGCTTCCCGCCTCCATGAGAATGGGGTCGAGGCCCATCCGCAGGTTTTTGGTATCCAGCTTTCCGGTTTCGTAGTGGTAGATCGCCGACTCTCCTCGATAAACAAGGCCGCTTTGATAGAGACTGACGTTGCCGGTGAGTTTCACGAACTGATTCTCCAGATCGGCATCGGCTCTGTTGGCGAAAGCCTGCAGGCCGTTGTTTGCCTTCAATTGGATTCGCCCTTTGTAGGCAATGGTGACCTTGCCCCCGATCACGTTGATTTCGGGAGCTCCTCCGGTAATTACGAAGGTGGTGGGGAGTTCGGCAAAAGGTTTTTTTTCGGCCCCGTTTCCCAGAAGTCCGGCCAGTGGATCCTCTGATTCAGGGAGTGGGTCCACCGGGATGGCTTCCGGGGGAATCTTATCAAAAATGTCAGGAGGGGGAAGGACGGCGGGAAGTGGTTTTTCTTCCTGGCCGCAGGCGAGGAGCAAAGTCAGGGAGAAGTGGACAAAGGCGCGACGCATGGAACCGTTTGGACATTAGGAAGTTCGGAAAATACTGTCGATAGGATTCGCTGGAATTGTGAGCAAGGTGGAGTAGCTTCCCGTATTCTAAATACCATGAAAAAATCCGTTGGAATTATTGGTGCCTCGGGCTGGCTTGGAGGCCATCTTGCAGATGCCCTCTCTGCGAGGGGCTGGAATGTGATCGGTTTCTCCCGCTCCCGTCGAAAAGATGACGATATTGGCTGGCGGCAGTGGAGTGGTGAAGGGAATGTCGATTTGACTGGGGTGTCGGCTGTCATTAACCTGGCGGGGGAGGCAATCGATCAACGCTGGACCGATCAACGAAAAGTGGCTTTTCGGACAAGTCGTGTCAATTTGACCGCGGATCTGAGTGAATCGATTCGCCAGTCTGAGGTTGCGGTTCTTCTGAATGGCTCGGCCACGGGATTCTATGGTGACAGGGGAGAGGACCTGCTCCCGGAGAGTGAACCCGTGGGCGAGGGCTATCTGTCCGGGCTTTGTTTGGATTGGGAAGGCGCGGTCGATGTTTCCGGAGAGGTGAGAACGGTGTTCCTTAGGACCGGCGTGGTTCTTGGAAAAGGAGGTCGGGCCTGGAACAAGATGAGAAACGTCTTTAAGCTGGGAATCGGGGGGCGTCTTGGAAGTGGAAAACAGTGGATGCCCTGGATCCATCTGGAGGATGAAATCAACGGAATTATCTTTTGTCTCGAGAATGAAATCGAAGGTCCGGTCAACCTGGTGGCTCCCGAGCCCGCGCGAAATGTGGACTTCACCAAAGCAGTTGGAAAAGTTTTAAAGCGACCGACGCCATTTCCGGCCCCCGCGTTTGCGCTTAAATTAGCCCTCGGAGACTTTGCGAAGGAGGGGCTCCTTGCGAGTAGCAGGGTGGTTCCTGAAAAGCTGCTGGAAAACGGGTATGAGTTTTCCTATCCGACCATCGAGAAAGCTCTCTCCGGGATCGAAGGGCGCTGATTAGTTGGCGTGCAGGCGGAAGTAGCGTGTTTCTCTAATTGGGGCGTAAGAACGATACCGCACATCGGCAATTTCAGAGTCAGCCGGAGCGACCGATCCTTCAAATTTGAAATCGATCAGGTTTTTCCAGGTCTTGAGATCCGGCGAGCTTTGAAGCGAGAGCTTGTTGTTTTCTGCGGCGAGATTGTGCGGGTAGCTCAGCGTGATGAAGCCATTTTCATCCCGAGCCAGAGTGATCGGATGGGGGCTTTTGTCATAGGGGTCGCTCCCTGTCATGAATTCAAGGAAATCGGAGAGGTCATCACCGTCTGTGTCGGTGGTGGTCGCATTTCCGGCCAGGCCATTGTCGGTTTGCCAGTCCGGGAGTGCCATTGGCTCCCGGAACAGGATGGTGACCTGTGCGGAGTCGGAACCTGCGGAGTTTGTGGCATTAAAAGTGTAGGTCTTTTTTCCAGAAGCGGGAACGGGGCGTTGTGCCCGCAGGCCAAGGCCGAAGACCAGGTTGTCGTCCTCAATGGCACTGTTATGCAGGGCAACCGTGATGATATTTTGACCTTCGACAAGATGGCATGAATCGATTTCAAAAGTTCGTTCGGTGGGATCCATTTTGCTGAGCGCTTGAGTCAAATGGTCGATCTCTCCTGCCGGGAGATTATCGCGAAGCACCTCGTGTCCGTTGAGGTGGATCTCGATGCCGTCGTCATTCAAAAGATCGAGAAAGAGGCCGTTGATCTCGTTGATCTCACCCACGTGGAAGGATCTGGAGAAGTGAGCAGTCAGCCAGTTGTTGCTTGGTAGTTCGTAATCGACCCGCTCATCACCATACCCAATGATGCCTCTTCTAATACGCCAAGGGGCAAGGTAGCCTGCTGAGTTCCATTCAGGTTCCGGTGCCGAGGGGTGGGCGCGAGTCCGCCAATAGTCTCCCTTTTCAAATCCGGCCATGAGAGGGGTGAAGGTCTCGCTGCTCCCATAAATGCGGGGAGGAACCTCCGGTGAAATGGAGATTCTATTCGAGTGGCGTGTCTGCTCAATCCATCTAAAGGTGATTTCTTCACCGGGGGTAATAGAGGTCTTGCTGACATCAAAGAAGCTCATCGAGGGAGGCAGGCTGAGGATGGCGAGACTCTGATGGCTGGTAAACTCGGTTGCGGTGTTTAGCCAAAAACGAAAGTCGCGGGCATCGTCCGGAACGATGAGGTCGATGCTTCCCGTGGTTCCGGTGACGGGGCCGATGCCGTCGGATATTTCGAGAGTGGCTTCGCGTGAAAGTTCCCAGGCCAATTTAACCGGATCTCCGGGGGAGGCGAAAGGAGGATCAAAGGAGAAGTCGAGAATGCGGAATGAAAGTTCGCCGGGAGTTCCGCCACCCTGGCCATTTCCATATTCTCTTGAGACAAACCAATTTTCCGGGTCCGTGGATGAGGCTTTCGGGTCGGCCCGTTCATAGGGCTGATAGATGTCGCCGAACTCGGGGAGCGTTTGGGTTGAGACTTGTTCGAAGACCCGCCCAAGTGGATCCAGAAGAGAACACCGAAAATCGAACTGATAGGTTTCCGGGGATTCGGGGTTTTCGATTTGCCCGACGACATTCCGGTCGCCCGGCCAAATTTCCGAAAATGAGGGATGGTGGGCAACGACAACGGCGACTTCACCTGCTTCAAGCAATGGGTCGTTGGAATCGGAAAAGGAAAAGTAGGAGCTGCCGGTCAACTGGATTCCGGTCAGATCGAGAGGCTCTGCACCACAGTTTTGAACTTCAAAAAAGCGATAGGGCTCGATTGGGAAAGTCCCAAAGTAGGCCCAGAAGATTTCCGAAATCGCGACGGTAGGAAGTGGGGGGAGGAGTGTTTCGTCTGCCAGGACGGTGATGTTGATCGTTTTGGATGCAGCGCCGGCTTCGTTACTCGATTTCAAGATGACTGGAACGACGGTGTCGACGAGTTGGGACTGCCATGCGCCGAGTTGACAAATATGAGAATCCAGTCCGTAAAGCGTCTGAATTCCCAGGGCGTTGGTGCCTTGTCGAAAAAGGGAAGGGTCTATTCTAACGTCACCTTCAAGGGGACTTGGAACTCCAAAATTAAAGGTAGGATCGTAAAGGGTTTCGCCGTTTAGAGTCACAATGGCGCCATATCCGCTGACAAGTCGTAAGACTCCGGCCGCCAGAGAATCAGGGTCGGCAAGTTCGAAGGTTTTCCGGAAATGACCTTTGCCAACGAAGGGAGGAGCAATTTCAAGCCACTCGGAGTCATCGAAATCGAGGGCTTGCCAGCCTTCTTCCGGTGGGACGGGAGCTTGCTTCCACGTGGTGGCCACCGGAATGAGAGCGAGATTGGAAGGAATGAAATTTGCCGGAGGTGTCACTCCGGTGGCCGTGAATCCATCGAGTTCGATGAGCTGGTCGGATCCGACCGTGTCCCAACGAAGGACACTTTGGCCTCCGGTTGCAATGGTCGTTGGGGAGGCCGAGAATTCATTGACTGCAGGACCAACCAGAATGTTAATGGTCTCTCGTACTTCCGAGAATTGATTGCGAACAATCAGGTTAACCTCCTGATTGAGAGTTGGACGAAGAATAGTTGAGCCGATCGCCTCTACCGGGGTGCCGTTGTATGAGGATGACTCAAGGGTGACCCCGGTGCCGTTCTCAGTTTCCCAGGCGATGGTCACTGATTCACCATTGGCAATCACTTCGGCGGAGGTGGTGAAGGATTGGATTGTCGGGACGGGAGCGGCTCCGGAATTGGCAGCATTGGGTGTGGCTGAAAGCAAGACGCCGGGATTTCCCCCGCCTCCCGGGACTCCGAATGAGTGAAGGGATCGTAGAGGTGAAAACTGCGGGCTGTATTCGTCTCTCACTGTTACTCCGTCGCTCGCAATCAGGGCGAGGTATTCACCATCTCCTCCATCGAGTTTGAAATTCAAGTGCTCCTGGCCCTCAATGACTGCGTTTCGATCAGAGGCAAAGACGATGACATAGCCACCCGCGGGAATGGGAAAACTGCGGGTGAATTCCCACTTGTTTGGGGCGATCGGGTCGTCAGTGAGAAACGATCCCTGAAGATCAACTTCCTCAGCTCCATTGTTATGCAGCTCGATCCAATCGTAGGCCAGGCCGTCTGCGGCAAGGAATCCCGTTAGATTGTTTTGGGAAACGATTTCATTTAAAACGACCTCAGCCCGAAGGGGCAGACCTCCCAACAACGCACCCGCGAAAATCAGAGCAGGATAGTTCATCCCGCGATCCTGCCAGACCGTGAAGTTATTGGCAAGAAGACGATTTCCCCCTTTGTTTGGAGTTCTTTACTTATCCCCGTATTTCTCGTGCCACTCGCGATAGATCTTCGGAGAAATTTCGGAAGGCTTGATCTCCGACCGGCCGCCCCAGAAGACATTGGTGTAGCTCACCGGAATTCCGACTGATTCGAGATGGCGGTCGATGGCAGCCTTGTGCTCCAGCACCTTGTCTTTCTCGGTTCCGTGAACGACTCCCATGATGTTGACGTTTCCGAACTGGGGGCCACCCTCGCGCCAGTAGGCGTGGGTCATGCAATGATGGCGCCCGACTTCCGCGCCCGCTTCCATTTCGCGACCTTTGGGCACGGCCCAGTGGAAGAGACCATTAAAACGAGTCACCCGCTTGCCGGTGTCGGAAGGTTTCACGTGCTCAAGGAAAGTCGAGAAGCGCCCGATCACTTTCTTCCCGTCGAGAATTTCAGCGACTTCATAAAACCGCTCCAGACTCACCCCGGCCATCTTAGCGCGGGCATCCCAGCAGTTTGAAATGATTTCCTCTGGAGCGAGTTCTTCTTTGAGCGCCAGGAGAACAGCCCACTCTTCCTGACTGAGGTCAACAACGGTGGTGGTCATCATCTCGGCCGCAACATCCAGCTTTGCTCCCGGTTCAAGTCCCTTGCGTCGCACGTGTCCCACACCAAGGGCAAAGACTCCGTTGGCGGGCATGAGGATGAATTCGTCGGCTCCGACGAGACGCTTCAAAACGTTGCCATGTTCTTCGAGGGATTCCCCCTGGGGAACTTTCAGAGTGGTCCAGAGGCGGTAGCCCGAACCTGAAATCTGCCCATCGGTGGAGCGAATCACGACGTGGCCGGAGAAGGGATCCTCCTTGGACATGAAGTCGAAGGCATCGTTGAGCTTTTCCTCCGGCAGACGCCAGGCCACGAGGGCTCCGTGGGCAAGTTTGGTGGCAAGCATGGTCTGGCGAACCCGGCGAATGACGCCCGCTTCCAGCATCGCTCTAATCCGCTCCAGGACCACTTCGAGTTCGACGCCGGACTCTTTGGCAATGATGGAAAAAGGATCCTGCTGGAATCCGGAGACGAGGTCTTCGGAGACACTCAGAATCCTGGCGTTGATGGGGTCGTCGTGTTCGGTGGTAATGGTGCTCATTTTAAAAGTGTTTCTCTTACGAAGTGATAGGCTGCCTCTTTGTCAGAAAGTCTTCCTTCCAATTGTTCGGTTTGGACAGTGCGGAGGATCCTGCCAATCCCGGGACCATGGGGCACGTCAAAATCCCGGATAAGATCGTGTCCGCTGAGCAAGGGCTTGGGAATGAGGGGTTCTTTGGCAAATTCCTCCTTCCGCCCGCGAACGAAGTCGTAGTTGTCCCGGAAGCCGTTGCTGCTGTCGCAATCGACGCGATGAAGCTCGGTTTCCATTTCGAAGCTCTCCGCGGCCATGAAGCGTTTGAGTTTTGCGACTCTCATGTCCTTGACGTGCATGAACTGCATGTGACGGGAGACCATGAAGCTCACCTCGTCGATCGTATGGTTCGAGTAGCGCATTCGACGGAGAATTTCTTCGGCTATTTTTGCTCCCACCTTGTCGTGGCCATTGAAGCGGAAGCGCTCGGCTTCTTCGTCCCAGGTTTGGGTCGCCGGCTTGCCGATGTCGTGAAGCAAAACGGCGAGAGTGAGATTGAGGGGAGGGGAGTCGAGCAGGGAAAGGGCGATGCGCGTGTGGACGTAAACGTCTCCTTCGGGATGCCACTGGGGAGGTTGTTCACAGCCCTGCAGGTCGAGCGCTTCGGGAAGGAACTCTTTGAGCAAGCCGGACGCGACTAGAAGGTCCAGGCCGCGTGCCCGGTTTTTGGCGACCAGAATGTGGGAAAATTCGTCGCGGATTCGCTCAGGGGAGATTTGAGCCAAAAGCGGGGCGCATTCTTGAATGGCAGCCCAGGTGTTCTCTTCGATCTCAAATCCCGTCATCACCGCAAAACGGATGGCCCGCATGAGCCGGAGAGCGTCTTCTTCAAACCGCTTCTGCGGTTCACCAATGGCGCGCAGGATTCCGGCTTCGAGGTCGGCTCTTCCGCCGACGTGGTCGATGATTTCTTCGGTGAGAGGATCTTGAAATAATCCGTTGATGGTAAAGTCCCGTCTCTGTGCGTCTTTCTCGGGTGAGGAGAACTCAACCGATTCCGGTCTCCGGCCATCCGTGTAGGAGCCATCGGTCCGGAAAGTGGCCACTTCGATCATCTCTCCTTCGCCCTTCACGATGATGACGCCAAAGTGCTCGCCGACAGCGTCGGACTTTTTAAACAAGGCCTGCACCTCGTCGGGGCGGGCGGAGGTGGCGAGATCGTAGTCCTTCGGGTCCTTGCCCAGCAATTGATCCCGAACAGCACCACCCGCGAAATACACCACATGACCGGCCTCGCGCAAAACGAGGGCGGATTCGAGAGCGAGTTCTTTTTGATGGTTCATGACGCGCGCAGACCCTTATCTTGATTGGGATGGGAGGCAATACGAAACACGATTATCAAATCATCGGAAATGTCTGGTTGTCTTGCAAT
>CALFSW010000405.1 GCA_937916505.1 uncultured Verrucomicrobiales bacterium | reverse complement strand
GGTTCTGAATGGTGCAATCTATGGCAAGTGGCAAAACGACTTCTACAATGTCGATTTCAGGGTGCAGGGGACTCTTCCCGGTGGCCTTCCCGATCGCCCGCTCACCCGGGATGCCTTCGTGACAGTCTCTTTTAAGAATCACACTGATCAACAATACCGCGGTCCGGGAGGCCCCATGGAGGATGGGAAGCCCGAACATCTGCACCGATATCCGTCCATGGTTATTGAAGGGTCTGGAACCGTGAAAGGGATTATCGTACCGGGTTCGAAGGCCAAATTTCATCTCACCTCAACGGGTCCGCTCACGGGACGCTACCGGCCCCTTCCGGAGTCAGAACGGGAAGAAAAAGAGCTGAAGAAAAACCCAACCAAAGAGAAGTTTTTCCAATGGTATGATGCCCTGCCTCGCGGCAACACCATTTTTGTGGATGGAGGGGCGACGATCGAAAATGTCCACTTCAACCAT
The DNA here is from genome assembly GCA_937916505.1 of uncultured Verrucomicrobiales bacterium. Classification (GTDB taxonomy): domain Bacteria; phylum Verrucomicrobiota; class Verrucomicrobiia; order Verrucomicrobiales; family Akkermansiaceae; genus SW10. The sequence continues at coordinate 5,247 of CALFSW010000405.1, read as the reverse complement.
CTTGCCAAAGGAGGCCTTCTTGTGAAGGAAACCGGCATTGACCAGCAGTGGCGCAAGGTCACCTTTGGCTCTGAGAATGAGGCGCAAGGCGACGATCTTTTTACGGTGATTAAAGGGCTCGATCGCAGCGGGCGCTATTAGGGTCTAACGACGCAAAGGTATCCTTTGAGATCAAGGCCGGAGAGCGCACCATGCTTAGGGTGGATGAGGAATGATCGTCTCAGGCAATTCTCAAGACGTGTCGGAGAAGGATCATCGATGGGAGATAGACGAGGAGATAGACAATCAACCATCCGGATAGCCAAGGCTGGACCAGGAATTCGACGGGCTTCCAGAAGACTTGTCCTTCACGAGTTAGTGTCTGTTTGTAGGTCACCTCGACCGAGCGAATCGGGGAGTCCTCAAATTCGGTTCTTTGAATCATGCCCCGACCGTCCACGGAGAGCGTTTTGGGCTCGGGGCTGGCTCCGATTCCCAAGACCGCCGGGACGGTCACGGTCTGTTCTGCTGCTTGCAGTTCGATGGGCAGGCGACCGCCGTGATCGGGCGAGCTTTGCATGGTCCAAGCGACCGTCTGATCGGGGATGGGCCGGGAGAGGTAATCTTCCAGACTCTTCAGAGTTTTGGCTTTGGCAGCTTCCGCAGCCGCAAGAATGGACCAAGGAGTATCGGGCGGAAGTTTTTCCGAAGTCCGCCATCGAAGAAGGAGGTCTTGCAGAACCGGGCGGATTTGCGGAATGGTTTGGGTCGCTGGTGAGTAGCTCTCGAGTTCAAGCGAAGGGTCTTGCTTCAAGCTGATCTCGCCGGAGTAATCTCCATCGATGGCGGCCCGGACAAAGACGGTTGCTCCGGGCTCGGCGTTCCACGATGAGGGATCGAGCCGAAGGGGAAACCAAATGAAGGATAGGATCATGGGACCCAAAATGATCGCGAGCGGAACAAACGAGGCCAACATGACTCTGGCTTGGACAGGGCGTGCGAGGGCGAGCATTTGTTTTCGCAAGGGTGAATCTTTTGGCAGGGCCGCGGCCTTTTGTCGAAGTGCGGCGGCTCGTTTTTTGGCGACTAGAAGACGTCCGTTGTCGGTGAGGAATTTTTGACCGAGAAGGGAAACCAGGGCGAGGGCGAGTGCGATGAGAGCCACTGTTCCGGGTCGCCCGATCGCAATGACAAACGGAAGTAGAAGGGAGTCGAGCAAGCGCAAGGAAGGTTCCTTCACCCATGGAGCGGGCAAGAGGAAAGTGGCGGCCAGGTAAAGGGTCCAGAAGATGAGGAAAAGATTACGAAGCGTGCCGGAATTTCGTTCCCGGCGACCCGGAGGAGGTGGAATTTCCCGGGGAGGGAGGGATGACTCCGGGGCCTCTTTAATGGTTTCCTCGCCGCGAGCGATCAGGCCGCGGTGGCCATCTACTTGAATGGTCTCGCCGTCCTCAAAGAGGCTGGTGGCATTTTCAAGAACCACGGCCGGGAGTCCCATTTCGCGGGCGACGATAGCACCGTGGGAAAGGGTTCCTCCCCGCTCCAAGATCAAGGCCGAGGCATTCACAAAAAGAGGAGTCCAATTGGGATCAGTGCTGGGACAAACCAAAATGTAGCCCTGGCCAAGGTCGCCGGCATCCTCCGGACGAAGTACGATGGCGGCAGGTCCGGATGCTGTGCCCGCCGAGAGCGGGAAGGCGGGATGGCCATTTTCGAGGTCGCTTGCGGTGAGCTCTTGGTCAGGGGCCATGCCCAGTTTTGCGATGGCCTTTTCGTCAATCAGAGAGGGGAGGGTGAGGCCTGATTCTGCGGATCGTCGGGCCTTGCGGGACTCGATCAGGCGGAGAGGTACAAAGCCCGTCTGCATGGCGGCAATGAGTTCGTTCTTGCTCAGAAAGAAGACATCGTCCCCGACTTCGAGACGTCGCCCTGCCTCGAGGGCAATCTCCCGGATCAAGCGATAGCCTGACATGAGGTGGTGTTTTCCGTCTTCGCGAAAGGGAAGGTAGCGCAGGACGCGGCCAAGTCGGAGACGGAATTCCCGGCGGCTTGCGGGGTCGAGTTGCTCTGCGAGGGCTTCCGCTTTTTTTTCGGCGCTCGCCGCCCGTGCTTCCCGAAGCTCGAGCGATTGGACTCCATCCTTGAGGTGCGAGGCCATGGCGGTCAGCTCGTCAGGTCTTTCGGCCCAGCGTGGAGTTGCCAGGTCAAATTCGCCGGGCGCCCGGTGTCCATAGTCTGCCAACCACTTTTTCAGTTCGAGTTTTCCGTTGGCAAGATTTTGTAACTCCTCGGTGGAGCGCACGGTACGATCAGGCCTTGCGGCGCGTGCCAGTTCGTGAGTGAGTTCTTCGGCAGACTCATCCCAAAAATGTTCGGCGAGGAAAGTACGAAGTTCATTCAAGGAAACTCCGGCGATCATCCCGGGGAGGAGAGATTGGGGCGCGAAGTCATCCATCACCCGGCGTTCGCGTTCGTGAAAAATGTCGACCCACTCGCTTTTGGAGAGACTGGTCAAATCGCGTTCCAGTTCCCGGCTGACCCAGGCTTCGAAGGCGGGAGCAATTTCCCCGGTAAACCGGGTGTCGCAGTCCTCGGCAATGTCATTCAAATGTTGCTGCACTTTGGCCAAACGCGGGGCGACTCTAAGTCTGTCGAGCGCTGATCCGCTTGGTTGGGTAGGCGGTTCCTGGGCTGCGTCGGGATTTTTTGTGATGACCTCGAGATCGTATCGAAAGGGGAAGTCTTTGAAAAACATCTCCGGGGCACGCCCGAGATCGAGGTAGATTCGTCCACCGATGAGATCGAGAAATCCTTCCTCGCAGACAAGTTCCGAGGGTTGAAAACCAAGATCGCGGTAGAGCTTCCCGAATCCGCCGTTTCCGGTCATGAATCGGCGAATGACGCTCCAAGTCAACTTGCTGGGGTGGGGAATGGTTTCGGCAAGATTGTGGCGGACCCATTCACCACGGCCGTTTTCGAGTTCAGACTCCAAGAAATCGCGCGTCTCCTTGAGAAGGTTGGCCTTTTCCTTGGAGTCGCCAATGGTCGTGATGGCCCGCGCTTGGAGCAGGTAAAGTTCCCCGTCACGAATGGCCCATTCGGTATCCTGGGGGCTGCCAAAATGGTCACTGATTTGAACCCCAAGATGCCGAAGGTTTTCAATGTCGCGGGAATTGAGACACGGGATTTCCCTGCGCTCGGGAGCAACCGGCTGTTTGCCGCGACCCGCGATGAGAGAGAGGTGCTTTTCTCCCAAGCGAAAATTTCTGACCTCGCCGGTCGCCCGATCGATGACAAGGGTATCAGGTTGAGTAAGGCCACTGACGACCGTTTCACCGAGACCCCAATTCGCCTCGATTAAGATTTCGTCGGCCCCGCCTTCGGGGTGCTCGGTGAACATGACCCCCGCAACATCGGCGTTCACCAATTCTTGGATCACGACCGCCATCGTGGCCTGCCCGGCGGGATGCTCTTTGTCCTTGAGATAGGCCCGGGTCCGCGCGGTGTTGATACTCTGCCAACATTGTAGGACGGCCTTGAGGAGTTCCTCTTCGCCTGAAATATCGAGGAGGGTTTCATACTGCCCTGCCATTGAGGCGTCGGCAAGATCCTCGTTGGTGGCCGAGGAGCGCACAGCCACATTGGGTGATCCCAGACTGCGATAATGGGCGAGGATTTCGGCTGCGAGATCGGGCGGGATTTCGTTTCCACCTGCTTTTTGAAAGGCGATTGAGGTGACGACAAATCCGCCCGGGACTTTGAACCCGCCGGCCATCAAATTGGCGAGACCGATGGCCTTGCCGCCGACTTGGGCGATCTTCTGACACGACTCCAGCGGGAGGATGAGCGGGCCATCATTTTCCAACATAACAACGGAGTCCTCCGGTTTCTGATCCCACAAAAATTCGACCATCCGCGACGAGTGGAGAGCTGACTGACAAGCCAAGCTCTCCCGGTTTGCGCGGATCATTCAGGTAGATCGATTCGGTGACGCTGCCGGTTTGCGCGTCGATCACCGCGAGATATCCATCGGAGCTCACGGCGTAGGCCTTTTCGCCGGTGAAAGCGGCTCCGCTCAGTAGAGGAGAGTTTTTATGAACGCGGGCGCGCCAGAGTTCTTTCCCCTTGGAGGCGAGGTCGACCGCAACGAGTTCGCCATTCCGGACGGGACAGAGGGCGACTTGATCCTTGACCGCGATGGGGCCGAGGATGGCATCGGGCATTTTAACATCCCACAGGATCTTGCCGCTTTTTGGGTCAAGAGCGATGACCGCGCCCTCGGGATTTGCCGCCGTAAAGACGAAGTCGCCAGCGCCACACCCGACGAGGATGGAACCTTCTGCCAGGGTGACGGCTCCGGAGGTGGGGAACGGAGTGCTCGTGCGCCAGAGTTCACGTGGCCTACCGTTCAGTTCGTTGTCCGGTGCGATCCTGATGGCCACCACTGCGTTGCCATCGATGCCGCTTCCGATGTAAGCGACGCCATCGTGGATCACCGGGGAGCTTTCGGGATCGTTGACCTGATGTCTCCACAACTCCTCACCGTCTGAAATACGGATGCCAAGCACAAAGCCGGGATGTCCCTCACCCTGGGGATCGCCCTGTGGTTTGTGGTCGCTTCCTTTTTCGATTGCTCCCGCCCCGACCACCACGATGTCTCCCTCGATGGCCGGTGAGCTTTCAATATGGATGGGAGTTTTTATGTTCCACTTCACGCGACCGCTTGCGGTGTCGAGGCAGATCAAAGATGAACCATAATCGAGATGAAGTCCTTCCCCGATGAGGAGATTCTTCCCGTCTGCGGTGATGGCCGGGGAGCTGAAAATCCCCATGAGCTCGGTCTTTGCCGAGGGGTCACTTGTTTCCGTGACCCAAATTTCTTCGCCCGTTACGGCATCAAGGCAGAAGATCGTTCCAAAGCTCCCCCCGGGATCGAGAAATGCCGAAGCCCCGTAAACCTTGCCCTGATGCACGAGAACCGACGACAAAAAGACCGCCCCGATTTCATTGTATTCCCAGAGAGGAACGAGTTTGCTGGGCGAGCTACCCCCGAGGAAGCCGGTGCGTGATTTGTCTCCGCGAAATTGCAGGGCCTCTGCGCCATCGGAAGGTGGACCCGAATTCACCGTGGGCTCAATCTCGGTCTTGCCCAGAGCTTTGGCCCGCGCTTCCTGGCGGATGATCTCAAGGGCCACTGCAGCCCAATCAGGGTCGTTGCTATTTGTGATGCGGGGCGACGTCGCTGCGGTCATCTGAGCGGGGGAATGT
>CALFSW010000404.1 GCA_937916505.1 uncultured Verrucomicrobiales bacterium | reverse complement strand
TACGCCATTTCCGACAAAGGATTGATCGTCACCTATTCGGAGCGCGAAAGCGGACATGGACTGGGAGGCTCATACCAGCTGCAGAGCGATGGAAAGACCCTCATCGGACCGCACGGGCCGAAACCGAATGCAGTCTGGAAACGTGTGACCGAGTCAAAGTAGCAAGGTCAGCGCAGGGGTAGGCAATCCCCCCTCCTCTTCTCCCAGCGACAACCTTTCTCCCCTCGATGATCCCTTTAACGACGCCCTCCAGCAGTCCACCCAAAAAGAAAATTCTTAGCAGTATGCAAGCCAACGAACTCTACCGCGAGGGCAAGATCCTCTTCGACACCGGACGCTATGGCGAGGCCGCTGACCCTCTTCGTCGAGCTGCCGAGTCTGGAAATGCCGACGCGCAAAACGACTACGCGTTTCTCTGCAAGAAAGGCCGCGGGGTGGCGCGGGACCCCGGACTCGCTGAGAGTTGGTATCAGAAGGCCGCAGAGCAAGGCCATGAGGAGGGCTGCCACAACCTCGCGGTGCTACTCATTGAGCGGGACGCCGAGAGCGGTATTGCTCCCGCATTGAGTTGGTTAAAGGTGAACGCAGGTCAGGGCTATGCACTGTCGCAGTTGCAGCTCGCCCACATGTATCGAAAAGGAAATGGCGTCGATGCGGACCTCACCGAAGCGCTGCGGCTCTTCGGCACAGCGGCCGATCAAGGCAACGACGACGCGACTTTTATGGTCAACGTAGCCACGCGCTACGGCGCCACCGATCACCGGGGCCCCTATCCCAGTTTCACCGACTGCGAGACGCGGGCGAACGAGGGAAACGCTGCGGCGAGTCGCTTGTTGGGAGCTTACCTCATGCTCGGTTTTGGCTGCACGGCCGACCCGAATGCCGCCCGAGCCAGCCTGGAGAGGGCCGCCGAAGGAGGCGATGCACCCGGAATCCGGGCCTTGGGGTCGTTCATCTTTGACGACGATCCGGTTGGGGCGGTGGCGAAATGGGAAACCGCTGTGGCGGCCGGAGATGCGTATGCCAAGTATCTGCTCGCCAAGTCTTTACTCGACGGGGAGGGTGTCGCGCTCGATCCCCCGCGCGCGCTTCAGCTCCTCGAGGCTGCTGCGGACAAGGGAATCGTCGACGCCTTGGTGGTGATCAGCGATCACTACCGCGTTGGTGACGTGATCCCCCAGGACATGGCCTTGGCGGTCCAATGGGGCAAGCGGGCGGCGCAGGCGGGGCACAGGGAAACGCAATACACGCTGGGCGTGATCCTCGCGAACGGAATCGGGGTGCCCGCAGACGTCGCCATGGGGCTGCATTGGATCGAGACGGCGGCCTCGAAAGGCTGGCCCGACGCGCAATGCAACCTTGGGGTCCGGTATTTGCAGGGCGACGGCGTGGAGCAGGATCTCAAACAAGGGGCCAAGTGGGTGCGCGCCGCGGCGGAACAAAACCACCCTAACGCGATATACTCGCTCGGAGTCTGTTACCGAAATGGCGAAGGCCTGCCCGCCGACCCGGAGTTCGGCACACACTGCTGGAGAAAGGCCGCAGCCCTCGGCCACTCGGGCGCGATCGCTGCGCTGGCGCAACTGGGCCCCGACGACGCGAACCCACCGAGTCATCCAAAGCCACAGCCTGAGCCTGTCGCCACGCCGGTATCCGTCGCTAAGCCGGAACCCGTCGTCGCCGCCGTGCCAGCCAGTGCCGCTCCGGTTGATACAAGCCTCCAACAGCTCACGGCCAATTTGGTCACGCAACAAGTGGGCTCTCAAGGCTGCGTCGAAGCGGCGATGCTGCTTGGAGTGTTTTGGATCGCGACTTGGTTCGTCGACCCTATTTCCGGATTCACGGCATCTGCGGGGTGGACAGCCCTCGGAATGTTCGTGCTTGGAGTCTTCATTGGCCCGTCTGAAAAAGAAATGGGCGATCGAAAGGAAGGGATCGAGCAGCTTGCGAACATATCTTCGGCCAAAAACGTCACAGTGGCGGTCTTCTTGCTCATGGGGTTGGGGGTGACCGTCTTCAGCGACGACCTTTACGCATGGGGGAAGGAACGGGTCGGGTCCAGCGGGTCCGTCACCGGGAATGAAGAGCCTTCAACTTCCGAATCGAAAATTCCCCCGGTCGCGGCTCCTCCAAAAACCACCGAGCCCACTCCAAAGCCCGGCCCAGAACGGGCCCTCGACATTCCGGTCGGATCCCCAGCGTCGATTTTCGCGGTGGCTCGATTCAGCGACAAGGTGCGGATCACGACGGAAGCCAGTTACATCCTGGCGAGTTGGGACTACCAATCGCGCGTTATCGAGATTCCATTCAGAGCGGCGGAGAAGGCCAGCAGCGAGGCTTTCGCCAAACTCGACAAGCTGAGTTCTCTCCGGGTTCTGAGTCCAACGCTATCTCGTCTTGATATCGCAGCGATCGAGACCTGGAGGAAGAAACTGTCTTCCTCGTGGTATAACAGCCCCGGGCCGACAGGTCGTCGCAAAATTGAGACTTCGATTGGACCGGAGCGGCCCTTCGGCATTGGAGATCCGGCACGAACCTACGTTGTCTTCTTCTGGACGCGTTCGAGCGCCGAAAAATATCGCGAGGAACGCGCGATTCCCGTTCGTCCGGTGTCGGCCCCGCCGAACTTGATGCGCTAACCGGAGTCCCGCAAGGCGGCGAGCCGAATCTACGGAGCGGAAATTCCCTCTCCGATCCCCTCAAGCACACCTCCCAAAAAGTGAATTCCTAGCAGAAAATAGGGCCTTGTATTTTTTGCCAACACGGGGAGCCTTCCCCCCGCCCCACTTGATCATTCCCGCTGCGGCCAACCTTGATAAAGAACCCTCTCTCTCCTTGCCATGAATCGTCTCATCCCACCGCCGTCGCTCCTTGCAATCCTACTCGCCGCTTTCGTGATCTTCATCTCAGCTCCCACCCTTGAGGCTCAGGAGAGACCGATCAACATTGCGGTGGTTGATCTGGAGGTAGTCGTGGCCAAGTCAGCCCAAGGCAAAGCGCTGCAGGTCCGCTTGCAAAAAATTAAGGCCAATTCCCAAGTGGAAGCCGAAAAACAGGGCGCTTCCGTCAGGCTGTTTCAACGGAAGATTAAAGAGACTGGCAACACGTTGAAGCCTGAGGAACTTGATGATCTTCAGCATACCTATGAACAGGCCAAGAGTGACCTGCGGCAGTATCAAGATCGCAAGCAACGCGAGGTTCGAAAAATACAAATGGAGGGCCTGCGGGCGATCGAGAAGGCTCTAAAGCCGGTCCTCGAAAAGCTCCTGGACGAAAAGAAGATCGACCTTATCCTCAACAACACGCCCAGCGTGGTCGTCATGGTTGGAGCGCGGGTTGACATCACGAATCTCGTGATCGCCCGGGCGGACGCGGCGGCCAGTGCCGGTCAGTGAGTCTTGTCTTCTTCGGGAGGCTGGTGTCAGGTTACTTCCATCGCGTAATTTGGAGGCCCGGCATGTTTTGAAGAAAAAACACTCTACATTTTAATGACAAGAGGCTTGCAGGATTTTCCTGACCACGCAATTGGGGCTAATTTTTTTACCCGGCATATTCTGCCATCCAAGTCGGAGCCTGCCCCGTTCGACCAAAGTCCGACTTGGAGGCCCAAAGAAATCCCGCTCGGCGACGGCAGCACTTTGGTCCTCGAAAATTCCTGACGCCGCCCGAGGAGATCCCAAATAACCGCTACCAAAACAATCCTTGGCATGGCGGGAAGGAGGACTACAATCTCGAGCCGCTAATTTCGGCCCTGAAAGGCCCATCGAATGCAGCCCGTTTGCTTTTTCGCATGGTTCTCCGCCTCACCGTTCCCGCGCTCAAACATCTCGGCTCAATTCCTACCCCTCTTCACCCCGCACCCCCCTTTCTCCCCCTCTCCGATTCCTTCAACGGCTCACTCAAGCGCCCCACGCAAAAAGGAGATTTCTAGCAATCAATCAATTGAGCTCTGCGGTGTCGACAACCTGAGGCCGCGGCTTCGAGCACTATGCCCAACCCAGCGGATCGCAGGCCGAGAACAAAGACGACCGATCGTCGAAACAATCGTGAGCAGCTACCCGAACAAGTTTCACTGGATGTTCGCCATCCTGATTTTGACTCCGCTGTTTGCCCCGGCCTGCAAGGGTCCGACAGCTGCGCCAGTCGTCGATCCTTCCAAACCGCCAAACAACTACCACCTGATCCTCTACGCGACGACATTCGTCAACGTGCTGCGGGCCGACGGAGCCAAGTCAGGCGCCTTCGAGATGAGTCGCCAACCAGCTCAAGACGGCTGCCACCATCTACATGTCGAACTGTGAGACAGCGAGAAGTCGCAGCAACTCGACCTTGCGTTGAGGGGGGGAAGATTCAGGCCTGACACTGGTGCACGCACTCATCGGCAACAAAGAGGTCTTCCCGGGCAACACGGTCATCGCTGCGCAGTTCGCAGCGTGCCATCAACAGGCCGGCCGCGTTGTTATTCACTCAAGAAGTCGACAGCGATCGAGTTCAAATACGCGTCATCTGCTCGCCTCTCGGCTTTGGATCTCGCATGTGACCTTCTCCCGCTTGAATGCACGCCCCTGACGTTTCTGCGCTCAGGTAGCACACGGACGAGACTGTGTTCGCCAGCGGCGCCGCTCGATCCTTGCATGCCATCGTTGCTCGATCTACAGTCTGAAGATGCATCTAGCACGAAAGAGTTGGTGGGCATGCCTTAAACCCGCAGCCTCGAACAAAGCAGTGCGTCTTCATGTGCTGAGCTACGAAGGGGGCTCTCAGTGTTCGCTGCGTGTCGGCGACGGAAACATCGCCGCCGTATTGGCGCAGGATCCGGTAGAGAAAGGTCGCATGACGGAACGCTCGACCAACGTAGGTACCGTCGGGTTCTACTCGCGTGAAGAAGCGACTGGCAACCTGCGCTCGCTCTGGCAAGCGCGGACTTGGTTTGCATTCGATCCCGACGCGCCACCGCAACTCGACACCCTGACCGAACGGCGCGACGCCGCCGACGCGCTGGTGGGTGTCTTTCACAGTTCGCACGATCCCTCCGGTCAGCGCTCCGATCCAACCGAGGGCAGCGGCTTCGAATACGTGGATGAGCCGTCCGAGTCCTGGCAGCTCACGTGCTTCGCTGACGGCTTCGTCATGCTATGGGAGGGCGTGGTTTCGGTTGCCCGGTCGGCAGCTGGTCGCGCGCGCCGCGATGGCGACCGCATGGTGATCCGTTTGACAGGTGCTGGGACGGATGCCCTCCCCGAGTTTGAGGGTGCCAGTGAGTTCCCCGTACTTGATGACAGCCCGAGCCTCATCCCACGCGATCACTCGGTGGCGGGGTCGCTCGAGTACGGCGCGAAGGGGCGTGCGACACTAGTCTGGGCAGGCCATCGCTGGTCGTAAGCCGGTTGACGGCCTAGGCTAGGGGGACGAGGCCCGGACGTTCACTCCGGGCAACCGGTGGCTGCCACCACCCGCTCCCGTCTCCACCGTTCGGTCCCCGAAACGAACATCCCGTCGAGGTCCCAAACATCGCCGGCCAAATCGACACCTCGATCTGGCACGTCCCGTCGTGCCCAAAATCAGCCTACAAAGAAAAATCAAAATCCCTCTTGATCCACTCTGATACTACTTTCTTTTGTCGTTACCGGCCGCCGGGTTTGGCCTCTCCGGATCCACGTGGCCTACGATTTCAGGGGAAGGTTCTTTGCCGTCCATCGCGGCGATCATGGCTTTGGCCGAGTAGGAGCCAATCTTGCAGTATGAGGTCGCGTTGTTATACCAATGCGAAATCTGCTTGTTCACCCGGTTACCGCGGAAGCGAATGGTGTCCACCGCATAGCAGTTGTCGATCTGGGCTGCCGCCTTGACCTGGGGGATGGCGACTGCACCACCTTTGCCTCCCATGCCACTGGTGGCGATGATGAACGGGAGGTTCTTGATTCCGAGATCTTTGCGGATGTCGCTCCAAGGTTGATCTTCAGGTTGCAAACGCGATCGCCATCCTTTTCGTAATACCAGACGTCCTTTCGCTCGGCCCAATTGCCTTCGGCATCCTTGAGGTATTTGAAGTCGTTTTTCGCGGCGTGATCGAGATCCTCCTCCTTGCTGGCGCTGATGATACCGTAGCCTTGCATGTTTGATTGTCCGGCCAGGAAGAAGACTTCCAGTGGTTTGAGTTGATCGCCGGTGGCATGGTCCGCCAGACCATTGGTAGCGAGGGCGAGCCCGATAAAGCATGAGTAGATGGATTTCATTCAGTGGATCTTAGGGG
>CALFSW010000403.1 GCA_937916505.1 uncultured Verrucomicrobiales bacterium | reverse complement strand
GCCGAATGGATCAACCTCTTCGACGGCAAAACCACCAACGGCTGGACACCCCGCGACAAAGTCATCCAATTCGAGGCCAAAAACAAGGAACTCCACCTCCTCTCCAAAACCAACGTCTGGGTCACCACCAAAATCGAAATGGCCGACTTCGAAGCCGAGCTCGAAGTCTTCCTCCCCGAGGAACCCGGCTTCAACTCCGGCCTCGCCTTCCGCTGCCAGGGAGCCAAAGGAAAACCGAAAGGCTACCAAATCGAAATCGACCGCAAGATCCCCGGCGGCATCTACGGCATCGGACTCGGCGGCTGGCTCAGCCAGAAAAAAGGCCCCCTCAAGGAAGGACAATGGAACCATTTCCGCGTCATCGCCCAAGGCAACCACCTCCGCACCTTCGTCAACGGCCAGCCCGTCTCCGACATCCTTGAAAAGAAGCAGCTCAAAGGATACTTCGCCATCCAACACCACGGCAAAGGAGGCGTCGTCAAATTCCGCAAGATCCGCGCCCGCGAACTCCCCGCCAAAACCACCGCCCTTGAAAAACCCAACCTCCTCTGGATCGTGGCCGAGGACCTCAGCCCCGCCCTCGGTTGCTACGGCCACCCCAATGCCCGCACACCCAACCTCGACGCCTTCGCAAGGGAAAGCCTCCTTTTCACCCACGCCTTCGCCGCTTACCCCGTCTGCTCCCCCTCCCGCTCCTGCCTCATCACCGGGATGTATCCCACCACCACCGGCACCGGCCAAATGCGCTCCGCCTTCCCTCTCCCGGCCGGCACCAAAGGCTTTCCCGAATTCCTTCGCCAAGCCGGATACCACACCACCAACAACGTCAAAACCGATTACAATTCCGCCGACGCCCCCCGCCTCACCCGCGACTCCTGGGTCGAGTCCAGCCCCAAGGCCCATTGGCGCTCTCGTAAAAAAGGCCAACCCTTCTTCGCCGTCTTCAACGACATGACCACCCACCAGTCCCGCACCATGGTCTGGCCCCACAAAATCTTCAAACAGGAGGTCCAATCCAAACTCTCGCCCGGCGAAATCCACGACCCCGCCAAAGTACAAGTTCCTTCGTACTATCCCGATACCCCCCTCGTCCGCAAGGAACTCGCCCGCTTCCACGACTGCGTCACCGTCATGGACCAAAACGTCGGCCGCATCCTCGCCGAACTCGAAGCCGACGGACTCGACCAAGACACCATCGTCTTCTTCTACTCCGACCACGGCTCCGGCATGCCGCGCCACAAACGCCTCCTCACCGACACCGGGATGCGCGTCCCCCTCATGGTTCGCGTTCCTAAAAAATGGCACCACCTCGCCTCCGAACTTTCCCGGGCCGGAAGCAAATCCGACAAGCTCGTCTCCTTCATCGACTTCGCCCCCACCGTCCTCTCCCTCGCCGGCCTCGAAGCCCCCTCCAACATGCAGGGCCACAACTTCCTCGACGTTACCAAAACACACGACTGGATCTACGGCGCCCGCGACCGGGTCGACGAAGTCTTCGACTGCTCACGCTCCGTCCGCAACGGCCGCTGGCTCTTCATCCGCAACTACCACCCCCACCTCGGCTGGAACCAACCTTCCGTCTTTTCCGACCTCGGTGAAATCCGCCACGAAATCACCAATTACCCCATCAAAACCGGCATGCGTCTCAATTCGGGGCAAACCCACTATCTCTCCTCCCAACGCGCTCCCATCGAGTTCTACGACTGTCTCGTCGATCCCGAAAACCTCCGCAACCTTGCCCTCCAAAAGCTCACCAAAGAACAATCAAACGCTCTCACCTCGGCACAAAAATCCTTCAAAAAACTCCGCCGTGAAACCCACGACACCGGTTGCCTCCCCGAAGGCATCATGGCCGGTCTCGTCAAAAAACACGGTAAGCCCATCGCCGACCTCGTACGCGAAGGCACGATCGACCTCGAGCCCATCTGGAAAGTCGCCGACTCCATCGGCGGCGACCCCCTCCCCGCCATCAAAGCTCTCACATCCCCCGATCCAGCCCAACGCTTCCAGACCATCATCGCCCTGCGCTCCGCACCCTCCGACAAACCCCACCAATCCCGCCTCATTCCACTCCTGGTAGATCTCAACGCCGACGTCCGCATCGAAGCTGCCAGCTGGCTCGCTCAATTCGAACCCCAACCCCTCGACGCCCTCGCAGTCCTGATCAAGGAACTCGAAAACCCCAACTGGGCCGTCGCCCTCCGCGCCTGCCGCGCTCTCGAACTCCTTGGAGCCGAGATCGCCTTCGAGCCCATGAAAAAACTCTACGCCCGCACCCGCGACGAGAAAGGCGACGCCGCCCTTTTCCTCGCCTTCTCCTCCGGTGCCTTCCTCGAAGGCCGCGGCGAAAAAACCGAGCCTTGGAACTTTGCTCCGGCTCTTAAGAAGAAGGCAAAAGAGTGACCCTCAGGCGATAGAAAACCCTTCCCGCCAAAGTCGCTGGGATTGTCGTAACACGAGTCCGGACACCATTGGGATTATCTCGTAAATCCGAAATCTCAACCTGACCGGTCACCGCCTCCCAATTCAGGAGATCGTTCGATTTCTCCAGAACACTCACCAGCCCCCGGCCGGGCAAATCGAGTGACTCGACAAAGGTGAATTGATGGCTTCCATCCGAGAGGAGCGCAACCTCCAGGGGGCGAACGGCTGTGACGGGATCATTGGGATGAGACTCGGTCAGATACTCGTTTAGGTTGGAAAGTCCGTCCCCATCCGCATCATCACCAGCTCCCGTTTTTGTGGTAATTCCAAAGCCAGATAGCCAACTTCCAAACTTCCCAACATTCGTCTTTTCACCCCAATCAATCGCAGGGTCGATGATCGCCCGAATTGCCGTAGCGTTGCTACTCATCCGGGATCCATAGGTATGTGACTGCCGGTAAAATTCAATCTCTCCCAGGTCTCCGTCACCCTCGACCGGTATCACCTCCCACCCTTCGGAGTCCTTTCCATACCAAAGGCCACTCGCATCGTAAAACGCCCCCCGGAAACCGGTCCCATCAACCGGCATCGCCGCCTCCGAATACAAGGCATCCACCGAAAACGAAACCGCTGCAAGCTTCCAGACTTCCCCGTCCTTGATAAACCAACCACCACCCGAATCTCCCCCGGTCGCCATCACTTCATTCCGGCCCAAGACGTCATCAAAACTAAAATAAAGAAGATCATCCTCTCCGGATTTCGCCACGCCCTTCACGACATTTTGTCCCCAGCGGGATTCGCGCGTTCCCCAAGGCCCCCACTTCCATCCGCTCCCGCCCACCTCGCCACCACGGTCCACTCCGGAGCCATGAATCACCATTTCCTTTCCTGCCTCATTCCCTCCTTCGTAAATCCCGGCATATTCCGGAAAGGTCTCCCAAATCTCAAAAATCGAAAGATCGGTCTCACCGATCAAGACCCGTTCTCCTTTGATTGCATAAGTCACCTCCTCACCTCCTCGAAAGAAAACCGGTCGCGTAATCTTCTCCTCGCCTCCGCCCAAATGCCGTGCTGTCACAAAATGCTTCGGCGAAATCACGGTCCCATGAAAGTCCAAATAGTAGACCTGATGTTGCCAGCCGCTCCCCGCCAAATCCCCCGTCGGAGCCGTCCCGGTATTCGCCGGCGGACTGGCACCATCCCGAAAGATCAGCCCTGCCGCCGGCAGCCCCGCAAGCAACAAAAGTGACAGCACCTTTTTCATTCCCCAAACTAGGTGCCAAACCAGGGCTTGTCCTCCAAAAATTGCCCTCGCTCCTCCAAACATCCCCTCAACAGGAGAGCCGATGGCTTCTTTTTACTTCCCGTGTCCTGCCAATCTCGCGATGTTCTGCAGCTCAGTTCCCCCCCCCTCAATTTTGAAAAACATTCTATTCGGACTCCTTCTGGCAGCTGCCCCCTTGAGCGCCCAGATCATCATCTCGGAATTTATGGCCGACAACGACAGCTTCCTTGCTGACGACGATGGCGCTTTCAGTGATTGGATTGAAATTCAAAACTCGGGAACAACGATCATCCCATTAGACGGATATCACCTCACTGATGATGCCGCGAACCCCACCAAGTGGACCTTTCCTTCCCTCTCCCTCAATCCGGGAGCGGCTCTGGTGGTCTTTGCGTCCAATCAAGACCGGACCGATCCCGCCGCCACCCTGCACACCAATTTCAAACTCTCATCCAGTGGCGAATACCTTGCCTTAATCGCTCCGGATGGTGCGACCGTCGCGAGTGAATTTGCCCCCGCCTACCCGCCTCAGTTCCCCAATGAATCCTTCGGCTTCGGGACACCCGGTAGCAGCAATCAGATCAACATCACCCCCACCTGGAGCTCTCCCGCAAACTACCACAATGTGCAACTTAACGGAGTGAAATCCGCAACTCTCGGAGCAACCCCCGACAGTATCGATGCCGATCTCAATGGCTCCCGGCTGCAATACTACATGTGGTTTGATTTCTCCTCCGAACTGGGATCAATCGCCCCAGGCGACGTGATCGACTCGGCCACCATGACCTGGAGCGGAGCAGCCGTAGCCTCGATTTTTGGGACAAGTGGCGTCAATTCGGAACTCGGGATTTTCCCGGTCCCCGATGCCAACTACGGGATCGATACCGTCGCCGCGACCTACAATGACGATACCCTTGTTGACTACTACGCCGCGAACACCCCGGCGGCTTCCTTCACCGCCGTGCCCGGACAGACA
The DNA here is from genome assembly GCA_937916505.1 of uncultured Verrucomicrobiales bacterium. Classification (GTDB taxonomy): domain Bacteria; phylum Verrucomicrobiota; class Verrucomicrobiia; order Verrucomicrobiales; family Akkermansiaceae; genus SW10. The sequence continues at coordinate 6,796 of CALFSW010000403.1, read as the reverse complement.
CCCACAACGACCTGGAATATCAAGAGCCTCATCGAGAATTGGCGCGATAACCCCGGCGCCCCGCAACGGGGCCAGCTCATGATCATCAATAACGCCCACCCCATGTTCATGGACTGGGACAACATCGACGGCATTCCCACTCTCTCGGCAATCGTCAACACGTCGTCCGATCCAAACGCGCCCGCCCCGCTGGTCTACTTTGACACGCCCACCCCCGGCACGACCAATTCGGGAGGTCAGGCCGCCGGTCCTGTTTTTGGTCCCGTCACGGAAAATCCGCCCCAACCGACCGGAGGGGGTCTTACCGTGACGGCCCAAATTTCCGGCTCGGTTGATCCTGTCTCGTCCATGACCGTCTTCCACCGTTTGGCTTTCAACGGAGAGACCTCCTCGACGATGTCAGATGATGGCATTTCCCCGGACACAATTGCGGGCGATGGCATCTACGCGGGCACCATTCCCGCCTCAGCTTTCCAGGCCGGGGAAATGACCCGCTGGCGCTTTGTCGCGATTGACACAAACGGAGCCCAAACCAAGAAACCCGCCTTTCGCGACCCAACGGACTCCCACCAATACTTTGGCACAGTCCAGGCTGATCCTTCGATCGAAACCAACCTCAATGTCCTCCACTGGTTCATTCAAAATCCCAACGGAGCCAACAACACCACCGGAACCACCGGAGCCGTCTACTATCAGGGCGAATTCTACGACAACGTGCACTTCAATCGTCACGGCCAATCAACCGGCGGTTTTGTGAAGAAGAGTTACAATCTCGACTTCAACAAAACCCAGCGATTCCAATGGAGCCCCGAAGCCCCGCGCGTCGCCGACATCGACCTCCTCACCAACTGGGCCGACAAGTCAAAGGTCCGCCACCCTCTCGCCTGGGAAATCATGCGTGAATCCGGCGTCAATGCCCATTTCGCTCACACCATTCGAGTGGAACAAAACGGCTCCTTCTTTAGTACAGCGGATCTCGTAGAAGATGGCGATGACATCTATCTCGAGCGCGCCGGTCTGAACCCGGATGGCGCACTCTACAAGGTTTACAGCAACCGGCTGAACAAAGACCTTGGGGATACCGCTACCAGCGGTGTCGAAAAGAAAAACCGACGCTCCGAGAACAACGACGACCTGCAAGCCCTCATCGACGGCCTCGATCTCACCGGCAACGCGCTCAGCAACTACATGCGCGACAACATCGATATCCCCAAAACCGTCAACATGCTCGCCGCAAATTCGGTGGTGCGGAACATCGATATGCACAGCAAGAATTGGTACATCTACCGGGACACCGGCAGGACCGATGAATGGGCCATTCTTCCGTGGGATCTCGATCTTTCCCAGGGACGCGTTTGGAACTCGGCCAACACCTACTTCGACAACAAGGTCTACACCAACGGACTGGTCGTCACCGGGAACTCCATTCGTCTCGTCTCCCATCTCTTCAACAATGCCGACACCCGCGCCATGATCATGCGGCGGATCCGGACTCTTTCGGATGAGTTCCTACAACCGGAGAGCACCCCTCTTGCGGAACGTTGGTATGAACGCCGCCTCGATGAACAGGCCGCCTTGATCGATGATCCCTTGATGACAAAGTCCGATGCTCAACGGGACTTTGAGAAGTGGGGATCGTGGCTTCAGGGCAATGGCAATCCGGTCCCTTACACAGATCCGGATCCGGCAGTCGAGTCGATGGCGGAATCAATCGTGCGTTGGAAAACCGAATATCTGCCCGGCCGCCGCAACGAAATTTACAACAATCAAACCATCGGCAACGGTGGCGAAATTCCCACCGAACAATCCGAAGGGAATCTCGTGATCTTGACCCCCCTCATTCAAGCCGGGGACAATGCCTTTTCCTTTGTCCCAAGCGACAACAACCTCGGAACGACCTGGAGGGGGTCGGCTGCCAACGAACCTTTTGATACCAGTGGCTGGATCAGCGGCCCGACCGGAATCGGATACGAAAACTCCAGCGGATACCAAACGCTCATTGGCACCGATGTAGGTGCTGCCATGGCGTCGAATACGAGTATCTATATTCGCATTCCCTTCAATGTCGATGACCCTGCCGCCTTCGAAAGCCTCGAACTCAGAATGCAGTGGGATGATGGCTTCGTGGCCTTCCTCAATGGAGACCTCCTCACCGCGGACAACAACCCGGCTTTGCTCACTTACAACTCTTCCTCGAATGGCAATGGCCCCGAAGCCAACGCGGGGAGCTTCAACATCTACAACGTCAGCGGTAAATTGACCTCTCTCAAAGCAGGTCAAAATATTCTCGCCATTCATGGTCTCAATCAATCCACCGGAAGCAGCGATTTTCTCATTCGCCCCGAGCTTTACGGTGGCTCCACCACAACGGGCACGGGAGGCCAACCCGCCCTTCAATTTGGTGCCATCGAGTTCAGTCCGGCAACAGGAAACCAGGATGAAGAATTTGTGGAAATCACCAATCCCTTTGGCTTCGCGGTCGACGTTTCAGAGTGGCAAATCACCGGAGGGATCAACCACACCTTTGCTCCCGGCACCGTCATTCCTTCCGGGAAAAGCCTCTATCTCAGCCCCGACGTAAACACCTTCCGGGCCCGGGGGACGAGCCCGACCGGCGGCGAGGGACTTTTCATTCAGGGAGAGTTCAAAGGCCACCTTTCAAGCTTCGGCGAAACCCTCAATTTGCTCGATGACGGTGGCAATCTCCTGACCACCACGACCTACCCCGGAAATCCATCGGATGCCCAGCTCTTCCTCGTCGTCTCCGAGATCATGTATCATCCCGATGGCGACGGTCTCGCCGAGTTCATCGAACTCACCAACATCAGTGACTCGATCACCCTTGACCTGACAGGCGTCAAATTTGTGCAAGGAATCGACTTCGACTTCACCGGCTCGGCTGTGACCAGCCTGGCTCCGGGAGCGCGCGTTTTGATTGTCCGGGATGCGGCCGCCTTTACCGCAGCACACGGATCGTCTCTTCCCGTCGCCGGGGTCTTTGCGAACGACAGCAGATTGAATAACGACGGTGAGACCCTGAAGCTGGAAGATGCCTTGAACGGCACCATTCACGAGTTCACCTTCAACGACAACCTCCCCTGGCCTCTCGCCGCCGACAACGGCTATAGCCTCGTCTTGATCAATCCCGCTTCAAATCCCGACCACGACGACGCGGCCAACTGGCGTTCGAGCGCCTTTCCCGAAGGCAATCCCGGAGGGAGCGATTCTCTTTCTCCTCCTGCCGATCCAACCGGCGACCTCGATGGGAATGGCATCCCCGACCTCGTCGATTTCGCCCTCGGAAATCATCTTGGAACCAGCCCCATACCGCCTGGCCTCAGCCGGCAGGCATACGATATCAACGGAATCCTTCAGGACTTTCTCACCATGAGCTATCCTGTGAACATTGGAGCTGACGGAGTGTCGATTGGGATCGACGTCTCAACTGACCTTGTCAATTGGCAGAATGCAGCGGCCAATACCGAAATAGTCAGTGAAGTGAATCTCGGCGACGGACGCGCCTTAAGAACGGTCCGGTTCAACCTTCCAATCGGCGGAGGCGACCGTCACTTCCTAAGACTCAAAATCACCCAAAACTGATCACTCAGTTCTTCTCCGGCATCAAACGACGAACGTGGGAAAGAGTCGGGACTCCTGCCATCACTTCCAAAACATTTCCTTCTTCATCCGTGATGATGGTGGAAGGAAGGGGGAGATTTTCGGTCTTCATCGTCTTTGAAAGAAATGCAGAAACAGAGTCCCTTTCAGCTATCCTGAGGGCAGAGAGCATCTCGTAGGGTGGATCATTCTTTGCAACGTAGTCCACAAGCATCTCTTGAGAATCCTTGGGATCGATGGGCACTCCGAAAAGAGCAAGATCGTCAGCCTTGAGATACGCGAGCGACGAAAGATGACTGAGGCAGGACGGACACCAGGTCGCCACCGTGGTATAGACTTGGATTTTCCCCGGAGTGCTTTTGGCAATGGGGAGCTTATATTTTGGTGGTGCCGGAGGGGTCGCGGGTTCCCGGGAGCTGCGATAAGGTTTCCGGGTAAAGGCTCCGTCTGGGCGATTTTCAAAGGCAGTGAGGAGTGTTCCTTCTGCAACGTCTGTGGTGGTGAAGGTTTTTCCCGAAGGCCAGCGAACGGTGACTTTGGCCACCTCTGAGCGATCTCCGATGCCGATGATCATGGTGGCGCTATTCTGAGAGGCGTAGCCATCGCCGCAACGGTGTTCCCGTTTTAGAAGAGTGCCATTTTTAAGAGTGACTTCGACGATGGTTCCGTAGCCGTCCCGGTTGCTTAATTTTGAGGCGGTATTTGGCGTGCTCCCTCCTTCGAAGCGGATCGCAATCATTCCGCCTTTCTTGTTCGGAAAGTTCCCAAGTTCGTTATGGAAAAGTTGGGTCAGCGGTTGGTTGGCATTCACCAAGGCAATGTCCTGCCAGCCATCCCGGTCGTAGTCCAAGAGGACAAACCCGCGGCTATCGGAACCGCTGTCCAGACCGGACAGCGCAGAATGATCATTGAAATGTTCTCCGGCATTTTCGTTTAGGAAAAGATGATTGCGTTCGTTGCCGGATAGCGAGTGAACGACAAGCTTTCCGTCGATGATCTCATCACCAGCCTCCAGCCTGGAATCGATTCCGGAATTTCTTTCTCCACCAATTTCGTCGGTTTTCCATTTTTTGGATTTGCGAACGGCTCCGTCGGCGAGGTCACTGTCAGTGCGCACGACCGTGCGCCAAAGGTTACTTCACAAGTCGACCTCCGAGGCCAGTTCTTTGGGCGCGGTGAAGTATCCACTGAGAGCGTGGATATCGAGATCCCCGTCGTTGTCGAAATCGACAAACTGACCTCCCCAGGACCAACCGGCTTCGGCGACGAGGAGAGATGGTGGCTCCAAGCCGGAAACACGTTCGAAGTTTTTGGCATCGAGACCTCTGTAGAGGACGTTTCCGTTCACCGAATGGAGGTAGTTGGGATTGATTCCGTCAAACCTGGAGAGAATGCGTCGGCCGGCCTTGCTGAACATGTTGGATACGTAGAGGTCCTGATGTCCGTTGTTGTCGTAATCCCCGAAGCTGGCCCCCATGCCAAATCCGTAGGTGGTGAGACCGGATTCTTTTGTGATGTCGACGAAGCCGTCCTTTCCGTCGTTGCGGTAGAGGTTATCGGATGAGAAATCGTTGGAGAGATAGAGATCGGGATCACCGTCTTCATCAATATCGGACCAGGTCGCCTGAACAGTGTTCTTCCAGACGTCGACTTGAGGTCCTTCCGGTGCGGGTGCGAATTTTCCATCGCCCTGGTTAATCATGAAAACATTAGGTGGGCCGACTTGATTGAGGAAATCAATGTTGCCGTCTTTTTTTGTTTCGATCCGATACCTGTTTCGGAATTCAGAAGCATCTTCGGCAGAGAGAAATCGTTCCGGCCATTTCGAACTATCGTCTTCCGGAGCCAGGCCGGAATTCCCACTTCCCAACTGGCTCAGTCGGTAGGTTGAGAAGTAGAGATCAAGAAGCCCGTCACGATTATAGTCCGCAGCAGAGATGGAAATGACGAGGGCAGGGAGCGCGGTCTCTTGTTTGACCTCCTCGAACCAGGAGCCGGTGTTTTCGAAATAGAGACTGCGTTCGACACTCCGGCCCAGAATGAGATCAGAGTCACCGTCGTTGTCAAAATCAGCGAAGATCCCGCAAGTGGAATTCCCTTTGATCCCGAGTTCCATGGTATCGGCGATTTCTTCGAAGGTGCCATCGCCTCGATTGCGGAGGAGGAGATTCTTCCCCATGCGAACCATAATGTAGAGGTCGTCGTATCCGTCCTGATCGATATCGACGACCGAGATGCCCGGCTTTTGGCTCATTGCGATAGGTGCGAAATCGAAAGAGCGGGCGCGGGTTTTTCCGCTTTTGTAATACTTGATGAGCTCTTCCTCGTGGATGGAGTGCCGGGCTTTTGCCCGATCGGAAAAATTGGGGAGAGCCTCATCAAGCCGGTCGGAGAAAAATCGATGAGTGCTGGTAGCGGTGGAAAATTTCTTGGTTTCCCATTTCGAGATCTTCCAGTCGCCCTGGGCTTGTTTGCTCCAGGTGAGTGATTGCTTTCCAGAGAGGCTGGACCAAGAACCGACTTTGTTTCGAGCGAGACCACTGAATTTAACGAGGCATTCAAATTCGTCATGTTGGTCTGATCGGAATGATCCCTTGACGATCTTGAGTTTGGCGTGCTCGAAATAGTCGATTTTCTCGAGGAGCGGGTTCCAGAGGGAAAGTTCCGCCCTTGGGACTTGTTGGGAGGATTCCGCCAAATCGAGCTCTTGTTCGGCGACGAAATGGCCAGCAGGCGGCTTGGCTTCAAAGCTGACTTCACCCTCAATGTCTCTGATCGTGACGGAATCGGCAAACTCTTCCTTCGATCCGGGTAATCTTAGATTTAGCAAGTCTCCTGAAATTCTACCCAGTTTAGGAGTGAGTTTGAGGATCAATTCCTCGCCGCCAACCACTTCGCTGATCAAGCTATCCGTTTCCTGGTGTTTTTGACGGGATTTGAGGAAGAAAAAGACTGCGATGCCTAAAATTGCGATGGCAAGGAGTGGGAGCTTGTATCTGCGCATGCTTTAAGAGGGTATTTGTCGACTGGAGGCCGATCGGCGCCGAGCATCTGCACTATTCATTCTTCAATACACCCTGAAAATCAAGCTCAAGGGGAGAGCATCCGATGGAAAGGGAATCCACCAAGGGCGATTGGCTTGAGGATGGTTAGATGGGGCGAGCTTGCTGGAGGAGTT
>CALFSW010000402.1 GCA_937916505.1 uncultured Verrucomicrobiales bacterium | reverse complement strand
TTTTGTATTTCTTCTGACATCCCTTCGCAGTGAAATCTGGCAACGACGGTTTGAGGCGAAATTTTCAGCTCATCAAACACGTATCGATAAGCTAGATTATCCAGATCCACTTCCTGATGTTTCTCCGCTTTCTCCCCACCCTTCCCCTTATGCTTTGTGCTGCCAGCGCAAAGGTCAGCTTTAACGACGATATTCGTCCTCTGTTGTCGAACAGTTGTTACCGTTGCCATGGTCCCGATGAGGAGGATCGTAAGGGAAAACTCAGGCTCGATACCCGGGAGGGTGCTCTTCATGAGCGCAAGGGATTTGCCGCGATTGTTCCCGGGAACCTGGAGGACAGCGAGTTGATCTACCGGATCACCACGGATGACGAAGATGAAGTCATGCCCCCGCCGGGAAAAGGGGATCGCTTTACCAAGGAGCAGATTGAGCTTTTCAAGCAGTGGATCAAGGAAGGGGCGAACTACGAGGTTCATTGGTCCTATGAGAAACCGGTCCGGCCGGAATTGCCGAAGGTGGCCAATCCTCAGTGGAAGGTGCGCAATGCCATCGATGCTCTCATCTATGACCGTTTGAAGAAGGAAGGGCTTTCTCCGAGCGCGGAAACGGATCGTGACACCTTGATTCGTCGCGTTTCGCTGGATCTGACGGGAGTCCCTCCCACGGTGGCGGAAGTGGAAGCATTTGCGGCTGATCAGAGCGCGGATGCTTACGAAAAATTAGTTGATCGTCTCTTGGCGAAGCCGGTCTACGGTGAGCATTGGGCCCGCGGGTGGTTGGATTTGGCCCGTTATGCCGATTCAGCGGGTTACGCCGATGATCCCGGACGGACAATCTGGGCCTACCGTGACTGGGTGATCCAAGCGTTCAATTCCAACATGCCGTTTGATCAGTTCACCATCGAGCAGATCGCCGGGGATCTCCTTGAGAACCCGACCGAAGATCAGCTCATCGCGACGGCCTTTCACCGGAATACCAAGACCAATAACGAGGGCGGCACGAGCGACGAGGAATTTCGCAACGCCGCGGTCGTTGACCGGGTCAACACCACGATGGCCACCTGGATGGGAACGACAGCGGCCTGTGCCCAATGTCACACTCACAAGTATGATCCCATCACTCATGAGGAATATTTTCAAATGTTCGCCATCTTCAATCAATCCGAGGATGCCGATCGTCGGAACGAAGCTCCGATCATTCAGGTGGTGGGCGACGAAAATTCCAAACGTCGTGCGGAGCTTGAAGCCAGGATCGAAGCGGTCGAAAAAGAGGCTCTCGTTTCCAAAAAACACGATCCCGGGGTCCTGGAAAAATGGGAGTCGAACTTAAAGGCAAATGCCGGAAGTTGGCAGGTACTCACGCCCACGGAAATGAAGGCGGGTTCCGGAGCGACCTTCAAGGTGGCTTCGGATGGTTCAATCCTGGTGAGCGGAAAAACGGCTGCGAGCGACGATTATACGATCACCGCTGCCAGTCAGCTGAAGAAGATCACCGCGATTAAAATCGAGGCCCTGGCCCATGATGACTTGGGAAGTGGTGGTCCCGGGCGAACGGGGAATTTTGTCCTCAATGAGATCGAGCTGAGTGCGGGTAAGACCAAGTCATCGTTCTCAAATGCCAGCTCGACCTACGATCAAAGCAAGTTCGGAGCGGCCGCGGCCATTGACGGCAATGCAGGCCAAGATTCCGGTTGGGCGGTCGGCGGGGCGTTGGCTCAGGATCACCATATTGTGGTGGAACTCGAAAAGCCATTGGCCGGGTCGGAGTTGAGTCTGAAATTGCTCCAACGTTATCCCAATCATGCCCTGGGTCGCTTCCGCATTTCGGTCACCAATTCGTCAGAGCCATCCGTGGCATTGTCAGCTGCGATGATCGCCATTCTTAAGAAGGATTCTTCGAAGCGGAGTGCTGCTGAGAAGGAGACCTTGATGGGGCTCTATGCCAGGACGAATTCCGAGGCGACCGCCCACACGAAAAAGATCAACGATCTCAAGAAGCAACTGGCGTCACTCAAACCATTGACGTCTGTTCCCGTGATGCGGGATCTTCCGGAGGCAAAGCACCGTAAGACTCATATTCAATTGCGGGGAAGCTACCAGAGTCTGGGTGACGAAGTATCGGCCGGGATTCCCAAAATCTTCGGGGACCTCCCCGATGGCATGGCGCCGGACCGTCTCGCGATGGCGAAGTGGTTGGTTGATCAAGACAATCCGTTGACCGCGCGCGTGGTTGCCAATCGTTATTGGGAGAGCTTGTTTGGGGTCGGGATTGTTTTGACGAGCGAGGAATTCGGGTCGCAGGGCGAACGGCCCTCCCATCCGGAATTGTTGGATTGGTTGGCGATCGAATTCATGGAAGGGGAATGGGATGTGAAGCGCTTTCTGAAGTTGCTCGTCACTTCGTCGGCTTATCGACAGAATTCCCATGTTTCGGATGAGATGGCAGCCCGCGATCCTGATAATCGATTGGTCGCCCGGGGGCCCAGGGTCAGGCTTAGTGCCGAGATGATCCGGGACCAGGCTCTTGCGGTCTCGGGCTTGTTGAGCGCAAAGATGTTTGGTGCGCCGGTGCGTCCTCCGCAGCCCAATCTGGGGCTTAAAGCCGCGTTTGGCGGGGGGACTGATTGGAAGACCAGTGACGGTGAAGACAAGTTTCGACGTGGGCTTTATACCAGCTGGCGTCGCTCCAGCCCGTATCCTTCCATGGCCACCTTTGGCGCGCCCAATCGCGAGGTTTGCACCGTCCGGCGAGGGACCACCAACACCCCGCTCCAGGCTCTCGTGACCTTGAATGATCCGGTCTATATCGAAGCCGCCCAGGCGCTCGCCCGACGGATGGTGGGTGAAGGTGGCGCGACGACCGGGGAGCAATTGGAATACGGGTTTCGGCTTTGTCTTTCCCGCAAACCAAACAGCACGGAAGCAGCGCGCCTGCTGGCGCTTTTTGAAGAAGCACGCTCCACTTATGCCGCTGATTCCGAACTCGCAAAACAGATGGCAACAAATCCAATTGGTCCGGTGCCTCCGGGAGCCGATGTGGTCGATCTCGCCACTTTGACGGTCATTGGCAACATCATTTTGAATCTCGATGAGATGCTCATGAAGCGCTAGCAACCAAGACCCAACAATTTTCACTCTTCTCGATCAGATGAATCCACAACTCGAAAGTCTCCAATACAAAACCCGGCGCCACTTTTTCAAGCAATGCTCGATGGGTCTCGGTGGCGTGGCCCTTGCCGATATGCTGGCCACGGATGCGCATGCCCTGGAGGCGCCCGATAATCCGCTTCTTCCGAAACTTCCTCCGTTTGCATCAAAGGCGAAGCGGGTGATTTATCTGCACCTCACCGGATCTCCTCCGCACCTCGACATGTGGGATCACAAGCCCGAGCTGGTGAAGCGTGACGGGCAGGAATGTCCGGATGAATATATCAAGGGAAAGAAATTCGCCTTCACCTCCGGGACTCCGAAGTTGATGGGGAGCCCCCGCAAGTTTGCGCAGTACGGAAAGAACGGTCTCTGGATGTCGGATGCCATTCCCCATTTGCACGAAGTGGCCGATGATTTGTGCGTCATCAATTCGATGACGACGGATCATTTCAACCACGCTCCTGCGGAGCTGTTTGTCCACACCGGCTTTCAACAACCGGGCCGGCCCTCGTTCGGGGCCTGGACGACATTTGGGCTGGGTTCCGAGAACCAAAATTTACCGGGATACGTCGTTTTGATCTCAAGTGGTGTGCAGCCCAATGGTGGCAAGAGTTCCTTTGGCTCGGGTTTTATCCCGTCCGTCTATCAAGGTGTGCAGTGTCGCTCGAAAGGGGATCCGGTTCTTTATGTGACCGACCCTCCGGGGATGAATCGCAGTCTGCGCCGGTCGAGTCTCGATGCTTTGCGTGATCTCAATGAGGCGGCCTTGAAGGACTTCGCGCACCCGGAAACGCTCACCCGGATGGCTCAGTATGAGTTGGCTTTCCGCATGCAGATGTCGGTGCCTGAAGTGATGGATATTTCCAAGGAATCTCCCAAAACTTTGGAGGCCTACGGAGCCAAGCCCGGGGCTTCGAGCTTTGCCAACAATTGCTTGTTGGCACGACGTCTTGCAGAAGACGGGGTGCGGTTCGTGCAGCTCTTTGATTGGGGCTGGGACTTCCACGGTACCAATCCCGCGGAGGATATCCGGGACGGTCTGACCAAGAAGTGTTCGACGATGGATAAGCCGGTGGCGGCATTGATCAATGATTTGAAGGAGCGCGGGCTTCTGGACGAAACGCTTATCATTTTGGGCGGCGAGTTTGGGCGAACTCCTTTCCGCGAAGGCCGGACCGCCAAAGGCAAGGTGTTGGGCCGGGATCACTTCCCCGATTGCTACACCATGGTGATGGCTGGTGGGGGCGTGAAGGGTGGTTACACCCACGGGGCGTCTGATGATCTCGGATTCTCAGTGGCCCGCGACAAAGTGCATGTCCACGATCTGCAAGCGACCTGGATGCACCTTCTGGGTTTTGATCATGAGAAACTGACCTACCGCTTCCAGGGTCGTGACTATCGTCTCACCGATGTTCACGGCAAGGTCGTGAAGGATTTGTTGGCGTAGGGAAACTGGCGATCAGGCCATCCCGCTATGGCATCTTCCAGGCGGCGCGGTAGAATTGTTTCTGTGTTCCGGCGGTGTCTTTGACGAGGCGGATGGTGATTCGGGTGGTGCTGCCGCCCGGGTTGGTTCGGTTGATTTCGCGATAGGTGCCCGAGCCAAGAGTCGTCCAGGTTTTGAGATCGGATGAAGTTTCGACACGGAGGGTGCAGTGTTCCGATTGCAGCGGGAAGGGCGAGGCAAACTCCAGCGTGACGGTGCCGCTGGCCTGCACGATTCCGGAAGTCAGGACGGGGAAGGATGAGCCGTCACGTGGGTTGGTTTGGAATCGAAATTCGTTTTCGTTGCTCACTCCGTCGCCATCGGGATCGGCGTCGTTTCCGGAGACGAGGGGATCACCGAGTTCTGCGACGGTGAAGTTTTGGATCAGCCACGTCGCTTGGGTGGGAAAGACCGAGACGGTGGTGACCGAGGTTGCGATTCCGTTCATCGTGAGGATGTAGGTGGTGTCTCCGGTGGGTGAGACCCGGAGGTGGCCGATGCCGTTGATGGTGTGGCTGGAGACGTCGCCAAGGCCGTTGTCGATGGTGAGGGTGGAGGCTCCTTCGACATTCCATTGCAAGGTTGTGGAGTCGCCCGTGATGATGGCCGGGTGGAGGGAGGTGAACGAAAGAATCTGTGTGGGTCCGGGTGCGACGGCGCTTTGGTTCGCGCGGATCTCGGAAACGGGGTCGTCTCCATAGGAAATTTCGACGCGATAAGTTCGGTTGTTTCCGTAGACCGGTGGCCTGACAAGGTTGCCGGGAAAGCGCATGGAGTAGACGAGATTTCCGGTGGCTTCGTCATAGACCGATACGACGGGAGTTTTCTCCGAGAGGGTCTCGATGAGGGGGAGGAATCCGGTGGGAGTCCGTCCATCGTTGTCGGTTTGGTTGATGGTCACGGGCCAGTCGGGGAACTGGCCTCCGGTGGACGGGAACTCCGGATCGGAGTGGAGGGGCCACGATTCAAAGGTGATCTGTCGCGTGGTCTTGTTGATGCGGATGATGCCATATCCCGCTCCCCGGTCGTGAAGATTGGCGGGGTCGATATTGCGCGTTTGATCGTAGTATTCGAGGGGGTTGGCTGCGCTGACGACGCGAATGTGACCGGGGAAATCCGAGCGAAGATTGGGTTGGCCGGAGGGCAGCGTGCCCTGGCCATCGAGGAAGAAGTCTCCCTTGTATGGGCTGACCGTGTGGGTGCGTCCTCCGGAGTTATGGACCGGGTCCCAAACACGTGGGAAGAAATTTGAAATTGCAGGGGAGGCGAAGGAGTAGCCGGCGTCGGCTGGAGAATCGATGCCGTGGTGGACAAGGGTGGAGATGTGCTGGTCGCCGGCGAGTTGAAAGCTTCGCGAGAGGCGGAGGAGTTCCCAGGCTTCCCGGCGGCGATGACCGGGCCAGCCGTGGGAATCGCGGTCGTTGAGTCCGTATCCATATCCGGTTGAGGCGTGGGTATGGATCATGCCAAAGGGCGATTGTGAGACGGCGCATTTGATGCGTTGGCCTTTCCAGTCGGCGGACCAGGCACGAAGGAAGTCTTTTTGACGTTGGCCCAGAAGGGTTTGTTGGTTGGGATCGGTGGGGGAAGCGATGGGGCCGGTTTTGAATTTGCGGTCTTCAAGAACGGCGAAGCCGACTTCACCATAGTTCATCCCGGTGAAGTAAACTGAAATGTTCTGATCAATGGGGGGAGCGGGTTGAATGGGATTGTAGGGATCGGGTGCGGGGAGGTGGCTCGCCTGGGTTCGATCAACAAGACGGACCCAGGCTGCCGGTTGTTCGTAACCACCGGTTCGTTGATCATTGGTGTTTTTTCCGCCCTCGCCCCAGAGGTTGCCTTGGTAGACATCATGATCATCGGGGATGGAAATGGTGGGGATGTCCTTGGCGAGATCGCGGGCTTGCAGGACCCAGAGATACCACTTGTAGAGATAGTCGTGGTGGAGGTTGAAGTTGGTGCTGGTGTCCTTGCTGGTGGGTTGGCCTTCGTAGATTTGATCGCCGAGGGCGAGGAGGACGTGGGGTTTGTGCTGATTGAGGTGCTTGTAGGCGAGGATGTGGGGATGCCACATCCTGACGGGCGACCAGTCCATGCTGTCGGACTCGATGCTGACATCGGAGACGCGCTGGCAGGAGGTGTTGGCAATGATGATTTCGTTTTGCTCGACAGGGTCGTGCCTGACCGTTCCGTGCCAGTAGTAGGTTTCGCCATCGAGTTCCACGCCAAGGCGATAAGAGATGTCCTTGGTATCGTCCCAGTCGGGGATGGTGAAGGTCGCGTTGTAGGAAGAGAGGGTGTTGGTGTCCACCGGGGCCGTGGCGATCTCCGTCCAGATTCCGTTCTCTTCGATTTCGAGGGTGACCGGAGGGGTGGTCGTTAGATTCACGGCTGGGAGTTGGGCGGTCATTTTCAGCTCGCCCCAATTCAGGCTGTGAAGGGCTCCAATGAAGGCGAGGTTGCGCCCAGGGTGGGGTTCAAGGGCGGAACCCGAGCCGGTGAAGTCGTCGAACCAGAAGCCCGTGCCGCTGCTGCCCCGGTGTGAGAAAAGACCGAAGGAGCCGAGGACACGATGGGAGGGAACACTGGTCGTGGCTTGGGAGATCAGGTTGCCATTGGCGGCCAGGGATTGAATGGTGAGGGCATATTGCCCGGTTTTGTTGTCGTAGATGCCGGTGAGCTTCAGTCTTGCGGTCGTGGGGAAGTTGCCGGGATTGGCACCGGTAGCGACAGGTTTGATCGAGCCCCCGGAAAGGTTTTCAATGACAGTCGCTCCGGTGTTTGCGATGCCCAGAAAGGTACCAAAGTCACGTCCGAGGCCATCGTGGACGAGGAGGGAGGCCCGCCAATCGAGATTGGGGCCTGCTCCAATCAGGAAGCCGGTGCGGGCGCCAAAACTGTTGGTGCCATTGGCGAGACCGGTGTTCACCGTAAAAGTGAAGTCACCGCCGTTTCCCCGGATCCCGGTGGTGGTGCGATGGAGAGTACGGCGCGGTTTGGAGGTATGGATACAATTGACCCGATTGTTTCGGACTTCCCAATCCTGAAGGCGGTTTCCCCAGTAACCGGGACCGGGCCAAACCCGGTTGTCGGTGTTCCAATCAGTGGAGAACGAGCCGTCGGCGATATCAGAGGAATAGTGGTCGAGGCGAACGTTATCGACATAACGGAGAAGGGTGTCGTTTCCTCCCGGGCCCCGGAAGCGAATGCCGATTTCCTGTCCCAAATGGGCGTCAGCCGCACCCGCGGGAACGACGAGGTGGAAGTGTCCCCAATTGGTGACGTTGCGGGAGGACAATTCGAAGGTGCGGGCGGCAATCACCTGGTCATCGACGAAGGCTTCGGCAATGAGGGTGCCGGTGGGAACAGGTGGAGGCGGAGGGGGGAGAGGCGGATTGTCATCGTTGACGGAGAGGGAGAAATTTTCGACGCGGCCATAGCCGGTGTTGTCGCCTCCGTCTTGTGAGGTGAAAGCGACAAAGAGGCGCTTCCTGTTAGCGGAAGGAGGGACCGGGGCAAAATTGGCGGTGTAGCTTTCGAACGTATTGTTACGGGTGGATGCGGGGGCGGTGAGAGTTTGGAGAATGGTCCGGGTGCCGGTCGGGAGGTCGTTGTTTGTGGTGAAGAGGAAGACCTGCACACGGTCGCTGGTGTCGTTCCAGTTGAAGGCATCGCGCCAAACGAAAGAGGTGGTGAGGATATCTCCGGTAGCGAGGGAGTATTCGGTGTCGTTGGCGAAGACGGGGGTTTGTGCGCCATTGTTGCGGAGCACGGCACAGCGGGTGGTGTCGAAGAGGATGTTGGTGCGGGTGCACTCGTAGTTTTGGTTGCCGGTCAGGTTGAACCAGTTGGGTGTTTGAACAAAGGTTCGTTTGTCGGAAATGGCATCATCGGTATTGAAATCGCCATTGCGGACGTGTGGTCCGATGAGGAGAGGGTTGAAAAGAGTGAGGAGAAAGTTGTCGAGATTGGCGATGCCACCGGGGTTGGCGTTGCCATCGATTCCTTCGATGAGGACGAAGAGCTTTTTGCCGTCGGCGGAAGCCGGGATGGGATTAAAACTGGCCGCGAAGGTTTGGTAGGTGGAGTCGGTGATCGAGGTTCCGGAGAGGAAAGATTCGAGATCGCTGCGGGTGCCGGACGGGGTGTCGTCGGAAGTTGTGAACAAGGTGACGCGAATTTGATCATCGGGATCACTCCAGCCGGGACCGTCGCGCCACTGGTACGAGATCTCCAGGAGTTGGTCGGTCGTGAGGATGTATCCGGTGTCGACCGCAAAGAGCCGGGTGTTGTCGTCGGTGATTGCGGCATTGCGCGAATTGTCAGGAAGGGGGAGGGCTCCGGTGAGAGTGGTGGCCTGGCGGTCTTGCTCGCCGTTTAAGTTGAACCAATTCGGAGTGTCGGCAAAGGATCTGGTGTTTGTTTCGGAGAGCTCGGCATTGAAGTCGCCGTTCAAGAGCGCTCCCCCAACAATGGCATTGGGCGGGATGAACGAGATGTCCGGATTGAGGGCTGCATCAAACCTGATCGAGTAGGCATCACCGGATTCAATCTTGTGGGAGGTTCTCTGTTGGACCGAACCGGCACGGTCGAACTGGAGCTTCCAGCGTCCGTTTCCATAGTCGGTATCTCCTTCGGAGAGGATTCCGGTTCCTTCCCACCCCGGCAATGCCGGATTCGAAGCGGTGAGGCCATCGGTTCCGTTGTTGAGTTCCATCGAGGGATTGACCAGGGGGACCGGAGCTGCAAAGGAGGCTGCCGTCAGGAAGAGAAGGAAGACGAATTTCATTGGGAGCCGGGACTGGTTTTCGATGACGCGCCAGTGAGGGTGGGACCAGGTGGCGCTGAAGTCAACGAAGGTGAATTCGATTTCGCCGGTATCAGGATCCCGCTCTTCGTGACCACCAAAAGGGTTGAGAGTGGAATCGGAGAACCTGATGCCGAACGGGTCACCTGCTTTGAGAATCCCCCCGCGCTCCGTATGAATCTCCGCTTTCGCGAAATGTCGCTGCCGCAGCATCTTCCGGT
>CALFSW010000401.1 GCA_937916505.1 uncultured Verrucomicrobiales bacterium | reverse complement strand
CCGGTCCAAAGGCGGCTTCAAGGCACTCCCGCCAAAAGCAAATTCCTAGCAGTATGGTCAATCGCCCTTTGATTGATGATTTCCGATTTAGGATTTTTGAATTGGGAAGTCATCAAGAAGTCACCCCTTCCCCTTCGGTCCTCATACTTCAACATTCAAAAATCAGAGATCGTAAATCATAAATTCATCCGATCATCCCCCGGCGGCTGTCTCTACTGATGAGGAGAGACAGTTCCTGAGCCCCGGGGCGGCGGTGGAATCAAGAGTCAGGGGACGCGAAGAAAGAATTGCGCGGAGAAATCCGGACTAAAGCCACGGGGAGCTGACGAACATTCTCACTTTTTCCGAACTGGAGTTTTCGAAACGCTGCTGGGGGAACAGATCGATGGTCACGGAGCCGACTCGTTCGAGAACCTGTGTGATACATTGATCCTTTTTGCAGAGATCGCGGAGGAATTTGAGTAAAACAAATTCACCGCTTGGCCCCCTTCGAGGAAATATCGGCATCCGCTCGCATGGAGGGATTGCAGCAGATCAAAGAAGGCTTCTGGACCGACCTTATCGGCATTCATCGCCCAACGGTTTCAGCGAGGTTGGAGATCTTTGCGCCTTTGAAAAAATCATCGGGAAAAATCGAATTTTCTTTCTGCAGAACCTCCGGATCCTCGCTGCTAGTAATTTGCTTTTGGTGGGAGGCCCCTGAGCCAGCCATTGGCCGGATCGGAGGGCGGGAGAAAGGGGGTTGTCTTAGGTTAAGGTGAAAGGTTCATTGCTAGAACTTTCCCTTGATGGTTTCCAAACCGACCCCGAGAAGCATGCGGGCGATGGGATCAAGCTCGGCTTCGGAGCCTTGGATGTGGAAGGTGCGCTGGACGTGGCGCATGGTTCCACCCGGCTTCAGGGCTGCGGCGGGCGATGAGGTTTCGATTTCGTAGAAGGGGCCGAGCGGCGCGGCTCCCGGCTCGGGCGAGCCGTCGTTGTAGGCATTGAGCACGTCGCCCCGATAGGGTTCTTTCTGCATTTCCCACATGGAGTTGACGAATCCCTTCGGTGCATCCTGCACGTTATAGGTCACGATGTTCAGCACCCCTCCGGCGGCATCGTAGCTACCCGCAAGACCTTTCGAGCGTTTCGAATTCACACCGATCTTGCCGCGGCGGGTGCCGTCACCTCGGAAAAAGAGCACGTCCTCCGCCACAATGAGATAATCGGCCGGCACTTTACCGAAATAGGCATCGTTCACCTTGGCTCCGAGTTCGCTTGCGTCGCCCGCCTTGAAGGGGATCACCACTGTTGTTTCCGGAGACGGGTTGTACATGCCGAGGATCCAGATCGAGAGGAGTCCGGTATCGGGCTTCCAGGCGTCCTTGCCTTGGTTGCTGATGCGGTTGTCCGTTTCGTAGCCGACCAGGCGCAGTCCGCCCGCGAGTTCGATCCCAAGCATCTTCGTTGCATCGTCCTTGCCCAGGACAGTGACCGTGCGCTCGATCCCGACCTCGAAGCGCGTCCCGCTGAAATTCACCAGTTCCGCCGAGTGCTTAAATTTGGCCGAACTGTCCGTCTTGCCGACCAGTTCGAAGGCATCGGTGTCGATCACCGGGGGCGTCGTCCAATCGGCGAACTCGAACTTTGTGCCCGGCTTGAAAAACAGTGCGTATTGTCCGCCCTCGGGTCCGAGCCAGAAGCGCTCTTCGCCGCCGAAGATGTAGATGTGCTCCTCGAGCTTGCCCTTCCTCTCCGCCTCGGAAAGGAAACCCTTCTCGATCACGGGCCGGTTGATCCAGCCGAAGCTCGGGCCGCGCCTGCGGTCATAGGTGCTCGTCATCACCCGCCCCTGCCAGGCGGGCGCGACGGCAACGGCGGAATCGTCCTTGCTCAGGACGACCAGATCGGTGTGCTGCTTGAGGAACGCCTCGTCGGAGGCAAACGTTGATTCCGACCGGGCTGACTGTATGAATGCCATGGCGACGGCAAGTGCTGCGGGGATGATGTGTGTGTTCATGATGATTTGTTAGCTTGAGTGCGGCGAAACGACGCCGTCCGGGGCTACCCGGCAGCGGATCAACCGGGTGCCGTCCCGCTCTTCGATAGTGGCGCGGGTTCCGTTCAGGTAGAGCGGAAGATCCTTCTTCCCGCGGACCATGAGTTCGATCTCGTTGGGCTTCCCCCAAGGTTTCTTCAGCTTGGCAAGGCGCCCGACAGCCGTGACATGGATTCCATCGTCCCGCTGCTCCAGCGAGAGGTTGATTCCGTCGGTGCCGACGGCGTATCCGTGCTCGAGATCAATGATGCCACTGCCGGTGAAGCGCGCGGCGTCGGCAAGGCCGGTGAAGATCCCCGAACATTCGCCCCAGCTCGGGTGGGTGCGCATCGCGGACTGGTTGTGGCCCTCGTGGTTGATGTTCTCCGGGCCGAGTCCGAATCCGTAATGATTCACGTGCGGATAGATGCCGTTTTCAATGTGGCGGGGGTGATTGATCAGCACGGTGCTGGAGCGTGCGGCGGCGATCCCGCGCTCGACGAGGTCCTGCCTGCCGAGTTCGAGGCCATACCAGATGAAGGGCTGGACCAGCTCGCACTGTCGTGCATCGAGCCAGGTGGCGGTATCGGCGTTGTCCACGGTGCAGCCGCCGAAGGGGTTGGCGGTGTAAATGTAGTGGGGGTTCCAGCTGGCTTGGGAGAAGCTCAGGTAGTCGACCGTTTTGGCCCCGGCTTCAAGATGGGCTTTGTCGCCAGTCACCTGGTAAAGCGCCTGGAATCCCTTGGCCGCCCAGTGCGTGCACAGGTTGCCGCGGACCGGAAGGCCCTGCAGTTCGTCCCCCTTGTAGCTGAGCGGATTCCGGCCGCACGAGTAGTAAACCTCGAGGTCGGCCCAACGCTGCTGTGGGATGATCTCCTTCATCAGGTAGCTGCCAATGCGCTCGGCACCGCCACGGTAGCGCGCTTCGCCAGTCACGCCCGCCATCTCCGCGAGGAACCACATCATGGCCGCCGGTTGCGCGCTGTATTGCAGGTCGGCGATCGGCTTCATGTCTGGCGTGTAGTAAGAGGGGATGGTGCCGCGCTCGTCGATGCGCGCCACCAGTCCGTCGGCGAACGGGCGCAGGTATTCGACGATTCGCGGGTCGCGGCCGCAGCGCTGGTAATATTCGAGCAGGTGCGCGGCGGACTTGCTCATGGCGACCACGTTGTAAACGGGTGCCGTGCGGTTGAAGATGGATTTCGGCGAGGGAGACGGGCCGAGGCTGCTCAGCGCCCACTTTTTGCTTGTGAGGTGATAGACGAGCGGAAAAAAACCGGCCTCGTTGCGGGGTGCCTCGAGAGCCAGGTTGACGATGCGCTGTCCGCGCTCCTTGAGCTTCGGTATGTTGAGTTTCTCCCCCCAATAGACCATGCCGTTGGCATCGCGGATGTTGTTCCAGAACTCGAAATTCCAAAGCGCATCACCGAACCCCAGCACCCCGAGGGGCGACACCATGCCCCCTACCGGCTTTCCGTTCATCTCGAAATCGACAAACACGCCGTGATCCTCGTATCCGGAAACCGGCGCCTGAATCGCGGGCGGCATGGGCTTGGAAACCACGCCGTAAACCGTGCGCACATACTCGGAAAACGGCATGGCAAGATGCGCTTCGTCCCTAAACTGCTTGTGCCCGTAGCGTTGCCAGATATGGCGGATCGCAACCTGATAGGCAGTGCCCTCCGGCATACCGGTGCCGGCGATCAAGTCGTAGCCGTAGCGGATCTCCGGCTTCGCCAGGTGGCGGACCATTGACGCATCGTTGACCCGCTGGTAGCGGACGTGGTGCGCCACCACGAAGTCCATCATGCCATAGGAAAAGACCGACTGTCCGGTGAGCCCGGACGCGGCGTTCAGATCCAGCGCCGTCGGCATGGTGTAATACTTGTCGATGATGGGCACCGAGAACTTATTGCGAGCCACGCGTTGCGTCCGCCGGGCGTCGGGCGACTGCACGGCATAGGCATTGATCATGGCGAGATCGGGCACCATGCAGGCATACAGCCCGCCTTTCTGGAGCACGATGGCGGGCGAGTGGAAGGCGTGGTCACCAAGCACCTGGTCCACCGCCGGTCCCGGCCAGCGCGAGTCGTTTTTCTTGGCCGTCGGGCTGTGCACGAAATCCGGGGCCCCGGGTGGCAGGAACTCCCAGGTGGACATGAAGTAATCGAGCAATGGCTCGTGGAGCGACGCGGAGACGTCCACATGCAGGCTGGTGCTGTCGCGGTCGAGGGTGAGAATCTGTTCCGCGACGATCCGGTCTTTCACCTTGCCGCTTAGCTTGATTTTCACCTGCTGGTCACTGCGGGACACCACCGAAAACTCCGTGAAGATTTCATTCGCCTGAAAACGGTGAGGGGTCACCGAGGTGTCGAAGAACTTGTTGGCCGCCGGTGTTTTCGTAAAGTCGGGGCGCAACGTGCGGCAGACCGGTTGCCATTTTCCGGCCGGATCCGCAGCCAGAAGCGTGACGCTTGCCGGGTGCTTGGCCTGCTGCGTCAGCACGACGCCGATCTTGCCATTGGCGACGCGAAGCTGGCCCGGCTTTTCGATAATCTTCCACTCGGCGAGAGCCGACCCGGTGAGGAGTAAGAAACCAATGGCTGCCAGCAAACCCGCGGGCCAGTTCGCCCCGGCCGCAGAAGTCAGACTGTGGTGGGGATAGCGGTGGCGTGTCAGTTGGGTCGGATGGATCATGAGTGAGTGAGATGTGGGCTGCGGCTGCTAGTAATTTGCTTTTGGAGGGAGGCCCCTGAGCCAGCCATTGGCCGGATCGGAGGGCGGGAGAAAGGGGGTTGTTGGCCGGATCGGAGGGCGGGAGAAAGGGGGTTGGCGCCATTGCCACCGGCATCGGAGGGAAGTCCGCCAGTCCAATTGCCAGCGTTGTTAATATCGCCGTCGGCAAGTGTGTTGGCCCAAGTGGCCGCAGTAGCCTGGTTGGACGCGGCGGCAAGCAGTCCGAGCGCCAGCAGGCTTCCGGCGAGTTTGTTGGTCGTGATTTTTTTCATGGTGTTTCTGATCGTGGGTTACTGGGTTGTTCCGTAGTCGTAGTGATTGTGATCGAGTGCTCCTCACACGGACCTTTTCGAGCTCTAAGGAAAGATAGTAGACAGGAACTGGAGGAAACGGCCATGCCCCCCCTCCACCACTGACTACTCAAACCCCACATCGGCGAACCGAAGGCGAAAGGCGAAAAAGCGGGGTCCATGTCTGGAGTGCTGGAGGCACGGCCAGAAGGTAGCCGGGTGTGGATCTCGCGAGCAGCGAGAGGAACGCCCGGTCTTGGGAGCAGGAAGACCACTCCGCCCTGGAGGGGCGGCAGAAGCGTGACGCATCAGACCCCAAGCTCATTAAAGATTGATAAAGTTTGTATTTCGGGAGTCTTAGGGCGTGCATATTTCCCTGACTCCGGAGCTGGACCGAGCCGTGAAGGAGAAGGTCGCCTCGGGCCTCTACAACAACGCCAGCGAGGTGATCCGGGAAGCGCTTCGCTTGCCCCTCAGGCAGGAGACCGAGAACGAGTGGCTGAAACGTGAGGCCGCGATCGGCTTCGCCCAGTTGGAAGCCGG
>CALFSW010000400.1 GCA_937916505.1 uncultured Verrucomicrobiales bacterium | reverse complement strand
ATCTCCGATCACTCTCGTGAATCCGGCGAGTGAGTAGGTAGGACGCTACTTTTTGACCTTTTCGAGGTGGCGCTTTAGGTTTGCGGCTATGCTCTTCATTTTCTCGATTTCTTGCTCGGTGAGTTTTCGGGCGGGGGCTACGTGGAAGGAATGGCGGTATCCTGTATTTATTTCCGATGAAAAGGTTCACTGTGAACGAGGGCTTGGATAAATTCGTTCACCGGGTAGTTCTTCGCTTTGGCATTTGAGGTGATCTCGAGAGCGAGGTCTTCATCGGTAAAGCCGAAGGGACGGCCCAGGGCATATTCGACGAGGTGCTCGGTGAAGCCGCGGGCGAAGTCTTTTTCACGGGCCGCGATGAGGTCGCGCATTTCATGGTAGCTGGCAAACTTGGGGCCTTTGTGGAAGGCACCCGAGGGATCGATCTCCCAGGTTTTTCCCTTTCTCCAGTTCCTGCCGCTTTTGTCTTTGGTGCGGTGGCTGTCTGTCGTGCGCCACTTGCCGGCGGCGTCGAAGTTTTCGAGGCCGAATCCGATCGGGTCGATCTTGCGGTGGCAGCTGGCGCACTGGGCTTCTTCCATGTGGGCGGCGAGCCGCTCGCGGGTGGTGAGTGGTTTGTCGGCGAGGCGCGAGATTTGAGGCACGTTCGGGGGCGCCGGTGGTGGCGGATCGTGAAGGAGGTGACGGAGGACCCAGGCACCGCGCTCGACCGGACTGCTTTCGACGCCGTCGCTGCCCATGGCGTGGATCGCTGCCATGCCCAGCAGACCACCGCGTGGGGAATCGGCTGGCAGGGAAACTTTTCGAAACTCGTCGCCGGTCACCCCATCGATGCCGTAGTAGGTCGCGAGCAGGCCGTTGATGAAGACGTAGTCGCTCTTAAGGAGTTTGCCAATCCGGCCCTCTTTGGGATCGCGAAGGAGGTGGGCGAATGATTGATAGACCTCCTCGCGGGCAGCGGAGCGGGTGCTCTCATCGAACTCACGATGCAGGGAGACATCGAACTGGAAGAAGTCGAGCCGCTTCATGTCGAGCCATTGATGCACGAAGCCGGAGACGAATGCATCGGAGCGGGAATCGGCAATGAGACGATCGACTTGTTGGCGAAGAATGTTCGCTTGGCTCAGTTCCTTCCGTGCCGCCAACGCGAGCAGTTCCTGGTCGGGCGGGGCACTCCAGAGGAAATACGAAAGACGCACCGCCAGTTCGCGATCGGTGAGTGCGCGGCGTTCGGACTCACCGCTTGGTTCATGGAGGTAAAGAAATCCGGGCGAGGCGAGAATGACGCTGAGGGGCAATCGAATCGCGACATCAAAGGGATCCCCCTTGGCGCGACGGGATTCAAAAATGACGGACAAGCGATCGATAAAGTCGCGACCGGGACGAGCGCCCCGGAAGGCCTGAATCGCAAACTGTTCGAAGATCTTTCGGGCTCGCGACGACTCGTTCGGGTCGGCTTCGCTGCTGACCAACCAGTCCAGCTTGGTAGAGGTGCCATCGGATGAACCCAGCGGACCTTCCCACTCGACCCAGTCGATCCACAGCGCGGGATCCGGGCCCACGCCGGTTTCCTTTCGAGCCGCCTGATACCGCTTGTTGTCGTTCTTCGGGTCACGCTTTTCGCGGAGAGCGAATTTGCGGGGGCCGTCTTTGGTGAGAGTGATCGGTAGTTCGAGAATCTGGGGGGCGTCGGTTGATCCCGTCACTTGAAAGGTTTTCAGATGCGTGAATTGGTTCTTATCGGGAGAAGCGCCAAGATCGACAAAATGTCGTTCCGTTGGCGTGCCTTCAACGGCGCCGATCCGGAAGCGCAATTTGTAGTCGCCGGGCGGAAGGGTCTCGACCGCGTGCTTTGTTTTCAGCCAGCCGGATGGGTGCTCCGGAGGGAGCGCGATAGTCTCAACCTTATTGACCTCCGAGATCGTCAGGAAAGAGCCGGTCTGTGTGAGGGGATTGTTGCGGTAACGGCGGTAGCTCGGGCCGTGCTCTTCAAATTGCTTGATGCGGAACCTGGCTTCCTTCTCGTCCACGATGCCTTTCTGCGGCTGACCGGTTTTCAAGAAGGCCTTGGCCTGCTCATGGCCTCCTTTGAAGTAGCCATTGTAAGTGCCGCCGACTTTACGATTGGCGTGCTCTTCGACTTCGCGCCGCTGTTTACTGGTGGTTGGCGCGGCGGCGATGGGACCTTCCAACTCGACCCAATCAACCCAGATCGCGGGAGGAATGCCGTAGCCGTTCTCTCTTTTGCCTCGGTTGAAGGTATCACGAACACTTTTTCGATCGGTCGGGCGTCGCTCCTGGATGGCAAACTCGCGCGGGGTATTGGCGCCGACATCGACGGTCGTCTCAATGATCTCCGGGTTTTCGATGGTGCCGGTGACCTGATGACTGCTGAGCGGAAGGCTGGCGAAACCGGCGGGCACTTGATTCACCCGCTGCGGATGGCCGACCTCGATGAAATGTCGGGAGGCCGGGGAATCTTCCACCGTTCCCGCTCGGATTCTCAGCTTGTAAGTTCCCGGGGGAAGATCTTTCGGCTTGGGGGTGAGGTCGATGCGCTGGATTTCCCAGGCCAGCTTCAGGTAAGTGCCACGGTCGCTGTGGGGCAGTCCCGCGTAGTGCTTGATGTAGGCATATGATCGTCCGTATCCTCCCTGATTGGAAAACGAGGCGGCATTGGCATCCCGGAAACCGAATTTTTTGGCATCGGGTCCTTTCTTCAGAAGGTCGGCGTTTTGGTAGAGCCGGAGGCGCCATCTGTCATCGAGCCCGGGGAACTTCTGGCGAAGTTCGTCCATGACTTTTTTGTTCTCCGGGTCGAGGGCCGCTTTATCCACTTCGGCCTTCCAGAGTAGATAGCGTTTGTTGGTTTCCTCCATCTTCGCCATTTTCTTAAGGCTCTGGACGTTGACCGTCTTTTCCGGTTCGATGCGAAAGACTCGCGATTCCTGGGTCAGGGCAGCCTGCCGTTCAAACAATTCGTCAATCGCACTGCGACCGAGTTTCAGATACTGCTCAATCTGATCGCTGGAGATGAATTGGGAGGCACCGACCGTATCAAATGATCCGGAGCCGCCATCGGATGGCAGGGAGGAGGTGTCGACCTTGACGTCGATGAGTTGCTCGATGGTATTCCGGTATTCCCGGCGGTTGAGGCGGCGCATCGAAATTTCGCCGCCGGAGTCGGAAAGGGATTTGCGTGCCGCGACCATGGTGTTGGCGAGGTCATGAAGAAAGTCGGCTTTTTCTTCGTTCTTTGGCTGCGGTTCGTCCTCCGGAGGCATTTCGCCGGAGTTCATCGCATTGAGGACTTTCTGCCACAGTTCGGCGCCCTTGATGTTTGTAATTTGATAAGGAAGATCCTCGAGGTTCACCTTGCCTTCTTCGCTGAATGCATCGTGGCATTCGAAGCAATATTTCTTGATGAAGGGAGCGTGTTTTTCCGGAAAGGTTGGGGTGCGTTCCTCTGCCTGGGCGCCGGCAATAGAAGCGAGAACTCCTAGAAGACAAACGGCCGGATTGATGGCTCTATAAAATCGAATCATGCCTGTAGTTCCTTCACGATTTCAGAGCTGTCGCCGTGGCGCTCAGCCTGGATCCCCATCCCGTGCAGCATTGTCAGCCACACGTTACAAAGAGGGGTGTCTTTCGGCAGGACGAGGTGTTGGCCCAATTTCAAATTTGCCCCTCGACCCGCAAGGACCGTCGGGCAATTGGTGAGGTAGTGGATCGAACTGATGTTCGATCCGAAGGCCACCGTGGTATGATCGAACAAACTCGATCCGTCTGCCTCTTTCGTCGCTTTGAGTTTGTCGATCAGTCCGGCCAGCATTTGCGAATGGGCTTTGTCTCTGGCTTTGGAGGCTTCCATGCGATCGCCGGGGGAGTAGTGGCTAACATTGTGGGCGCTGTGTTTGACTTCGAGACTCTGCAGGAGCGTGTTGGCGGGGAGGCGATAGGTCAGCGCACGGGTGCTGTCGGTTTGCAAGGCTGCCACGATGAGTTCATACATGATTTCCATCTCAAATTTTCCCTTCAAACCGGGAGAAGGTTCGTCGATGGGTGGCTTGGCTTTTGGGACGTCAAGCCAGTCCTCGTCTTTGCCGAGTCGCGTCTCGATGTCGCGGATGCCTTGAAAATATTCATCCAGCTTGTCGGTGTCGGTTTTTGAAAGGCCGCGCTGAACACGTTTTGCTTCGGAGAGCACGGCGTCGAGCACGCTGCGGTTTTCCGCGATGGCGGCCTGACGTTGTTCCAAAGGCATGTCATCTGCGGAAAACAGTTTGTGGAAGACCTGGACCGGATCGTTCTGACCGGCGACGGGCTTGCCGCGTTGATCCCAGGCCATGGAAAGTCCGGGGCCGTGACCCTGAAGTTCGGAGCTGTTGAGTTGGATCGAGGAGAAGCGGGTTTCTTGTCCCAGTTGCTGGGCGACGACTTGATCGACAGAAATGCTGTTGGCCATGTTCTGGCCGGGCACGGAATAGCGATTCGCTCCCGTCAGCCAAAAGGTGCTGCCCCAGTGCGCCTCGTTGGCGAATTGGTTGGAGCATCCCTGCACCACGGTGATGTCGGATTTGTGACGAGCGAGCGGAGAGAGTCCCTCGGAAAGTTCGTAGTCGGTTCCGGTCTTGCCCGTATCCGGAAACCAGGTCTCCTTGGTCATTCCAAAGCCCGTGCCAAGAAAGACGGCGCGTTTCGGTGGGATACCCTGCTTGGCGACCGCCGCCGAAGCGAATTGACGGAAGCCGATGGACTCAAGCGAGGGTAGCGCGATGAGCGCTCCGGTTCCCCGGAGAAAGTGGCGGCGAGGGAATTGTTTTTTCATGTACTGCTAGATGACATGGGTTGTCAGGAGGGGGTGGAATCCGCCAAACTGACAACTGTTATGAATGACAAGAAAACAGAAACAACGAAATCCTACGATACAATCAAACTCGGAATCGATGCCAACGCGAAGTGGTATTATGTGGCCCGGCAACTCGACGGTGCCACGCCGCAACCGGAGCAGAAGATGGAGCTTGATGGCCTCCTGCACTTTGTGGCCAAACAGCAGAAATTGGAAATTGCTTTTGGCGGGAGGGCTTTGAAGCCGCTTTTGGGCCGGAGCGGAGAGGGGAGAAAGGGTTGTTCGACCACTTTCCGATCCATTCCTTTACGGTGAGTCCGCTTGTGCCCATCTGAACAATTCTCATTTTGCTCGGTTCCGTTGGTGAGAAGGAGCTTGCGATACTCTTTTGAGCTACCTTTCAGGCAGTCTAACTCGCTCCGCTCGGTTCTTCCGCTTGGAACAAAAATTGCCGATGAACCAATCGGCACGTCGAGTGGTAAATCGCCAAATCAGGCAAAGTCCCATCGGAAGAGTGCCAAATAATCAATCGCGGCTTCGGCATGGCGCTGACCTTGAGATGCTGAAACAACGGAGTCAAGGAGGCTTCTTCAGTTACTGCGGGAACTAATTATGCGGCACTTCCGTCCTGTTTTCTCCTCGGTCCGTGTCACCACGGTCGTCATCG
>CALFSW010000399.1 GCA_937916505.1 uncultured Verrucomicrobiales bacterium | reverse complement strand
ATTTTCTGAATCCATGGATGTTGTTGGGGGGCTTGGGAATCGCCCTGCCCATCCTTGCACACTTGCTGAATAAACATCAGTTCAAGCAAACGGACTGGGCCGCGATGCAGTTTCTGAGCCGCGCAATCAACGTGCGTTCCAGGCAGATCAAACTGCGCGATCTCCTGCTGCTCGTCCTCCGCTGCCTCGCGGTCTTGCTGCTGGTGCTCTCCATCTCCAGGCCGATCATTGAAAAGTCATCCGGCGTCATTGCATCAAAGCTAGGCGAACGCCGCGCGGGAGTGGTCATCGCCCTAGATGCCTCTTTCAGCATGCAACACAGCGACGGCTTATCCACGCGCTTCGAGCAGGCGCTTGAGAAGGTTAGGGTGATCACGGAGGGCATCCACCCGGGTGACCCGGTCTGTCTGGTTCTCCTCGGCGCCGAGCACCGGGTGATCGCGCGCAATATGGCTTTCGATCCTGTGAGCTTCGAAGAGTTGCTCCATGCCCAGCAGCCGACGCCCGAGTCTCTTGACCTCGGCAGCGTTCCACAGGCGCTAAAGGCGCTGGCCGAGGCGATGGATGCCCCGCAGAAGGAAATCCACATCGTGACCGACATGCAGGCTCGGGACTGGAAGGACCGGCCCACGTGGCTGCGCGACGCCTTCGAAAATTTGAACCGGAGCGCTCCGACGACTATCGTTCCGGTGCGCGGCGGTGCCGAAAACCTTGCGATCACGGGACTGGAACTCGTCTCCGGCGTGCTGCGCAAGGACACGATCGCACGGTATCGTGCCACGGTGCGGAACTGCGGGCCGAACCCGGTCGCAAATGTCAGGGTCAAGGGACTGGCCGACAACATCACGGTGGATACCAAGACGATTCCCGCCATCGCACCGGGAGCGTCCGAGACGGTCTCCTTGTTCGTGCATTTCCAAAATTCCGGCCCGGTCCGCATCAGTGCTGAACTGGAGTCCGACCCGCTGCCGGATGACAACACCCGCCGGACGGTCGCCTTCATCCGCGACGAGGTGTCGGTGCTCAGCGTGGAAGGGGCGTCAGGCGGTTCCAGTGGTTTCATCGAAAAGGCGCTCCGGGCTCGCGGTGACGGCGCAGGTAAGGAGAACTTCGACGTACAATCGGTGGCATGGAACGACTTGCCGACTCAGGATCTCTCGGGCTTCGATGTTGTGATTCTTCAAGACGTCCCCGCCATCACCCCCGAGCAGGCCCAGGCATTCGAAACCTACGTGCGCGCCGGCCACGGCCTGATCTGGTTTGCTGGTGATAAGGTCGACGCCGCTGCCTGGAACAAGCGCTCGGCGCTCGACGGTGTGCCGTTGCTTCCGGCCGTGATCGAGCAGACCGCCAACACCAGCGACGCGCTGGGCGTGGGGCGGCCGCTGGACCCGACCATGCCTGATCATTCCGTCTGTCGGCCGCTGCGCTCGCTGCCGGAGGATTTGCTCAGCGAAACGCGTTTCCGCAAGGTGCTGCAGGTTAAGCCCGCCGCCAGCAGTTCGACGATCCTCTCACTCGCCGGCACGGCTGCCCCCGTGCTCCTGGAGCATTCGGTCGGTCGGGGACAGGTGTTCATGTTCACCACTTCGGCGGACACCGCATGGAACAACATGGCAGTCACTCCGGTGTTCCCGATGGTCCTCCAACAGATGGTGACCTATCTCACCGCCCGCGAGTTTGAGAAGCCGCGGCTGGTTGGAGATTCTCTCTCGTTGTCGTACGTCGACGAGCCGGATGCCAGCGAGGCCGTGTTCGACACCCCGTCGGGGGAAACCATCGCGGTGAAGGTCCGGGATCACCGCAACCGATATGTGGCCATGCTCGAACACGCCCGCGAAGACGGCTTCTACCTCGCGCGGGTCAGCCTGCAGGCCCCCGGTATGCCGATCGCGGTCAATGTCGATACCGCGGAATCCGACGTCTCCTGCCTGTCAGCAGCCGAGACAACACTCAGTTTCGCCGAAACGGGAATCACGGTTGCGCACTCGGATGCGGACCTGCTCAATGCCGTCGACCAAGCGCGCGCGGGGCGCTCGTTCTGGCTCTTCTTCCTGCTGGCGGGCCTGGGGTTGCTGGTTATCGAAAGCCTCTTGGCCTACTTCATACGCAAGCGGCCGGCGGTCAAAGCGAACCAAACCATGCCTGCTTCAACGCAAGTAAAGAACACCTAGATGATTGCCTGGATATTCAACGACGGACAGATCGAGCGACTCTTTTGGGGGCGCCCGGTATCCACTGAGATTATGGTCGGGGCCTTTGCCGCCGTCCTTCTCCTGACGATTTGCCTCTATCTCCGACGGCAGGGCTTGCCGACCTGGGTTCGCATCATGCTCGCCGTCACCAGGTTGCTTGTCCTGGGCCTGATTGTGGCGGTGATCTTCGAGCCGACCGCGACGGTCCGACAGACCGACACCGAGAAACGCCGCTTGCCGGTCCTGATCGACGTTTCACAGAGCATGTCAGTCAAAGACCAACGCAAGCGATCCGAGGATATCGGCGAGGCGGCGGTAGCGCTCGGTATCCTGCCGCATTCTTCGACGGCGGAGGACGTGAAGCGCAGCGCCATGGCGCTCGATGGCAAGCAGCGTGAGGCTGTCGATTCGGCCTCGCGTCTCGATCTGGCAACGAGCCTGCTCTCTAAGTCCGGGCGGGAGATGCTCGGAGTAATCGACGCTGATCTCGATGTCAGTTACCACGCCTTCGGCGAAACCTTGCAACGGCTGGGCAAGAGCGAGATCAAAGAGTCACTGGCGGCGCTGCGGTCCGACAGCCCGGAAACTTCTATCGGCGGGGCTCTCGAAGCGCTGGCGAAGACCGAACGCGGTGCGCCCCTCGCCGGCGTGGTGTTGGTTTCGGATGGACTGGACACCTCGTCGCGTCGCACCGAGTCGGTGGTCCGCGATCTTGGCACCCGTGACATCCCTGTTTACATTGTCCCGGTTGGTATTGCCGATCCCGATGATGTCTCGATCCGCAACGTCATCATGCAGGACGTCGCCTTCACCGGTGACAAAGTCCCCGTCCGCGTCCAACTGCAGTCCAAGGGATACGAGAAACGCACCGCCGAGCTGACGGTGAGCCTCAACGGTCGAGGCATTGCACGGCAGATCGTCACCTTCGAGGGGGGACTGCAATTTGAGGAGATCTTTTTCAACGTCGACGTCGCCGAGAGAGGCGCGGCTCGGATCGTGGTGGAGATCGAAGCGTTTTCCGACGAGTCCACGGCGGCGAACAACCGCGTGGAGCGGAGCGTCCGGGTGGTGAACGAGAAGATTAATGTGCTCTGCATCGAAGGCAGCGCCCGCTGGGAGTTCCGCTACCTGCGCGCCATGCTGAAGCGCGACCCGCGCATCAACGCGACCTTCATCGGCACACGCTCCCAACCAGAGCTGGCGCAGAACTCGTCCGAATACATCGCCGGGTTTCCGGAAGACCGCGAAGAGGCCTTCGCCTACGATTTGGTGATCCTCGGCGATGTCGATTCCGCGTTTTTCTCGGCCGAGGCATTCCAGCGCTTGGATGAACTGGTCCGGGAGCGCGGCGGATCTTTGCTTATGCTTTGCGGGGCGCGCTTTGCGCCGGCCAGCTATGCAGGGACGCCGGTGGAACGCATGCTGCCTGTGGAGTTCGACCCCGAGGCCGAGTGGGAGGATATCGATGAAAGCGTTTACCCGGTCCTCACGCCCGAAGGTCGTAGCAGTCTCGTCATGACGCTGGAAACGGACCGGGACGAGAACGATCTCGTCTGGAGCCGGGTCGCGCCGCTCGACCGCATCCCGCCGCTGCTCGCCCCGCGCCCCGGCGCGACGGTCTTGGCCGAGCTCTCCGACACTCAATCCCGCACCGACCGTTACCCGCTGGTAGCATGGCAGCGCTACGGTACCGGAAAGTGTATGATGATGGCGACTGATCGCCTCTGGCTGTTGCGCTTCAAAACCGGCGACAAGTACCACTGGCGCGTCTGGTCCCAGTGCGTGCAATTCCTCACCCTGTCGCGGCTCATGGGCGAGCATGAACGGATCCGTCTCGAGACGGATCGCGCCACCTATCCGGTCGATGGCCGTGTCATGCTCTACGCGAATCTGCTCGACGACGACTACGAACCGCTCATCCAGCCAGGATTTGAAATCGAGGTCAGCGCGCTGGACGTCGATGGGGCCGCGGGCGACCCACAGCGCGTCACGCTGCGCCCGGACAAGTCGAACCCCGGACTTTATGAGGGCTACTTTTCACCGCCGCGTGAGGGCGGTTATCGGGTGGAGGCAAACGCGGCCGATCGTCCGCTTTCAAACTCCACCGAGTTTCAAGTCGCTGATCTCAGGCCGGAACTGGCCAACACCGATATGCAGATCGATCACTTGCTCCGGATTGCAGAACTGTCGGGCGGGGAAGTTCTGAGCGCCCTGGAGTTCCAGAAACTTTCCGATTTACTCAACAACGAACCGCACACCACCACGGTGCGCACTGATCGCCCCTTGTGGGACAACAGCCTGGCCATCCTCCTTCTGGTCGGCCTGCTCGGATTCGAGTGGATTTTAAGGAGGAGATACGACCTGCGCTAATGAAGATGATCAAACCAGCCAAGCTCAAATCGTGCCTTCGGAGGGTGCACCGCAGGGAACAGGGACTGAACCTGACGATGGGATTGCTGTTGCTGTGCAACTGGATTGCAATCCTGTTCCTGGTGGGGTTTGCAGCCGACTGGTTTATCCGCCTGCCCGCGTTCGTTCGGATGATCATCCTTGTCCCACTGTTGGTGTTTCCGATCGCCAGGGCGTGGCGGAGCGGCTGGCGCTTCTTCAGACTCTGCTTCAGTTCTCCGCGCACCGCGCTCAAGGTGGAGGACCACTACCAGAACTTAGAGAGCTTGTTGGTGTCGGGGGTGCAGCTGTCTGCCCCCGGTGCTGTCTCCGGAACATCCGTAGCGATGGCCGCGCTTACCGTCGAACGGGCGAATGAAGCGGCAGATCAAGTTACCCCTGAAAAGGTGATTCCTTTTAAACGCATCGGCCTCCCGGGATTTCTCGCTTGCGCTTTGTTGGTCTCCCTCTGTGCCTTTGCGGCGATTGATTTCCCATTGTTCAAGACGGCCGCGACGCGTCTGTTCGCTCCCTGGGTCGCGATTGAATACCCGACGCGCACCCAGATCGAGGTGGTGGCTGGAGAGTGGATTGTGAAGGAAGGCGAGGGCTTAAGCCTCGTCGCTAATATCTCGGGCGAGATCCCGGACAGCGCCAAGATCATCTTGCGGACCGGTAAGGGCAAACCGCGCGAACGCGAATTGGCCATCACGGGCGGTGTCTGTGAGTATGAGGCAAAGACCGTGTTTCGCAGCTTCGATTTCCGCATCTCCGCCGGTGATGCCCGCAGTCCTTGGCAGACTGTGCGCGTGATCTCGGCACCGCGGATTGAGCGCGCCGAAGTGGCTCTCGAGTTTCCTGAATACACCCAGCGTCCGACCGAGACCGTCGAAGCGCTCACGCTCACCGTGCCGGAGGGTACGACGATCAAGTGGACGCTATCGCTCGATCGCGCGGTGGACGAGGCCGAGTTCCGTCCTGCCGAAGGCGAGGCGCAAGCGTTGGATATCAGCGCGGACGGCCGCTCGGTCACGATGCAACAGGTGGCCGACGGGTCGCGGTCCTACACCTTCGGATGGGTGGACAAGGAACACGGTTTCACTTTCTCCAGCCCGCGGCACTTCCTGCAGGTGGCACCCGACCGGGCGCCGAGCGTCGATCTCACTTCGCCCGCCGGAAACTTGTTCGCGACGCTTGAGCGCAATCTCGACTTCGCCTTCCGCGGCCGGGACGATCACGGTATCGGCGAGGCCGCCATTGCATACCGGCTCAACAAGGCCGGGGAGGTGAAAGTCGCCCTGCCCGCACCGGAGCTGAGCGACGGAAGCGAGCAACGGATTGACTGGAACTATCGCGATGCTCTGCCGGACCTCGCGGTCGGCGACACCGTCAGCTTCGCGGTTGAATTAGCGGATCGCTACCCGGGCCCGGATGGGCCGCACCGTGTGCGTTCGAATGCGCGGCGCGTGCAGTTCCTGTCCAGAGAGGACTATCTCGCGCAAATCGAAAAACAGAAGCGTCGCCTGCTCACCCGGATCCGGACGATCTATCGCGAGGAGCGCGGGGTGCATGATCTCGTCCGCCGTCTCGACCCGTCCGACGATGTGTTCGTCCAGACCTGCCAACTGGAAGCGGTGCGGCAGGGGCTGATCCGCGAACGCCTCGGAGCAATTCGGAACCACATCAACGCTCTGGTCGAAGACCTCGCCGCCAACAAGGTCGGGGAGGAAGCCGAGAGCGCGGCAATGGTCAAGCTGGGCACCGATTTGCAGACCATTGCAGACGCACACGTGGGCCGTGCCGCCTCTCTCCTGCGGGAGCTGGCAACGGTCACCGATGGGGGAGGGGACGACCGGAGTCCGGTGGCCGCGATTGACATGGTCGATCGCTCGGCACGCGAACTCGGTCTCGTGGTTCTTCAGCTGGGTTTCGCGGAAGCCGCGGAAGTTATGGCGCGGGAGTTGCACGCTACCACCCAGACCCAGGCTGCCCTGCGCCTGCAGACCATCATCAGGGATGACGAAGACGCGGCAGGCGATGAGGACTTGGCCAAGGCGCAAACCCGCCTTGCCAAAGAAACGGCCCGCCTGCTTGCCGCCACACCGCGCAACAAGGAGAGCACCAGCGCGGATGCCCTGGTGGCCTTCAACCTGTCCCGTATGGTCAATGGACTGCTCCGCTCTGGTGCCGATTCTAAGATGCGCGATGCCGCCACGCTTGTTCCCAAAGCGGAATTTAAAAAGGCGGCGAGTTTGCAAGCCGGGGTGATCGCGGCTTTGTTGCACGCGGAGTTCCGGTTGCGACTCGGTGCCGAATACGAGGCGCTGACGATCGCCCGTGACATTTTCTCCGCGCAGGCGTCTGGCCATAAGACTCTCCGGGAAGAGGCTGCCACATTGACGGCACAAGAATTTGCAGGGCGGAAGTCCACAATCGCCGGGGCTCAGGCCGGTCTGCAACGGCAAGTTCAGTTGCTGCTCATGCCGGAGGTTCCAGCGCATCGTCCCAGACTTTTCGACGCTGTCGCTCCGGCCGCGCCTCCGGTCGACAGTTTGTTGGCCTCTGCCCAGAGTGCGATGACGGCGGCCCTGGTTGGAATCAAAGCCGGGGATCGCGAGGCGGCGGCTGCCCATCAAGAAGGTGCCGAAACCGCCTTTGCGGAACTGGCGGAACTCACCCTCAAGCGTATGAATTCCATGACCCAGCAGGAGCAGATGAAAGCTTCGGTCAAAAGCTTCGGGAAACAGGCAACACAGTTGTTCATGCTTGAGGAGCGTTTGCTGGTCTTGCTCGAGCAGGTGGAAGACGCTGCCGATGACGAGGTTAATACGGCCGTCATCTCCACCTTGAATCAGGCCTTGTCCAAGGATGCTGAGGGGTTCCGACGAACCATTGCTCTTTGGAATGAATCTCAAGGGTCGCCCGGTGAAGAATACTTGTCGTTGCTCGATAGCCTCGCTCGAATAGTGCGCTTGGTGAATGCGGCCACGCCATTGCTCAAAGAAAACAAGCCCGATGACGCAATCGAGCTTCAGGAGCGAGCGCTTGATGCGATCGAGGAGGCCAATTCTCTCATTGAGGAACTGGCGGCAACGCGATCTTCTTTTGCTGGTGTGCTCGGGATCACGGGAAGCGCTATTGCTCCAAGTCCACTGTTGGCTGAGATCGAGGACGAGCAGGTTCGGTTGACTGGAATCACTAAGAAGGCCAAACAGGCAGACTATCCGGACCTCGTCATCCCGCAAAAAAACCTGATTCATGCGGTGAATGCGGTGCTGACTTCCCTCGATCCTTTGGCGCACAAGATCGAAACCGGCACGGTAATGCTCTTCGCCAAAGAAGACATGGGCGCAGCCGCGATTGGCTTGGAAGACGACGACATCGAGGAGGCGCTCGACGCACAATCCTTTGTCGTGGAATCCCTGCAGGACTTGCGAGCGAAGATCGACAAGGTGACTCCGGAGTATCGCTACATCCTCGAGGTTACCGAATTCATGTATGAGGCCGTACCGCAAAGCGCGGTGATCCGGACCAAGATGCGGCAATGGCTGGAACAGGGCGAGGGCGCGCCAGATGCAGAGGCATTGAAAAAGAAAGCCGGGCAATTCGGCAGCGACCTGCAAAAGCTCACCGGCGAGGAGCGCTACGCCGATACCGCAGCCCGCTTGGTCGATGTGATTTCAACGAAAGGTTCTGAAGCCGAAGTTGAAGAAGCGTTGGATGCAATCGGCGCCGATACGGAGGACATGCAGTTGCTGATGGAAAACCTCGCCTACCTCATCACGCCACCACCTACAGGGGCCATCATCGAAGAGCCCTCGGACGAGGTCAAAATGCTTAATGCGGCGCTGTCGGTCGCAGCACATCACAAGGACCTTGTGCGCAATACCCGGACCGCCGCACCAGCGCAACTGGCTAGTCTCGCTGTGAAGCAAGGTAAGCTCGCAGATCAGTGTAAAGCGCTCTTCCCTCCGCCACCGGCTCCCGTTGCACCTGTTGAGCCCGTTGAAGTTCCACCCACCGAAGAGGTGATCGAAGTATCCGAAGAGGCTTGTCCATTCGAAGTTGCCGAGTCCGAATCCGACATTGAACCTGAATTGCTTCCCGGGCCCAAACCCGTTGTTGAGGAAGTGGTTCCGGCTCCGATTCTGCCCGCGCCCGCGCCGCATCCGAATATCGGGAAAGCCCACCGGCACCTTGCCGAAGCCGCGGCAAAGTTGAAGGATGGCGACCGTGACGCGGCGATCACTCATCAGAATCAAGCGGCCGATGCCCTTCGCTACTTCATCCTCGAGTATGCCCTGAAGTATGTCGACGTGCCCCCACCGGCGCCGCCAGCAGATCCCGCACCATCTGACGATGCCGAGCCCGATGATAGCGAATTGCAACTTTTCCTTCCCGGCTCTCTCACTGGAGAGCGTCCCAAGGGCGGGCGCCTCGAATGGCAGGTGCTCGGACGCCGCGACCGCGCCGCCTTAAATGAAAACTTCGCACGCGAGCTGCCCCTCGAATACCGTGCGATTCTCAAGGACTATTACGAACAGTTGACGGAATAAATTGAGGAACAACGAATGGTTACCAATGGACACTAATCTTAGCAAAACAGATCGCCTGATCCGAGAGGGGAGCTCCTCGAAATTTATTCGTGTGAATTCGTGGAAATTCCTGGTACCCCTAATCGTGGGTTTCCTGACCTGCCTTCTGCATAGCCCGGCATCGGCTCAGCAGGATGGTGCTCCCGAGCTTAGTGCTGAGGCTTCTCGATCCATCGACAAGGGGCTCGGTTATCTCCTGACAATCCAGAAAGAGGACGGTTCCTGGGATAGTAACGGAGAAGGTGGGCATGCCGTGGCAATGACTTCGCTCTCCCTGATGGCATTTATGTCGAAAGCGCACTTTCCCGGGTTCGGTCAATATGGGAAGCAGTTGGATCGTGGGATGAAATGGCTCTTGAAGGCGGCAAAAGGACGGCCCGATGGCTACCTTGGCACCGTGATGTATGAGCACGGGCTTGCCACCCTTGCTCTTTCGGAAATGTGGGGGATGGCCCGCGATCCCGAAGACGATGATGCGATCCAGAGGGCCCTCGAAAAGGCAGTCGATGTTATTTTGCGTTCACAGAATCCCGGAGGTGGTTGGCGCTACCAACCTCAGGCGGACGGTGGTGAAGACACCTCGTGTACCCAGACTGTTTTCCACGCTTTGGCCTCAGCCCGCCAGGCTGGGATCTATGTTCCGAACGAGACAATCGCCAAAGTGGCTAAGTATTTG
The DNA here is from genome assembly GCA_937916505.1 of uncultured Verrucomicrobiales bacterium. GTDB lineage: Bacteria > Verrucomicrobiota > Verrucomicrobiia > Verrucomicrobiales > Akkermansiaceae > SW10. The sequence continues at coordinate 13,904 of CALFSW010000399.1, read as the reverse complement.
GAAAGTGTGCAAGACCCGCAAACCGGCGGGTTTGCCTACAATCCCCGAGGCGGCAAAGTGACCACGGCTTGCACCGCGGGCGGCATCTACACCGCCCAGCTTGCGGGACTGCGGGACACTGAGATGGCCAGCTCCGCCTTGCGTCATCTCAAAAGCCTGGCTCCCGGCATCATCACCGGCGGCGGCAGTTACTACTACTACACCCACTACTACGCGATCCAGGCTATGGTGCAGGCGGGCGATGATGAATATGCGAAGTGGTATCCTCAGATTCGCGATGCGCTCATCTCCAGGCAAAACGAAAAGGGTGCCTGGGATAAAGGCAGTGGGCACGGTGGAGGTGGCTACTCGACTCCTATGGCGATCATCATCCTTGCCACCCCGCATCGTTACATTCCAATCTATCAAAGGTGATGACAGGGCAATCGAAGCATCTGCAATACTTTGCCATTTGTGCGGCAAGTGTTGCGCTTGCCTTCGCCCAGCTATGCATTGCAGAGGAGCAGGCAGTCAGCATCCCGGAGAAGGAGATTACCGTACTGCAAAAGGAACTGATCGCAGCCGGCGCCGCTTCCTCATCGATCCGAAAGCGCCGCGCCTACAAGAAGGTTGTCCGCGATGGGGAAGCCCTTCTCGAAAAATCACCGGCGGGGGCGAAGCGATTCCGCGTCCTGGAGATCATCTTTCAATGCCAGAAGCGCTTGCTGGCCTTTGAGAATTCCGATCGCAACCGCGAGGCGCTTTTCGCTACCAGTAGCAAGCTGGCCGAGGCACCGGACGAGCTTGCCGATCTGCGCCTCGAGGCGGATATGTTGCTCTCGGAGCGAGATTTGTCGGCAAAGAACGCAGATGTGATGATTCGCGCGCAGGCGCTCACCGAGTTGATCGCCCGCTACCGGGACACGCCGGGTGAGAGGAAGAGTCTCATGATGGCCTCGCTGATCGTGCCGAAACTGGATGCGGTTGATCTTGGGAAACAAATTACTCGCGCGCTGGACGAGCGTTTTTCGGGTGACCTCGATGTCATTGAATGGCGTCGAGGCCGCCGAGACTCTAGTTACTTTCCGGTGGTATTTACCGGTACGTTTACTCGCGCAGACGGCGCTTCACTTAAATTCCCGATCGACGGGATAGGTCACACTTCGCTGATCTATTTTTGGTCGAGAGAGACCCCAAACATTGAAACTCACCTGACCGCCATAAAGGATCTGCAATTGCGCTTTCCTGGCCATTTAAAAGTCTTCAGCTTCAACGTGGATGACTTGCCTGATTCCGGAGAGAAAATCTTGCGGACGCTGGGGTTGGACTGGACTGCAATGCGACTGGCTGGGGGAAGAAAGAGCCAAACCTACCGCGTGTTCGCGACACGGGATCCGATTGGCGTAAGGGTGAATGCACATGGACATGCGTTCCTCCGTTCGCCTCACACCGAAATCACCCCGATGGAACAAAACTTTGACGATGTGCGTTATTTGTCACAGCTGCAGTCACTGCTTGTTGGCGATTTTTTGGTGGCCGCTACAGATCCAGAAAACAAGCCCGTTCATACCGCGGAGTCAGTGCCCACAGAAACGCTCGAGGACATTCAAGCCTGCTTTATTGCTGCGCCAATGCGTTACCGGCTGACACACGCAGAGGCGCTGTCGAATTATGAGAAGGCGGAAGAACTCTGCCGTGATGCCATCACACAATACCCCAAGGCTCCCGATCTTTGGCTGGTTCGTAACCGGAGGATCATTGCCTTGCTAGGTATCTGGAAATTGGCCATCGAGCCGAAATATCTTGAAGCCGCTGCTGAAGAGGCACGCGCAGCGCTGGCCGCAAATCCGCCTCGTGGGGCTGAAGTTGCCCCACGATTCTGTCTCGCCAGGCAATTGCTTCGTCAGGGTGTTTCCAGACCGCAACAAGTGCTGTCCGCCTTAATTGAAGCAACCGGAGCAACCAAGGCACCGCCCTCGGCCTACGCCGCGGCTGCGATTCTCGCGATAGAGGTCAACTCTCGAGAGCTGCACGCCAAAAACCGAGAGATGCTCCTGAATAGAGACAATAGTGACCCGGCGGTGTGGCCCGTTGTTTCGTTTCTGAGGGATCAGAATCATCGCTATCGGCTGTTCAAACCCAACCTCTACTTCCCTCCGACGCTGGCTCGTAGAATCGAGCGAGGGGATTTGCGGCGCAACTCCGGGGTGGCAGAGCCAGCACTGGTCGCCAGTGGACCCTTGCAGGCGGAATTTAAAACGCCCACTGGCGGTATCGTGAAATTTCCGCAAGCGCCCGACCGCAAGATGACGCTGCTCATGTTTATCGAGCCGCCCGCCGATGCCGATACTGATCTTCCCGCGTTGATCAATGGGAAAACCACAGAAGATGCGAGAGGTCACAAAAAAGAAGTTCCCGGAATCATGCAACGGACCTTCGAGCTGGTCGACGAGCATGCCGGGGAGGTTAAAGTCATCGCCGCCTTTTTGACCGACGATGAAAAACGCGTGGAGTCGCTGATGGAAAAGAACGACTGGCCCTGTCAGGCGGTCATCGTTCCGGGTGGACTCAGCAATCCTTTGGTGAGGCGTTTGGGGATTCTCTCGGCAGATCGTGTCCCCAACATCGCATTGCTGCGTCCTGACGGAAGGATTGTGTGGATGCTGTCGGGTATTGTCCATCCGCAGGTCAGAAGTGAGGGGGAAGGTGAATGGCAATACGCAATTCACCTCGGTATGAAATTCAACATCGAGCGGTATGAAGGAAAGAATTGAAGGCAGCGAAATGAACAGGAACAACCAGACACGCGGGTTTCTATCGGCGTGCCTGGCGCTGCTGCTGGGATGGAGTTCCGTGTGCGCGGTCCAAGGTCAGGACGTGCCGGAGCTGGCATCTGGCGGGATACCATTAAAAAAGATTACCGCGTTGCAAGAGGAGTTGGCCGAAGTGGGCAAGGCAAGTTCGTCGATCAGGAAACGTAGAGCCTGTAAGGGTGTCATCCGCGATGGCGAGGCGATTCTTAAAGCTTCGCCAAGTGCGCCCAACCGCTTTCGAGTCTTGGCGATCGTGCTGGAGACTCAAAAAAAATTGCTGGGGCTGGAGAACTCCGGGCGAAATCGCGAGGCCTTATTAAAGACGTGCGAAAAACTGGCCAGGGCGTCCGATGAACATGCCGAATTTCGCCTGGAAGCGGATCTCCTTTTGTCCGAAAGAGATCTGGCGCTCAAGAACGCAGATCTGAAAGAACGGACCGAGGTCCTTACCTCGATTGTCGAACGCTACCGCAGCACGTCGGCGGAGGCGAAAAGCCTGATGATGGCCGCACGGATTGCCCCGAAACTCGAGGCGGACGAACTGGAGCGAACGATCCTCCAAAGGATGGGCATGCATTTCGCGGGCGACCCTGAGGTTATTGAATTTCGCCGAAAGCATCTTGGTTCCAGTAAGCTGGACGTGCTGTTTACCGGGACCCACACACGGGCGGACGGCGTTGTCCTGCGTTTTCCGGCTGATTTGATGGGGCGACAGAGCGTTATGGTGTTTTGGTCCCGCCAGACGCCGGGCTTCGAGGCCTACCTTGAGCAGATCAGGGAGCAAGAGAATCAACAGCCGGGCCGGTTCGAGGTCCTTAGTTTCAACGTTGATGAACTGCCCGACGCGGGCGCATCGACGCTGAAATCCCTGGGTCTCAATTGGACGGTCATGCGGCTACCCGGCGGCAAGAAGAGCCAAGCTTATCGAACCTACGCAGTGAATGACCCCGTCGGCATCTTAGTCAATGCTTACGGCCATGCGCTCCTCGTGCCGACCATGCCGAAGGCGGCGGAACAGGCCAAGCTTGGCGTGCGCGGTGTAGCGTCATCGATGCAGACGTTGAGCCGGCGCCTTGACGATCCACGTTATCTTTCGCAATTGCAGTCGCTGTTGATTGGCGATGTTCTGGTCGCTGAGCCTGATGGTCGCCTCGATGCCGCTTTGCCCCCCGAGTTGAAGATGGTCCCAATGGGCCCGGGTAAGGAAGCCGGCGCCAAGCTGGTTCGTAATGCTGAGTCAGTTCCCGCCGAGACACTGCACGCCATCCAGGAATGTTTTACGCCGGCGCCCTTCCGCTACCGACTGTCGACGGCCGAAGCGCTGGCGAACTACGAGAAAGCTGAGAAGTTGTGCGGTGAGGCGGTGAGGCAACACCCGGTAGCGCCGGATCTTTGGATCGTGCGAAACCGAAGAATCATCGCTCTTTTGGGCATGTGGAACCTTGCTGGGGAGCCCAGGTATCTTGAGCAAGCGGCCCGAGAGGCGCGTAGTTCTCTGGCCGCGAAGCTGCCCATCGGCGCCGATATCGTCGCGCGTTTCTGTCTCGCCAAGGAAGCACTCCGGCTGGGGGACTCGAAGCCGGAGTCCGTCATTCTGGATTTGATCGAGAAAACGGGTGGGGCTGAAGCGCCCTGTTCGGCCTATGCTGCGGCCACGATCCTGGCACTGCACGCCAACGCACGGGACTTGCACGATCGCTACTGCACCCCGCTGCTGGCAGCGCCGGATGGGGGGAATCCCGTGCTGTGGCCCATGGTCTCGTTCCTACGTGATCGGATTTACTCCTACCGCCTTTTAAAGGCCAATTACATCAAGAACGAGCGCGAGTCGGTGCGTGGCTACATGATCAATCATGGTGGCCCTCCGATGACGGGGCTTTTACCGAAAGTGACGCTCAAGACCCTAGATGGGCGAACGCTGAACCTCCCGGAGGATACCAAGGGCAAACTAACGCTGTTGGTCTTTGTCGAGCCGTCGGCTGAACCCGATGCGGAGTTTCCCCTCGACGTCGGGGAAGGTGAAGATAAGAAGCCACACCATAATTATCTTCAATATGCGTGCGACCTGGCAGACCGGCATGTCAATAAAGACGTCAGAACGATCGTGGCCTTTTTGTCCGAAGATACGGAACGCATTAATGCCCTGATGGAAACAAGGGAACTCACCTGTCAGGCCGCTATTGTGCCGGGCGGTCTCGCCAACCCGATGGTGCGCCGACTCGGTGTTCTTTCAGCAGATCGTATCCCGAACGTTTTCCTGCTCCGCCGTGACGGCTCCATCGTGTGGAGCGCATCGGGACTGCCATACGAAGATAGCGAAAGATTTGTGAACTTGCTCGCGACGAAAGTCCATATCGAGACCTGTGAAGTGGAGACAGCATACGAGGCTCTGAACAAGGGTGATTTCAAGGAGGCGGCACGCATCTTTGGCGGGCCTTATCTTCCCTTTGAACCAGATCGCTTCGGCTGGCGGCCTCCGCGTTATCATGGAAAGGCGCTGGCCTACATGGGGATGAAGGATTGGAAAGCCGCGCTCGAGTCCATCGAGGTGGCGATCGAAGCCCAGAATTTGAACTACTTACGGGGGCGAAAAAGAGAAAGGGCTCCGAATTGGCGTAAGGACGCAGCCAAGGTCACGGTGGTAAATCCCGATGACATTCTGGTGGAACTGTGGGCCACCAAGGCGGTGATTCTGGCCAAGCTCGGGCTCAACGACGAGTCTGCTCACATACGCGAGCGCTATGCCAAAGCGGCAACGACATTTCCACCGAGCGGTTACAAGGCATTCCACGAGAAGTTGATGGAGTTGAAAATTCGCAATCAAATAGATTAACCATGACGGCTTTGAAAACTCAGATATTTTTAACGGCATTCCTTCTTCTGGGAATTTTTTGCGGTGTCGCAAATTCGCAGGAGGCTGCAGGCGACATCTCCGAAAGAGAGGTCGTATCGCTGAAAAAAGAACTCATCGAGGCAGGCGAAGCGTCTTCATCGGCAAGGATGCGTCGGGCCTACAAAGGCGTTGTCAGAGATGGGGAGAAACTCTTGAAATCAGCCCCGGCGGCACCCAATCGTTACCGTGTTTTGGATATTGTTTTTCAGAGCCAAAAACGTCTCCTGGCCCAGGATAATTCCGACGAGAATCGCGAAGCCCTGCTCGAAACCTGCGCTACGCTGGCCGGGGCGCCTGACGAGGTGGCCGACCTTCGCCTCGAGGCGGATTTGTTGCTGTTGGAGAGAGAGCTGTCGACTAAGAACGCGGATATGAAGGTGCGTGCCGAAGCACTCCAGGAATTAATTGCACGCTACCGCGACACGCCGGGTGAGGCGAAGAGTCTGATGTTAGCCTCGCAGATCGCGCCGAAGCTTGAGGCCTTCGATTTGGAAATGAAGATCCTGCGCACGATGCAGGAACGTTTTTCCGATCATCATGGCGTCATCGAGTTCCGTCGCAAAAGTCTGGCTGTTGGTCGGATTGAGGCTTCATTCCGAGGCGCCTTCACTCGGGCGGACGGAACCTCACTGAATTTTCCGATAGATCGTTTGGGTCATCCCTGCTTGATGGTGTTTTGGACGAAAAAGACGGAGGGCTTTGATGTCGCCTTAAAGAGGATTAGCGAATACGAGGAACTTTATCCGGGGCGCTTTGACTTTTATAGCTTCAATCTAGATGGGTTGCCAGATGGAGGAGAATCAACGCTTCGTGCACTTGGGTTGAAGTGGACGGCGCTGCAACTTCCTGGTGGAAAGAGAAACCAGACCTTCCGCACCTATGGTCGAAGAGAGCCAGTTAGCATTCTCGTCAACGCCTACGGTTACACCTTGCTTTCGCCGACTGAGAATTATGGTCATGGCCAAGGGGGGAAGGTGAACCCTTACAAGTTTGATGACGTTAGGCTCACCAGCGAGCGTTACCTGGCGCAGTTGCAGTCGTTGTTCATCGGCGACTTTCTGGTGGCCAATACAGAAACCCCAAAAACCAGCGGGCTGGCCGATCCGCTCCGTGCGATCCAGGATTGCTTTGTCAGTGCTCCGCTCCGTTACCGGCTCACGCGCGAGGAGGCGTTGGTAAACTACGGGAAGGCATCAAAACTTTGTGAGAATGTTATCGCCAAATATCCTCAGGACCCCGATCTGTGGCGGGTCCGCAACCGTCAGATCATCGCTTTGTTGGGAATGTGGAAGATGGCCGCTGATCCTAAATACTTCGAACAGGCGGCCAAGGAAGCGCGCGCCATGTTGGCGACGTCCCAGCCCGACGCTGCCGATGTTGTTGCGCGATTCTGTTTGGCGAAAGAGGAGCTTCGTAAAAGCGGTGCTGATGCCAAGTCGATTCTATCTTCCTTGGTCGATGACGCGGAAGGGAGCGCGATCGCCGTTGCTGCCGCAGCCGTTCTCGCCCTTGACGCCAACTCTCCGGAACTGCACCAACACTACCGCGAGGCTCTCCTCAAGAATGGCACCAGTGATCCAAGGGTGTGGGAAGTAGCGGCGTTTTTACGTGATCGCTACCACAGGTTGGACCTTCTGAAGGTCAAACTCTCGCGCCCCGAGCGCCGTGTCAGGGCTCGTTACGGGTATGTCGTCTCGCCCCGCGATCATGCCGTCAACCACGACCTGGACCCGATGGGCGAGCGCCTGCCTGAGATCGAGTTGAAGACGCTTGATGGTGGCGCGTTGAAGCTTCCTCGGGAGACGCAGGACAAATTAACCTTGCTGATGTTCGTCGAGCCTCCGGCTGAACCCGAATCGGATTTTCCGATTCCCCTGGATAGGAATGGGAAACCCCAGAAGAAGAATGATTCGCTGAGAAATGTCATGAACTATGCCTTCGAATTCGCCGACCGCCACGTGCACAAAGAAGTTGAGGTAATCGCGGCTTTTCTCTGCGACGATGCCGAGCGGGTGAAGGCGTTGATGGCGAAAAACGAATGGCCATGCCGGGCGGCGATTGTGCCGGGAGGTATGAAAAATCCGATGGTCCGTCAGCTGGGGATCCTTTCCTCCGATCGTATCCCCAACGTCTTCCTGTTGCGCCGTGATGGCACGGTCGCCTGGCACACCTCTGGTTTCGTTTACAAATCCGACTTCGGTTACCCGTTTGCGATCCAGCTCGCGATGGGGGTTCACATCGAGGTGTGCGACACCGAGCTTGCCTACCGGGCATTGGCAAATGATGAATTTGCCAAAGCCAAAAAGATTTTCTCGGGTCCGTTTCTCCCTGGGAAAGATGAACGCTACCGCTGGCGTGCCCCACGCTTTCACGGCCGGGCGCTGGCGAACATGGGGTTGGACGATTGGGAAGCCGCGCTGGCTGACATCGAGACAGCTATCGAGGCTCACAAAAAAGAGTTTGATCGCAAAGAAGATGAGCCAGGTGCTAGCTTGGTTGAAATGCGAAGCCTCAGAGCGCTCATCCTAGGAAAGCTTGATCGGGCCGAAGAGGCCAAAGCAGCTCTGGAGTTGGCCGCTATTAAGGCTGCTCCTTATCCGTCATCCATCTACAAAATATTCCACGACAAATTGAAGGACTTGAGACTGAAGTAGCGAAATAAAAAGAGATTAAGAGTATGAAGAAACAAGAAATCATTACGAGAGCATGGATCATAAAGGCCCTGGTGCTGGCGACATCCGTCTTTGCGGCGGGGAAACCAGCGCCAATCAGCCTGAGCCCCGAAGGGAAGAAGCTCGAGGCACATTACAGCAAGATGCAGGCTGATCTCAAGGAAGCGATCACGCGCCTGGAGCCCACGGTGGACGAAAAGAAGAAGGCCGGATTTACCAAGCAGTTCGGCGCGCTTGAGAATGTCACACCCGTTACTAAGACCGTCATGGGTAATGAAGTCAGCGTGAAATACGGCCCGGGAAACCCTGCCTTTGCTGAAAAACAGATAGAGGTCCTGACGGCGGCCAGAGCTGTCATGAAGGACATTGACGCATTTTTAGGCGGCGAGAAGGACCTTGCCATCATGGCCAAATTCGCACTGCTGACACATGCCACCCCGAGTCGCCTGGCTGGCTTTGCGCAAAAGGGCGAAGAGGAAAAAGCGCTGATCGATCAGCTCCTCAATGACGACAAGCTCGTCGTGCAGGCCATGACCTTGGGAGGGGCCAGCGGCGGAAATTACGGCCAGGCGATGCGAAGCTACACGGCCATCCAGAATGCCAGTAAACGTTCTCACGAGGGATTCTTTCAGATTTGGGCTCTGGCTGCATCCCTTCAGTATACCGGCGAGACCTATGTCTATCCCGACGTTCCCGCGGCCGAGTCCTTGGTTAATTACTACCTGAATTACCTGAAGGCCTACGACGACGGCATCCTGGATCCCGCCTTTTCTGAATTGGGCGGGACAGGATGGAACTATCGCTTTGTGTTTCCAGACTCCTACGCGCTTGAGGATATCGACTGGATCAGAAAGGTGTTGCGCAACTACCGTCCCGATCACACGCGCCTGGAATACAGATGGCGCTACTGCCGCATCGTTAGATCCGACATTCCCTATACAAGCGGCGTCGACAGAAGCGGCATGCCGGCCGAGCTGAGTAATATTCAGAAGTTCTTCCTCAAAGGCGGCATCTGCGGCCCCCGTGCTTTTGTCGGGCAAATATCGGGCTATGCGTTTGGCATACCTTCTCGTCGTGCCCCTTCCCCGGGTCATGGTGCCATGGCGCACTGGACTCCGGACGGATGGACAACGGTCCTGGGGCCTCATTTCTATTTCTGCAAACACATCAATGGAATGCCCCCCATGGAGTTCCTATTGGAATCACAGGCGCAACAAGATCCCAAGGGGTTCAAACAGGCGCTGATGTGTGAGTGGTTAGGAAAAGCACTGGCCGAAGATGCCCCGAGTAACTTCGGATCAAGCGGTGGGTTCTGGCGATTGCTTGGCTTCTACAAACGACAGGCCATCGTTGAAGATCAGAAAATTAAAGACATCGGGGCCACGGGTGAAGAACTCGCGGAGTCTAATGTGAGTAGCGAGAAGGAAGAGGTCGAGGAGATCGAGATCTCCGAGGAGTTTAAAAAGATCACCGTGGCCGGAGATGGCACCATCACCATTCCCGTAGCGGCATGTCGATCACCGAAGAATGGTGAGAAGATAAGATTCATGGAAAGCATCGATGGCGGAATGCAAGTGCACTACGGTTTAGCTGGCCAGCGCCCGGAGTTGCTCAGTTACACCTTGGATATTCCCAAAGCCGGTAAATACGAATTTACGGGACACGTATGCTCGGTGACAATGGACCGGGAATTCTTGCTTCGCGTCAACCGGAGGACACTCGTAGATGTCAACATTCCCTACACCAAAGCCGACTGGATGGATACCAAACCCGTCGAACTCGAATTGAAAGAGGGACGAAACCGGATCTCATTTACCCAGCGCGCCCCGAATAAAGGTGTGAGTATTAAGTACTTTAAGTTGAAGCCGATGGAATAGGAGGGGACCGTGGCGGGATGAGCTGAAGATTCCGATTTTCGTCCGGGCCGTTCACTTTTCTGACAACAACCGAAAACACACGCAGCAAGTAATACCATGATGACACGAAACCGAACCCAATTCCTTTTACAGCTTGCCGCCGCGTTCCTACTAGTCCTGGGCGTCCAGGCCCGCACCTGGACCAGCGCCGACGGAGCGAAGACCTTTGAAGGCGAGCTAAAATCCTACGATGCCGCCAGCGGAAAAGTCAGCGTGACCCTGGCCAACCGCAAGCAGATGAACTTCACGCAGGACAAGCTCTCGGCGGAGGACATCACATGGTTGAAGAAGAACGGTAGCCGATCGGGGGGAAGCACCTCCGAGATCAGGGAACTGCCTGACGAACTGCCGGATCCCGATGGCGAGGAGGCGGACATGAGCAAGCCGGTCCAAGTTTATATCCTCATGGGGCAGTTCAACATGCTGGGCGCTGGCCGTGTTTCTGGAAGCAATGAAGGCGCTCTGAAAAATGCCTGCAAAAATAAAAAGCTCTACCCTTATCTCATTGATGAGGCAGGCAATTGGACGGCGCGTAATGATGTTCGCAATGTCCGTGTCAACGGGAGAACCATGAAGGTATATAATAATAACTGGTTGACTCTCAACGGCGGAAACATCGGCCCTGAAATTGGCATTGGTCATTATTTGGGACACGCCGTCACGGCACCTGTGCTGATTCTCAAAAGTTGCACTGGTAACCGCAGCCTCGGTTGGGATCTTTTACCTCCGGGCAGCAAGCAGTATGAGTTTGAAGGCAGGATCTACCCTGGCTACGGAGAATCACCCGAGTCGTGGGCCAAAGGCACTGAATCCAAACCCATCGGGTGGCATGCCGGTCTACAATACGACGTCGACATTCTTAATGCCAAAAGTGTTTTGGCCGATCTGGGAACCTACTATCCTGGAGCCACCAAATATGAAGTGGCCGGTTTCTTCTGGTGGCAGGGTGACAAGGATTTCCGCAATAAAGGACATGCCAGCAAGTATGAAGAGAACCTCATCGCTTTGCTCGCATCATTGCGTAAGGACTTTGATGCTCCTGAAGCTGAAACCGCCATCGCTACCCTCGGTCAAACCAAGAAGGATGCCAAAGGCACACATGGTCAAATCATCAATGCCATGTTCAAGGTTGCCGGAGAATCGGGCAATTACCCTGAAAACAAAAACAAGGTCGCCACCGTCTACTCACACACCTTAAGCAAGGGAGGGAGTTCAAGTGGTCACTGCAGTGGCAACGCCGAAACCTACCAAAACGTTGGTGAAGCGATGGGGAAAGCGATGGTCAAAATGCTACAAAGAAAATAGATACCCCCCTTTTTCCCCTCTCCGATCCCACCCATCCCTAACAAGGCGTGCCGATCAAAGTGACATGGCGTGGCAAGACGCACGAGGCCGACAGATTATGAGGAGACGGACATTATGAAAACGGAATACGCCACTGCTCTGGCTACCTGCTGCGTTGTCAGTTTGCTGTCCCTCACCGCTACGGCCTCTGCAGGGGAGACAGGAACCGCACCGAAAACGTATCCGCCGAATTCGAAAAGCAATCCGCTGGTCCCTACCTCTGCCAATGTTTCATACGGCGAACACGAACGGAACAAGCTCGACTTCTGGCAGGCCAAGTCGGAGACGCCGACACCGGTCATCATGGTCCTTCACGGTGGTGGTTGGATCGCCGGCAGCAAAGCGAACGTTTCGCGCAGCCCTCGCTTTCCCAATCTCCGGGCCATTTTGGGAGAGGGCATTTCGGTGGTGGCGATAGACTATCGCTTGATCGGGAAGCATACCGAGGGCGTCATGCCGCCGGTTAAGGCGACGCTCCACGACGCGGCCCGGGCGTTGCAGTTCGTCCGCAGCAAGGCTCGCGAATGGAACATCAACAAAGAGCGGATTGGCGCCTACGGTCCTTCGGCAGGCGGCTGTTCAAGTCTGTGGCTGGCCTACCACGATGATCTGGCCGATCCGAAGAGCGAGGATCCGGTTGCCCGTGAATCAACCCGGCTGTGGTGTGCCGCTGGTTCGGGCGCGCAGACCACGCTTGACCCGAGACAGTTAAAAAAATGGTTTCTTAATCCCGGCTATGGTGGACATGCCTTTGGGAAGTATGAATACGGCAAGGATTTTGAGAAGTTCCTGGCCGACAGGGAGAAGCTGCTTCCGTGGATTGCCGAGTATTCGCCTTGCGCACTTGTCAGCGCCGGGGATCCACCGGTCTACCTGTCCTATAGCAATGAGCCGCCCGCTCCAGGCCTCTCTACACACTCGATCCACGGTGCCACCTTTGGCGTTGGCCTGCAAAAGCGCTGCAACGAAGTGGGGGTCGAATGCCATGTCGTGTTCCCGGGAGCTCCAGACGCAAAATACAAGAGTCCCATCGATTACCTTGTCGCGACACTCAAGGGACCGGCCGCGCTGGAAGCAGACAACGTCCCGGAAGATGAGTAGAGAACCAAAAGTTGAACACGAATATTCGACACGCCTTTTCATTTCTGGATGGGTCGTCTTGACGCTCCTGTTACTGACCCACGTTGCCTCAGCGCGCTCCTTTTACGGCTGGCGGGCCAGGACCCCGAGGTTGTGGCTCAAAACGACCCAGCCAACCATCATTTGACGATTTTCTATGCCTTTGGCCCGGGGTTTTGTGCCCATGAAGTCTCTGATCAAGATGGCGATTCGCCTGGAGAGGGCTTTCATTTTGCGCAGGACTTTGTTGCGATGTTTGCGACCGTCTTTGATGCGGAATTTGGTGGTCATTTCCATGCAGAGGGTGTTGATGTTGCTGAGAAATTTGAGGGGTTCCTGGGGCATGCGGTGACGCAGTCCCTGACGAGGTATGAGGAGGGTGGCTTTCACGAGGGTGCGGGTGATGTCACGCAGCAGAACCCAGTCGACGGGGTAGTGGATGGGTGTCCAGCGACAATTAAGATTGCCCCCTAACGACAGTTAGAAACAGGATTGTTCCACGTCACACCAGGAGGAAGCCATTCTTTCCCAACACAGCCGATATGGACCTTCTAGCGGTTGTGTTGGGAAAGAATGTCTACCGGGAAAAATGTTCCACAAATTGTCGCTGGGGTCATTTTTAATTGTCGTTCTACACGTTATGAATGACAAAAAAGCAGAAACAACGAAATCCTACGATACGATCAAACTCGGCATCGACGCCCACGCGAAGTGTCGAGTTATACGGGGCTTTGCCCACGGGAGCACAGCAGCGGGGGCAAGCGACGTGGCGGCAGCGTCAACAAGAGCGGCAACCCGCGGGTGCGCGCGATGCTTGTGGAGATGGTGTGGCGTATGATCCGTTGGCAGCCGGAGTATCATGCCCTGCGCAAGTGGATGCCGGTGCTGGGCGATGCCAAGGGAAGTGCGACGGCGCGCAAGAAGGCGGCCGTAGCGGTGGCACGGCAGTTGGCGGTGGATCTGTGGCGACTCTTTACCGGGCAGACCACTGCCGAAAAACTGGGACTGATTTACCTTCCGGACGCGGCCTGAGACTCGACCGATGAAGCCAAAGCAGAACGAAACCACCTGACCACCAAGGAACCACCGAACTAAATTTTACCCTCTCAATTTTGTTACGAATGTCGCGCGTTTGAAAAATTCCGTGGTCGTTCTGAAAAGAACGCCC
>CALFSW010000398.1 GCA_937916505.1 uncultured Verrucomicrobiales bacterium | reverse complement strand
TTCCTCCGATTCCTCCGATTCCTCCGATTCCTCCGTCTGGTCCTGAGCCCCCTACTCCTTCTCCACCTTCTGCCAGGTAGTTGACCCCATTATCGAAAAAACACTCTTTCCCCCGTTCTCAACAACGCCCTTTCCAGAGTCATAGACCACTTCTTTACCACCGTAATCGACTTCACCGATTACCGCTTTGCCTTCAGACGTGTCTGCTGGAGCTGAACTCGTCGGTGCTTCGCGAGACGTTTCGAGTGAAACTTGAGTCTTAAGTTCTTTAGGATCCCCGGCAAGCTTCACTAACTCACCGCCAATTTCACTGCTCTTTTCGACGGCAGGCTTTGCTGCTACAACGGCTGTTTTTGAAGTATCGGTTTTATTTTCAAATGCCTCGGCAAACGCTTCGCGAACGGCATCCGCATGATCAGGAGCGGCGGCCACGGCGGACTCAGCGATCTGAGGCGCATCCTTCTCTCTTGAGCTGGGCATCAGCTGAGGCCTGCAAGAAAAAGGCAGCAGTAAACGCGAATAAAGATAACGCGGCCGTTCGGATAGTTTTCATGGTGCGACAAATATTGAGGATGGAGCGGGCAGAGGGAATCGAACCCTCATAATCAGCTTGGAAGGCTGGAGCTTTACCATTAAGCTATGCCCGCAACGACAAGAGTATTTTTACAGAAATTACGAAAATTACAAACTTATTTTTAAAATTTCAATAAATTTGAAGTAATTTTACAAAATTCTCTAGAATTTGCGCACCCCGAAAGGTGAGTTGTATTTATAACCACACTCTCCCACTTGCCAAGAGTATTTTTGAAAGATTCATCACATTTTTTGCGGTCGGCTTTTTTACGAACCTGGCACGTGTCGCCTTTGCTGCTGCTTTCCCTCGCCGCCATTGGGGGAATCATTCTCGGAGAAATCGGCGGAATCAAACTCTGGGCTTTGAGTGGACTTTGTTTTGCCGCTGCTTCGGCCAGTTTCATTTTTTTGGATCATCGTCTGATTCGAACTATTTCCGCAGTTGGCGCCGTAATTCTCGGATTTGCCGCATTGCATTCACAAAAAATTCAGGAAATCCAAAGTTTTCCTCTGAACCCCAACTTTAAGAATGGGGAAACGATCAGAGTTTCAGATGTTTTGGCAAAAGTGATCGCAGAACCGACGTTAATTGGCACCGGGGCGCAACGTTCAGGAAGAGCGGTTTTGAAAATCACCGAATTCAACCTCGCCAGCCGCACGTGGAAGTGCCGCCATCAATTCCCGGTTTTTTTCGAAATTCTCCCCGACGATCTCAAATACGGAGACGAAATCAAAACGTCAGGCATTTTCCAACCCCTTATTGCAGCGACGTCTCCGGGTGCTTTTAACGAAAAAAAATTCCATTTCCGGACCAATGACGCTCCTGGAAAATTCCTCGTTCAATCCGGCGATCGAATTCAAGTGTTGCGCTCCAATCAGGCAAATCCCGTTGTTTCGCTGGCGATCATTACTCGAAAATGGTTAGAAAGAGCCCTTCGCCATGGCATCGAGGATTACCCGGTTGAATCTCAATCAGTCATCACGGCCATGGTTTTGGGCAATCGTGAAGACGCTCCCGAAGAGATTGAAGACCTCTTTCGACTCAGCGGGACCATGCATATTTTTGCAGTATCAGGGCTCCACGTCGGCATCATTGCGGGGACAGGCTGGTTGATTCTCCCGCTTTTCGGAGTTTCACGCCGCACCGCCTCGATGATTTTGATTCCAGCGATTTTATTCTACGCGTTCATCACCGGGCTGCGACCCTCCGCCATTCGTGCAGCTATCATGGTCTGCGTCTTCGCCCTCGCCTTTTGTGTTCGTAAAAATCCGCGCATTCTCAACAGTCTCGGATGCGCGGCGCTAATCATTCTAGCGCTAAATACGCAGGAGATTTTTCAAATCGGCTTCCAACTCTCATTCGCTGTCCTGATGACCATCGTGCTTTTCGCGGAGAAAATCGGTCGCTGGTTCTATGCGCCTTTTGAAGTCGAGCCACTCATGCCACGCCGCCTCATTGCCCGTCCCCGCCTGTGGACCGATTGGGTGGTCAAAAGATTGAGCGATGGCCTGGGTGTATCGCTGGCCGCATGGATTGGCTCCCTGCTCCTAATTGGCTGGTATTTCAGAGTCATCTCACTGACGGGAGTCCTCGCAAACATTGTGATGATTCCCGTTGCCACAGCCATCATTGGAATCGCGGTCATGGCCTCGATCTGTTTTGCCGTTCACGCCACGTGGCTCACGGCTCTGTTAAATCAACTGAACGCATTCCTCGCATCCGGTCTCGTAAAGCTGGCATTTTTCTTTTCAACTATTCCCGGCGGTTACATCAGCACGCCGAACATGCAGGCTCCGCTTTCAGAAGATAAACCCTCTGCTTTTTCGATCGAAATTCTCGCAAACAACGGAAGCGCCGCCCAACTGTTTTCGATTCCTGCACTTGATGCCCCGGATCCGATCAATCAACGCCATTGGCTCATCGACTCGGGCGATCCGTTTCTCTTTCGAGGAAAAATCCAGCCACTGCTTCGCACCAACGGAATCAATGAGCTCAACGGAATGTTTCTCAGCCACGGTGACCAGGCTCATCTCGGAGCCGCTCCCATCGTGATTGATCGTTTCAATCCGAAGGCGATTTTCGAATCCAAATTGAGAAATAGAGCTCGGGTTTACAAAGAAATTCTCAGTCTTGCCGAAGCAAAAGCAATTCAACGCGTTGCCATTTCGGGTGGCGGACAGCTTGACCTAGGAAATGACGTCCGCTGCAGAGTCCTTTTTCCGCCAGAAGGTTACCCCGACCAATCGCGTGCGGACGATCACTCACTGGTTCTTCAATTCCGGCACCACAAGTGGAAAATCCTCTTCACCTTTGATGCTGGTTTTAATACCGAAAAATGGCTCTTGGAAAACGATAGCAACCTGAAGTCAGACATTTGGATCAAAGGCCGACACAGCACATCGCCTTCTGGATTGGAGAGCTTTCTCGATAAAGTGGATCCCAAAATTGTGATTGCTACGAACGCCGGGTTTCCCGTTTTCGAGCAAATCCCAGACGAATGGATTGAAGAACTCAAAAAGCGGGACATCGATTTCTTCGACCTCACCACCGAAGGTTCCGTGTCCGTTCGGGGTTCCAGAGAAAAACTCCAGGTCAGATCATTCCTCAATCCCGATCACGCACGGACTCTCGAGAAACCCTGAGTCCGTTTTCATAGTGTCATCCCATCACGGAGCTCGAAAATGAATCAATAGTATTGATTCGCCGAACGAACCCTGTTTAATCGTGGTATGAGATTTTCGCGATTTATCATATCGGCCTTATTCACCCTGGCCATCGGCATTGGCAACGCACCGGCCGCCGACAAACCGAATATCATTTTCATTCTTGCAGATGATCTCGGCTACGGAGACATCGGCTGTTTCGGTCAGAAAAAAATCATCACGCCGGAGATCGATAAAATGGCGACCGAAGGCATGAAGCTGACCGATTTCTACGCCGGCTCGACTGTTTGCGCGCCTTCGCGATCCGTTTTGATGACCGGTCAGCACACCGGAAAAACCTGGGTTCGGGGGAATTCTCGTGGCGATGCCCAAACATTGCGCGACGAAGATATCACCGTGGCGGAAAAGTTGAAAGACGCTGGTTACAGCACCGCGTTAATTGGCAAATGGGGCCTCGGAGAACTCGGCTCAACCGGCCACCCGAATCGTCAGGGCTTCGATTATTTTTACGGCTACTTAAATCAGCGCCATGCTCATAATCATTTTCCAGAATTCCTCATTCGGAACAGCGATCGAGTTGAACTCCAGAATATTACCGATCCCGAATGGATCAAAATGAGAGAATCACAAGGCAGGCCTGATGACGGTGCCGGATGGGCAACACCAGAAGGGCGAATTGATTACGCCCACGATTTGGTAGTCGAGGAATCCCTCAAATGGCTCGATGAACAAGCTGGCTCGGCCAATCCATTTTTCCTTTACCTCGCGCTGAATATTCCGCACGCCAACAACGAGGGAACCCGTGGAACTGGCGATGGTCAGGACATTCCCGGCTACGGAATTTACGAGGACAAAGATTGGACGAATCCAAACAAAGGCCAGGCCGCGATGATTACACGGATGGACAGCGATGTGGGTCGAATCCTCGCAAAATTGCGCGATCAGGGAGTCGCTGAGAACACGCTTGTGATTTTCACCTCTGACAACGGTCACCACAAAGAAGGCGGTAACGACCCCAAATTTTTCGACGCGAACGGCCCGCTCAAAGGCATGAAACGTGATCTTTCCGAAGGCGGCATTCGCGTTCCGACCGTCGCATGGTGGCCGGGGAAAATTGCTTCCGGCAGTCAGTCCGATCACGCCGCGAGCTTCTCGGATTTCATGGCGACGGCTTGTGAAATGAGCGGTGAAACAACTCCAAAAAATACGACATCAGTCAGCTTTCTCCCAAGTCTCCTCGGCGACGATGCTGCCCAGAAAAAGAAAGAAGTTCTCTATTGGGAATTCTACGAAAAAGTTAGCTCACAAGCCGTTCGCTTCGGAAAGTGGAAAGCCATTCGCAAGCCGATTCACAAAGGCACTGTAACGCTGTTTGATTTATCGAAAGATCTCGGGGAAGAAAATGATCTCAACAAAGCGCATCCCGAAATTGTGAAACAGGCCAAGGATTACATGAAACGAGAGCACGTGAATAATCCTAACTGGCAACCCAAGGGGAAGAAAAAGTGACCGAGCTGAAACAGAAGCGGTTGCTAGTAATTTTTGGAGTTGTCGCCGGAATTTTTCTGGTGATGTTTCTTTTTCAAACTCGTGCCAAGAAAAAAGAAATAGCCTGGATCCTAGGGCAGGATAGTAGCAACATCGCTTATTGTTTACTAGAGTGCAGAACTTACCAGGTTGAGGAGAATCGATACCCACCGTCTTTAAAGTCCCTATATCCTGACTACATCAGCTATCTGCCACTCCCTGAGCCGCCTCGCTTTCAAGCAAAACCATCGGGACCCTACATCTCCGAGCCCTATATTTATCTGGTGCCCTCCCCGGATTCAACGGGGAAGATTCCAGAAGAAACGGTGGTCTTAATTAGTCCATTTCCCTATCCCCGAGAACAACGCCTTGTTGGATATACCGCTGGAAATACGGGCCTTATCCACGAAAAAGATCTCCCCGATCTTAAAAATCATTCTCCCGCCAACTGATCAGGCGGGCATCTTCTTCGCCATCCCCTTTTTCGTTGAGCATTCCATTCTCGACTAAGAATCGATCGCACTGTTCCAGCACCGCTTCGTAGGAAAACGGATCGACGTTCAAGTTGTAGAAATTTTCGTCGCGGCCATCGAACGGGAAAAACTCGCAGACGTTCTTCTTCCGCTTCAGTTTCTTCGCGAAATGCTCAACGTCTTTGTAAACGATAAAACGATCTGCCGTTCCGTGAAAAATAATCAACGGCCGCTGACTGAAAGTGATAAATTGAGACAAGCCATAGCTCTTTGCTTCACCAACGCTCGCAAACCGATCCACTCCATAAGCGTCTTTATCGATATCAATCATTGAACTGAAAAGCATCGCGCAATTCGGTTTCCCGTCCGTCGCGGTATTATCGTCAGGATCATCTTGCAACTTCCTACTGAGAAGCAACGTTCCCGCAATGAGTCCACCTGCCCGACCACCGGCCACCGTCACTCGCTCAGGATCGATATTCAAACGCTCCGCATTTTCCCGAACCCAACGAACTGCCGAACGACCATCCTGCATTGCCTGAACGGGATTCGCTCCATGAGAAGCATCCGTCCGATATTCGACAAGCCCGGTTACCGCGCCACGATCGGCAAAATGAAGCGCTTGCGGCGCAAACTGCGTGACGTGTCCGCGATCCCAGCCGCTGCTGAAGAAAAATAAAATTACAGGACGAGGCGGCCCTTCCGTGTGGCTATCCGGCAGGTAAAAATGAATATTGAGATCAGGATCAGGATCGACCGTTTTAAAAACCATCGAATCGGATTGTTCCAGAAGCAAACGCTGGCGGTCTTGGACCGTTTGAAGAGGAGGATTCATGACGAGTAGGGCAACGACAGCATGATACCGATCACGCCAACCAAAAGCAAACTTTCACATCCTAAAACTTCACGAAACACGATATTTCGTTGCCAAATCGCCCCGCCCTTCGTTTCTTCTCGAAAAATGAACGCTGAATTTTCCACCTTCGAAACCGCGCTCGATGTCCGCCCCGACGACATCGACATGAATCGCCACGTCCATAATTCGCGCTATCTCGACTACGTTCTCGCCGCTCGATTTGATCAGATGGAACGCTGCTACAAGATGTCGATGAACGACTTCCTCGAACGCGGTTTTAGCTGGTATGTCAAAACCGCCCACATCGACCACAAACGCGGCCTCGCCCTCGGTGACAAAATTCTCGTCCGCACCCACGTTTCCGAAATGCGTCGCCACGGCGTACGTGTCGAATTCAAAATCGTAAAACAGAGCGATCAAAAAATCAGTGCCAAAGGCTATTTCGACTACGTCATGGTTGATGCTGAAACAGGTCGACCTGCCATCATCCCCGAAGACATCGCCGCTGCCTATTCTGTTTGAGGAGACAAAACGAACCAATAGGGTCTGTTCGACGAACGCACCCTGTTGGATCGCGAAAATAAATTTCAACTCACCCAAAAACCACATCAGCACCGAGCGTGCCGCGTAGCTTCTTCAGATAGACTTCAGGCGTTTCGTCAGCGATTTTGATCCGCTCACGAGCCTGATCCAGGCGCTCCTGAATGTTGAGACGCTTCGCTTCGCTGGCGTAGACCTCTTTTTCCAGGAAGGCCTCGAGCGATACAATTTGGCTGGTCAACGTGCGACGACGAACGGCGAGCTTGGCGTCGAGTCGAGCCAGATACCAATCGCTCTCGAGAACGGTTTCGCGATTAAACAACGCGCGAACTTCGGGATCGTTGATCGATTTACCTTCAAAATCTCCGTGAGCCATGAAGTGCAACAGCGCTTAAGTCTCCGAAAAAGCCACTTTCAAATCTTCACCGAGATAATTGCAAAGCCACGATGTGATATGATGATCAACTGGGCTGCGGTAATCCTTCATCAGTCGAAGGCGGTCCTTCGAACATACCCTTTTGATTCGAAACGCCTTATCGAACCAACCCTATTAATTCATTAAACTTACCCTGTTGCTTCGTAAACTTTACTCCGCCGCGTTTTTCTCAACGAATGCACGAACTGCTGCTGCAGTGGCATCGAGCGGATAACGCTTCTGCGTTTTCTCTTTCAATGCTTCGAGGGATTCTTCCGTGACGATCTCACCGATCGCTTTTTTGGTCACCTCAGGGAATTTAGCCGGGTGAGCAGTCGCCAAAACGACGTTGGTCTTGTTCTGATCTAAATCCTGAAATCCGCAAGCTGTGTGAGGATCAATCACGTAGTCGTATTTCTCTTTCACCATCGCGATGTTCCGCAAAATATCGTCGTCGGTGCTTTTCGTCGCCGTGAAATTATCCCGTCCAAAGTGAGGTAGATTCAACTTACCGTCGGTCTTGATTTTCGCCATCTGCTCGACGGTTTCGCCTGCATCTTTGCCGGTGTGATAGAACAAAAAGCGCTCGAAATTCGATGCCACCTGGATATCCATCGACGGCGCGAAACTCGGTGACACCTCGCCTGCTTCGTAGAGGCCGCTGTTGAAGAAATTGTAGAGCATGTCATTCCGATTCGTCGCGACAACGAATTGCTCGACCGGCAATCCCATTTTGTGAGCCATCCAACCGGCGAACACGTTCCCGAAATTCCCTGTTGGAACCACAAAATTGACATCGCCTTTATTTTCCGGCGGTAGCTGCATGAAGGCGTGGATGTAGTAAACCGACTGCGCAAGAACCCGGGCAATGTTGATCGAATTGATCGCCGAGAGATTCATTTTATCTTTGAATTCAAGGTCGCCCATCAGCTCTTTCACAATCGCCTGGGCGTCATCAAAAGTGCCTTTGATTGGGATCGGGAAAATATTTTTCGCTCCAGTGCACGTCATCTGACGCTCCTGAAGTTTTGAAATCCGCCCTTCGGGATACAGCACAAAAACGTTCACGCCATCTTTCCCAGCCAAGCCGTGAATGGCAGCAGAACCAGTGTCTCCAGAAGTCGCGCCGAGCACGTTGATCGATTCACCAGTGCGTTTGATTTGTTCTTCGAAAAGATTTCCAACTAACTGAAGCCCAAAGTCCTTGAACGCCAGGGTGGGGCCGTGAAAAAGCTCGAGAATGAACAGATTATCGGAAAGCTGAGTGAGCGGAGCGCTCATTTCCTCCGAAAAGTCACCGTAGCTTTCGTCGACCAATTTGATGAGATCGTCACCTTCGTGATCGGAGTCATAGAGACTCAGAAAATCCCACGCCAGCGCTGGATAAGGCAGCGGCTCATCGGTCAATAGATCGCTTGGCAAAAACGGAAACCCCTGAGGCACATAGAGTCCCCCATCGGGTGCAAGACCATTGGAAAAGGCTTCAAAAAATCCGACCGGCTCACCGGCCCCACGTGTAGAAACGTACTTCATGACTGTAAATTTTCGCCACTTTCTAATTCGAGTTCTTCGATCGCTTTAAGCGTTCCAGCAACGGTCCCAAAGGTAGGCGCAAACATCCAACCGACCACCGGAATCATCATTAAAATCAAATACCCAGCTCCTAGACCGATTGACATTCCCGAGCGGCTTTTCACGAACTTGTCACTCTCCGGCACGGAAAGACCGCGGTTTTCGAGAGGAAAATCCATCAAGCCATACCCAAGAAACCGTGACTGCGTGACAAACATTCCTACCGTTGAAATGATGGAACCAACCAACGGAATCACAAGACCACCAACGAGAAACGCCAGGTTGATAAACAATTCACGGATGACATAACGAAGGTTGATTTTCGCACTTCGCCCAACGGATTGCGGCATTGTTAGTTCGGATTGCACGAAGGCTTCACCTTTTACTGCCTTGAGAGTTTCTTCGGCAACTTTCCCCAGAAACGGAGCCAAAATAATCAGGACGAGGTGCTTGTGAACGAAAATAAATCCTGCCACCAACGCCACAAACGACAAAATCGCTGCGGTGACGGTCACGGCATTGTCGAGCCACTCGATCTTGATGTTGATCAAGCTATCCATCCATTTCGAAAATCCATCGGCCGCAAAATAGAATCCGATGAAAAGTAGGACGCTGACCACCAAGCTGATCAGTGCCGGCAACACCTGAAATGCCCACAAGCGATGTTTCGAAAGCGTTTTCGGAACGCGGAGATACATCCCGAGACCGGAGAAAAATTGTGAAATCGTAGAGCGTTTGGCCATTTTGGGAAAAGGAGTCTGGAATCAGGAGTCAGGATTCGGGGCGATTGCTTCAAGCCCGAGTCGAAGTGCTTCGACAGCACGGGAAATCTGTTCGTTCGAAATACACAGAGGAAACATCAGGACCAAGGTGTCTCGGACCGGGCGAGTGAGCAAACCGTGTTTTCGAGCTGCGAAACAGACGCGTGCTCCGGTTTGATCCCGCCAATCGTCGCTTTTCAATTCGATGCCCGCAATCAGTCCAATGTGCCGAATTTCTAGGACAC
The DNA here is from genome assembly GCA_937916505.1 of uncultured Verrucomicrobiales bacterium. GTDB lineage: Bacteria > Verrucomicrobiota > Verrucomicrobiia > Verrucomicrobiales > Akkermansiaceae > SW10. Next base: position 14,278 of record CALFSW010000398.1, on the reverse strand, counting down.
GTGCGTCATTTTTGAAGGCGCGTGCAATTTCAGAGCGGAAAAAATCGACTTTTTCGGGGAGCGACTCGATCACCTTTTCATCGCGGAAAACCTCAATGCTGGCAAGGGCTGCAGCGCACACCAGCGGATTAGAGCAGTAGCTGTGCCCATAGAAAAATGTCTTCTGTTCTTCGTATTCGCCCAAAAATCCGGCAAACAGTCGCTCCGTCGTCAGCGTCGCGGCGAGCGGCATCGTTCCGCCCGTAAGCCCTTTTGCGAGGCATAAAAAATCAGGCGTGGCGTCCGGCTCCTGTTCAAAAGCGAAGAGCGTTCCCGTTTTGCCAAAACCAGTCATCACCTCGTCGTAGATGAGAAAAACGTCATGGACATCACACCAGGCGCGAAGCTCCGTCAGCATTCCCGAAGGCCACAATTGCATTCCAGCGGCCCCTTGAATCAGCGGCTCGATCGTAATCGCAGTGACAGATTCGATTTCTGAATCAGATAGGCTTTTCAGAGCCGCAAGATCGGGAACATGGGTGACGCGAAATCCGGTATGCTCAAACCGATCCTGAAACGCACCGATTCCCCCGAGCGACGCCGCACCTGCGGTATCACCGTGATACGCCTCGTTGAAGCTGATAAACCGGGTCCGTTCCGGCTCGCCGGTGAGCTGGCGGTATTGAATCGCCATTTTGCAGGCACACTCAATCGCAGTGGAACCGTCGTCGCTGAAAAACACGCGAGTTAACGAATCCGGTGTCAGATCCACAAGAGCTTTTGCCAACTTGATTGCCGGTTCGTTGGTATATCCCAGCGCTGAACAATGCGCCAGTTTTGCGGCTTGCTCAGAAATGGCCGCGACAATTTTCGGATGAGAATGCCCATGAACATTGGTCCAAATCGAAGCGTTCCCGTCGATGTAATCGTTGCCTTCAGAATCCCTCAACATCGCTCCCTCCCCTGATTCGAGGATCATGGGTTCGTGATCGTCCGCGCACCAATCCTGCATCTGTGTGAACGGATGCCAGAGGTGCTGCTTGTCGAGTTCGCGAAGTTGTTCGGTGGAATATTTCAACACGCAGAATCTACGATCCAATAGGGTGCGTTCGCAAAGCTAAATGACTACGCCAATTTGAATCGAACGCCGCTTTCGGTGGGCTCGAGTTCAATGGGAAAATAATTTCGCGCAAGAACGGCAAACTCTTCCACAACCGGCTCTGTAAATTCCTTTCCGTTAAAATGTTGAATCAGAGCTTTTGCCTGACCAAATTCACCAGCGGCATCGTAGGCGATCAACAGGCGAATCGAGCTTTGGTCCGGCTTGGGTGGATTCCCGGCTTCCGCTTCAAGCTGTTCAAGATTTAAGCGGCGGCTGCTGACTACCTTGGCCTGAACTGGTTTTGCAGGTGCTTTAGGAGGCGATGATGAAACCGTTTTCTTTTTCTTCGCCTTAAAAATCCAGCGCCAACCGCCATAGAGAACACAAATCACCAAAGGAATTTTGATCCAGAGCAGAGGGAATCGGAAACTCAGAATCACAGCCACGAAAACAACGGCGAGTTTCAGCATGACAATGACCAGCTCGCGCAGATTGATGACGTCATCCTTACCGCCGTCTTTTTTCATGTAATCCCGATCGTTTATTCCCATGGAACTCAGAGTTAAAAACTTTTTCACCTGACTGACAAGAGGATTAAGAGCTCGAACAATCGGTTGGAACGCGTTATCGCGATTCATGCAGCAACGATCACTCGGCAACTCGGGCCTCGCGGTCTCTTCAATTGGTCTGGGACTGGCCGCCCTTGGTCGCCCAGGATACATCAATCTGGGACATGAAGAAGATCTTGAAGCTGATTACACCGTCGTCGCGATGGAAGCCCGGGCGTATCGGGTCTTGGATTCTGCATGGGAAGCGGGAGTGCGTTATTATGATGCGGCTCGATCGTATGGGCGCGCCGAAGCGTTTTTGAGTTCCTGGCTCCAAGCTCGAAAGCATCAGGACCTGACGGTTGGCTCAAAATGGGGCTACACCTACATGGCGGATTGGGGAGTGCAGGCTGATGCGCACGAAATTAAAGAGCATTCTCTTGATGTCTTGACCAAACAGACAGCTCAATCTCGCGAGCTGTTTGGTGATCGACTTCACCTGTATCAGATTCATTCGGCAACGCTGGAAAGTGGTGTTTTGGAAAATCAACCGGTGCTGGAGAAACTGGGCGAGTTGAGAAATTCAGGACTGAAAATTGGACTTTCTGTCAGCGGAACCAAGCAATCGGAAGTGATTCGAAAAGCGGTGAGCACTGAAGTCAATGGCATGCCGCTGTTCGATACTTGTCAGGCAACCTGGAATATTCTGGAGACCTCTGCTTCCGGCGCCCTCGCCGAAGCACATGACGCGGGCGTTGGGATTATCATCAAAGAAGGACTGGCAAATGGTCGACTGACCTCGCGAAACGTGTGTGAATCTTTCGCCGCAAAACGAATGATTATCGAATCTATGGCGTCATCATATGGAACCACTATCGATGCGCTGGCATTGGCAGCTGTTATGGCGCTGCCGTGGGTCGACACCGTTTTGAGTGGTGCCGCAAGCGTTGATCACCTGCAATCCAATAATGCGGCCGCATCAATCAAAATCGACGAAGCTGCGATGAGCCAATTGTCCGTCTTGGCCGAAACTCCGGATGATTACTGGGCGACCCGATCTGCGCTGGCGTGGAATTAAAAGTAGGCGATTCCAAAACGCATCGAAATTTCGCCCTCAATTAACCCCCAGCGAAGACTGGATTGAATCCGGCCTCTTCCAAAATGCGTTTTACGACTTCGCGATTGTCTCCCTGGATCTCGATGCGACCATCTTTTACCGAGCCACCGACGCCGCAAGATTTCTGAATTTTCTTGGCCAACTCTTTGATCTCAGGCATCCCAATTCCTTTGAAGCCAGATATCACGGTGACCGTCTTGCCGCCCCGATGAGCCGATTCGCGAACGACATCAAGACGCCCGCGAGTGGTGTTTTTCCGATTGCGACGCGACGTTGGCGGAGGAGTCTCTTTCGCAACGACACTATCAAAATAATTAGGAGCCTCGATCTCTTCTCCGGCGGACGAATTGGGTTTCTTCTTGTTGCTCATCTAAAGTAATTCAGCACAGCTCTTTGATTCACGCACCCATTATTGCCGCGGTCCGACGCAACGATGGGATCGTCCTCATCACAACCCCTCGACGAATTCCAAAATTTTTCGAACATCGATTTTGGCGGAGTGATGATGGTGATGAACAAAATTCGGAGTTCATCGTTCACGACTCTTCCGAACAAGATCGTGTGACCGTCGTAAAAATGAGCGGATAAGGGCTCTGCTTCGGGACTTAATTTAACGGCGGCCTCGATCAGAGTTTTCTCGTATTCGCCTTTGATGATTAAAGTCTGACCGACATTAAACGCAATCGTTTGATGAAACGGAACCCTTCCTTCAAAAAGTGGGTCCCATTGGATTTCGGAGTCTTTCCGGGGGAGCTGCTCAAGCTTTTTTCTGACGGCAGCAACTTGGTTGTATGAGAAATTTCCGGCCACGATCTGATTGCCGGATTTCGAAACTTGAAAGCCCTGATAGTATCCCACTTCGCCTAGAGTGTGATTTATAAAATATTCGTTTAAAACATCGAGAAGAACGATGTCATCAAATTTTAAATCAGGTTTTGGCAGCACCAACTCGACGATTGTTACGTCCTGACTTTGAGAGCGAAGCCTTTCGGTCCATACCACGGAGGCGGCCATCAAGGCCAAAACGATTCCTATGATAATCCAATAATGTTTTTTCATCGTCGTGACACTGGAAGAAACGTTCATATCATCCTCTGGACAGAATCGCGAAGGAACGAAACGGTAGACGATCACCCCACTCATGGCGTATCCATATGAACCATGACAGCGTTTCAAAAGCAAGCACCACAAAGACTCGTTCTGGCAGGATTGTTATTCGGGAGCATCGTCATCGCACAGGAAGAGAAGGTTCCGCTTCCTAACGGATACCATGAAGTTGATTCCGATAAGGTGGCAAGCTTGCAAAAATTATGTCAGGCCACCGCTGATACGGGCCTTTTTTCGGGAGCTGTTCTGGTGGCTGACAAAGGAAAGGTCATTTACAAAGCGAGCTTCGGGTTGGCGAATCGGGAGTGGAACATTCCCAACACCACCGATACCAAATTTCGGCTCGCATCGGTCAGTAAACAATTCTGCACCATGGTTGTGATGCAGCTCGTTCAGGAAGGGAAAATCAATCTGGGTGACCCCATAACCGAACATCTGCCTTACTACCGTAAAGACACGGGAGACAGGATTACGATTCATCATTTGATGTCTCACCAGTCTGGAATCAAGGATTACACAGCCAACTTCGACTATCGTGGAACCATTTCCCGGCTGCCTTTCGACAAGGATGAGTTCATCAGAGAACACTGCAGCGGCGATCTGTCGCATGAGCCGGGCACAATTTATTCCTACTGCAATGCGGGCTATTCTATTCTCGGAAGAATCATCGAAAAAGTGACACGGCGGACTTTTGAGCAAAACCTCGATGAACGCATCTTCAAGCCTCTTGGAATGGAGAATAGCGGTTACGACCGGAATCAATATGTGCTCGAAAAACGGGCCAGCGGCTATACCCGCGGAGCGTTCGAATACACCCGAGCGGATTACCTGGACATGGACTCATCCCCGGGGGCGGCAGGCTCCATCTATTCCACCGTAGAAGACATGTTTCTCTGGGATCGGGCACTCTACACCGATCAATTGTTGAACCGGAAATACCGCGATCTCATGTTTACACCGAACCGTGACGTGCCGGAAGTGAAAGCTGCGGGCGGGCGACCACAGAGCAATTACGGATACGGCTGGCAGATCTATTCACGAACCCATCCCGTGACGAAACGGCGAACCAAAATCGTCAACCACGGCGGTGCGATCAACGGGTTTCGAGCGATGGAAAACCGATTGGTTGAGGATGACGCTTTCGTGATCGTTCTCTGCAATCAGGGAGACAATTTCGGAGCTTCGGAAGTGTGGAGCACAGTTGTAAACTTGAGCACAGAATTGATTCACGTAGTGACCGACCAGCCCTACAAATTGCCGGGGAAAGCACGCATCACTCAAAACCAACGCATGTATGACATGGTCAAACGTGACGGCGTTGAAGCAGCAATCACATGGTTCAAGGACAAGGGGAAAAAAGCAGCGTGGGGAGGCACCACCATGGCTCTAGCAGAGCAGCTGATCAATGACGGGCGCGTCGACGATGGGTTGCGATTGATGGATCTCGAAGTCGAGATGGCTCCCGGTAAAATCTGGCTTCTCAGGAAAACAGCAGAAGCGTATCTCGGAAACGGCCATCCCGAGAGGGCTTTAACGTTGGCGGAAAAAGGGTTGGAGCAAAAACCCGATGACGAAAAACTAAAAACATTGAAGGCCGAAATTGAAAAAGACCTGAAGAACAAAATACAGTAACCGCTGAAGTGACGATGAGATCATCTCGGGTGCTGGTGGCATTTGAAAACTTTGAACTCGGCAGAATTCACTCCATAATACCCGCAATGATTATCCATCGCCCCCTACGCCATTGGCTCTGCGTTCTCTTTGTCACAACGCTCGCAATCTTTGAAAGCCAAGCGGCGCCGTCCAAAAGCCCGAAAGTCGTTGTTTTTCTTGTCGACGACCTGGGATACATGGACATCGGCGCAAACAACCCGGATTGCTTTTACGAAACACCCAACATCGATAAGTTGGCCACCTCCGGCGTTCGCTTTACCGATGGCTATGCGGCGAACCCCGTTTGCTCGCCGACTCGTTACTCGCTCATGACGGGTAAATACCCGACTCGGGTTCAAGCGACTAATTTTTTCTCCGGAAAACGGGGAGGGAAATTTAAGCCCGCGCCACTTCGCGATGAAATGCCGCTCGATGAAATCACCCTGGCGCAGCTCGTGAAGAAAAAAAACTACGCGACCTTCTTTGCCGGGAAATGGCATTTGGGACACAGCGAAGAATTTTTCCCGCAAAACCGCGGCTTCGATATCAACATCGGTGGCTGGACAAGAGGCGGCCCTTACACTGGGAAGAAATACTTCGCCCCGTTTGAGAATCCTCAGATGAAAAAAGAAAGCCCCGTAGGCGAGCACCTCCCCGCTCGACTTGCCCGCGACACCGCTAAGTTCATCGATGACAACAAAGACAAACCGTTTCTCGCTTACCTCTCATTTTACTCCGTTCACACGCCACTCATGGGGCGGCCCGATCTCGTCGAGAAATACAAGGCCAAAGCCGTCGCAATCAACGGAGAAGAGTTTGGTGACGAAGAACAAGTCGCTGGCAAAAAGCCCCGCAAAGTTCGTATCCTTCAAAAGCACGCCGTCTACGCGGCCATGGTCGAAGCGATGGATGAGGCCGTCGGAACCGTTCTCGATCAGCTTGAAAAATCCGGCGTCGCAGAAGAAACGCTGGTCGTTTTCACCTCAGACAACGGCGGGCTTTCGACCTCCGAAGGCTCACCGACCAGCAACCTCCCCCTTCGCGGCGGTAAAGGCTGGATCTACGAAGGCGGTATTCGCGAGCCGTGGATTATTCGCTATCCGGGTATCACAAAAGCCGGCACCGTCAGCGCCGAGCCGATTTGTTCGATCGACCTTTATCCCACGGTTGCAGCCGCCGCCGGTATCGAGATCGGTCACGAAATCGACGGGAAAAATCTCATCCCCGTTTTGGAAGGCCAATCGCTTGAGCGTCAGTCGCTTTTCTGGCACTACCCACATTACAGCAATCAAGGCGGTATTCCCGGCGGAGCCATTCGCGAGGGCGATTACAAACTCGTCGAGCGCTATGAAGACGGCCGCGTTCATCTCTATAATTTGAAAAATGACATCGGCGAACAAGTTGATCTCGCAGATAAGGACCCCGAGCGCGTCAAAGCCATGCGCGAGCGACTTCATGCGTGGTATAAAGAAGTGGACGCAAAATTTCTTCAGGAAAAAGACGGCGAGAAACCGTGGCACCCCTTTGAAGGTGCTGAGTAGAATTGCCCTTCCTTCAATGATGCATGAATCAACCGCATCTTATAAATCATCGAATCGATGATTGAAGGCTCGGTCTTCCGGTGAATTACCGGCTGATAGATGATGATAGGTAAGGATTGAAATCAACTTCAACTCCCGCTCTTCATCTCGCCCATCTGCTTCGTCGCAATCCCGATCGGCCGATCCACCGGAACGCCGGCGCAGGCGAGTAGCGTTGTCAGCAAATCGCCCTGATTGCCTTTGGTATCGGGCAAAAACCGGCCGGTATTGATGGAACCACCGCCTTTGCCCGCCACGATGAACGGCAGGTTCTCGCGGCTGTGTCGGCTCCCGTCCTCGAGGCCGGAGCCCCACATCATGATGCAGTTGTCGAGCAAGGTGCCGTCGCCTTCGCGCAGGTTGTGCATCTTATTCACCATGTAGGCATACTGATCGATGTTGAACTTGGTGATCGCCGCGACTTTGCGAATCTTTTCCTGATCTTTGTTGTTGTGATGGGTCTGGGAATGATGGGCGTCGGTGAAGCCGAGCTCGGGATAGGAAACGCCGTTCGGGGTGGAGCCGATGTAGGAGCTAACGCGGGTGGTGTCGGTCTGGAAGGCGAGCACGTTGAGGTCGCACATGACTTGCATGTATTCACTCCGCTTGTCGCCCTCGGGGATCTTGATCTCGATCGGCGGGGAATCGGCCGCGTTGCGTTTACGGGTGCTGACGCCGGCTTTTTCGAGGGCAGCCTCTTTCTGCCGGGTCTCGATGGAAGCAATGCGCCGCTCGACGGCCCGCACGCTGTCGAGGTATTCGTCGAGCTTGTGCTGATCGTTCTGCGGAAGCTTTTTGCGAAGATCGCGCGCGCCTCCGATGACGAGATCGAGCATCTTACGATCCAGCGGATCGGTTTGCAGGGCCTGCCCGGGTTTGTCGGACTTCCCAAAGAGCCGATTGAGAACGCCGCGCGGATTGGTCTCGGCCGGGACGGCCTGGGTCGGCGAGCGATAACTGCAGTGCGAGTAGTAGGCTTCGTGCAGTCCCTCCTGATTCTCCTTGTGCGTCTGCGGCATCGTCGCCAACTCGAGCGACGGCAGCGAGGTAAGACCTCCCACGTAGTTGGCCATGATCTGATCGGCGGAGATCGCGATGTTGACCCGGTTCCGGGTGGGCGCATCGGGAAGGATTGCGGTGAGCCAGGTCGACAATTCCAGAGCATGAGGAGCCCCGTTGAACGGTGAAATCGGAACGCCCGAGATACCTTTCATCATCAGACACTGATCGAGCACGGGACGCAGCGCTTCAAGCGCGGGCGGCGGTGTCGACAGGTAGGTCTCCGGCGTCGCGGGCCAGAATTGATCCATGATCACCCCGTGTGGCATGTACATAAACCCGAGACGCACCGGCGGTTTGAACGGCTTGTCTTTACCGGTCTCGGCCCAGCCCATCGTTTCCAAAAGCGGCAGCGCGAGAGTGGCACCGGCTGCTTTCAGGCAGGTGCGACGATCAATGAGGACGTTTTTTCTCATGGGATGAAAGGGGGTCTACGGCTTAATACGGCGTTGCGTGAAGGGATAGCTGGTCACGATTTCGCTTATCACCGTTTGCATACGATAGTCGTCCTTCGCGATCGTTTCCATCAAGTGATCCACCACGATCTCGTCATAGCCTTCCAACCCACGACAGACCGCGTAGGCCAGCAGCTTCTCGGTCAGGTTGCGAGCGAGCTCGGCCTTTCGCTCAGCGATGATGGCTTTCAATTCCTTCGGTGAAGCAAACGTCTTGCCGCCCGGAAGCTCTCCCGCCGCGTCGATCGCACCTCCCGTATCATCCTGGATCCGCCAGCGGCCGATCGCATCGAAGTTCTCCAAGCCAAAGCCGATCGGATCGAGAACTTTGTGGCAATTGGCGCAGGTCGGATTCGAAAGGTGCAGCTCGGTCCGCTGACGCACCGTCATATTCGCGACCGTTTTCTGATCCTGTTTCTCCAACGCCGGAGTGTTCGCCGGCGGAGGAGGCACGTGTTCGCCGAGCACTTGTTCCAGCACCCACACACCGCGTTTCACCGGGCTGGTGCGATTGGGAAAAGACGTGGTCGCGAGAATCGCCGGCATTCCCAGAATCCCGCCCCGGTTAGCATCCTTCAGTTTCACCTTGCGCATCTCCGGGCCGGTGACGGTCTTTTCCATCCCGTAAAGCGTCGCCAACGTCCCGTTGAGAAACGTGTAGTCGCTGTCCACGAATCGGATGACGCTCTGGTTCTCGCGCATGATGCTTTCAAAGAACAGCCGGGCTTCATCGACCATGGCCGATCGCATCTCACTCGTCATCTGCGGGAATTTCTTGGGATCAAACGTTTTCGTTTCCAGATCATTCAGCCCCAGCCACTGCGCTCCGAATCCATCGAACAACGCCCGCGAACGGGGATCTGCGATCAGGCGTTTCACCTGCGCTTTCAACACCGCCGGTTCATGGAGCTTCCCGCTGTCAGCCAACCCGATTAGCTCCGCATCCGGCATCGTCGACCACAGGAGATACGACAAACGGGATGCCAATTGATAGTCATCCAGCGGGATAATCTTGTTGTCCGTCGCGACTTTCTCCGCCGGGGTGATGAAGAGAAACGGGGGCGAAACCAGAATCGCCTTGGTCATCAGTCCCAACGCCTCCGGGTAGTCGAGCTTGTTCTCCCTCGCCAGATCGAAGACCTTCAGCAACACCTCGATTTCCGCATCCGATGGCGGGCGGCGATAACTTTTCCGCGCCAACGCGCGGGCGAACGTCTCCGCCTCCTTCCGGAGGTTGGCCCCCCTGGCAGGCTTCTCGTTCTTGAGCAGCTCCTGCACTTCCGGCTGGCCCACCACTTCATTCGCGATCCCGAGGAACAGCTCCGACTGGAGAGACGACAGGTTATTCAAATAGCCTTCACCGAACACTTCATCCGGCAAATCCTGCGTCACCTTGGGGTCCACCCCGAAGAGATCATGCAGTGTGTTGCCATACTCCACCTTGGTCAGCCGGCGGATCACAAACAGGCCGGGATCTTTCGGGCTGAGAAACTTGATCTTCCCGATCCACTCCTCAAGCTGCTTTCGCTCCTCATCCGTCGGGATCGCGTCCTCATCATCCGGCGGCATGTCGTGGTTCTTCACGTGGGCAACCGCCTGATTCCAGTGTTTGCGGTAGGTCGGATTCCCCGGGTTCTTCAGCGCCGCCTCAAAATTGAGCCCCGACTTCTTTTTTTTATTCCCGTGACACTGGACACAATAATTTTTCACGAACGGGCCGACCCCTTCCGCAAACCCCTTCTTGGCATCCGTCTGAAGCGCCGCGAACTCCGCATCGACAGCATCATCCGCCGACACCGGTCCCGCCATTCCAACAGCAGTCATCGCCGCCACTAGCAGGCCGATTCTAAATGTTCCGAAGTTGATCATCAGATGAGGTTAAATCAACAGAGGCTTTTCGATGAATCAACCCTGTATATTTGGAACAACGCTAACGTTTATCAGCCGCAGTAATCACTTCGTCTTTGTTCACATCAACATTCGGAAATTGACCGCGAAAGATATCGAGGTGCTCCTGGCGTGAGAGCTTGCCATCTTTGTTTTTGTCTCCGCCTTTGAAAGCTCTCGGATGAGGGAACTCGTCTGCATCGAGAAACCCATTCCCATCCTTGTCGTTCGGATCAAATTGTGGGGCGCGGTAGTCGACAAACTCGTTCTTCGTGATGCTTCACTCCCCGTCGATCAACCCCAGAATCCTCTTCATCTCTTTCCGGACATCAGCGTGATCTCCAGATTTCTCCGGTCGGTTTTCGGGTTGGCCCAGCTCGTTCACTTGGATCAGCTTTCCCTTATCGGTGTAGATCCACTCCTTGGTTCTGATCTGTCGCTCGCCCTTGTATTCGATGTGAACCCATTCCCGTGACGGTCCGTCTTCTCCCAGGAGCTGTGGCAGGAAACTTTGTCCGTGGACGCGTTGCATCGGCTTGGGAGTCGCAGTCATCTCGAGGAATGTGGGCAGGAAGTCCGCCAGCTCGACAAGATCATCACACTGCGTTCCGGGTTTAATTGTCCCCGGCCAGCTCGCGATCAAGGGTACTCGTGAACCCCGGTCGGTCATCGTCATTTTGCCCCCTTTGATCCTGGTGCGGTCGTCTCCCCAGACGGAAGTCACCGGGCCATGCGTGCCGTTATCCGCACAAAAGAGAATGACCGTATCGTCACTGAGGCCCAGTTCATCCACCGCGTTCACAAGCCGGCCGACGTTCTTGTCGAGATACTCGACCATTTCGGGAAAACACTCCGGACCACTCTTTTGTTTTGAATCGGGCAAAGTCGTCGTCTTCGGGCCACCGGGAACTCGGATGTAGGGCGTGTGAACCAATAAAGCCGGGTAGTAGATCAAAAAGGGTTCGTCCTTCTTTCGCTTCATGAATTCGATCATGAAGTCAGCGAGGACGTCCGGACCAAAGCGATCAGCGATCGATTCCTCTTCGATTTTTCCATTGATGCGGAAGTAGGGCTGGTAGAAACGCGATCTCTTGACGCCATCGCGGTCATACATCTGCCAGAGGCAATGTTCATCGAAGCCTAATGCTTTGACGGTATCGTTGCGTTCCAGCCAGGAGACATTCCACTTCCCGGCGACGGCGGTGGCGTATCCCGCTTCATCCAGTTGATTGGCGAAGCTGTTGAACTGCTTCGGGTCGAGGTAGGTGTCATCCTTCCACCTGCTGAGGACATGCTGGATGCCATTGAAGCTGGGATAGGTGCCGGTCAAGAGTTCCGCCCGGGATGGAGAGCAGGCCGGGTTGGCAAAGCAATGAGTGAAACGCATCCCCTTGCTGGCCAGCTGGTCGAGGTGAGGCGTCTCGACACCATGACCTCCGTAGGTATTGAGCGCTTCGATACCCAGATCATCAGCGAAGATCAGGATGATGTTGGGGCGCCCGGCTGCGGGTTGGTCGTGCCGCAGATCCCCGGTGGGAGCCTTTGCTGATTTCTTCTTGAGGGCTTCCTCCCAATCATCTTGCTCCGTTTTGAATTTCTGGAAGGCCTTGTACTCTTCCTTCGAGATCTGACCGTCGGAGTCGGTATCGATATGGGGGAACAGCCACTCCCACCCCTTCTTCTGCTGATTCCATTCGTCCTGGGACTTCCATCGCGCTGTCTTGGTCTCTTCAGGTTGCTGCACCCGATCGAGGACTTGGTCCAGGTCGTCGAGCTTCTGCCGCAGCTGCTTGTAGGGGACCTCTTGCACGGGAATCTCGGCATCGACCGCCATGGCGGCGGCCACGCCGGCGGATTCACCGAGGACCATCCAGACGGGCTCCATGCGAAGAGAGGTGAAGGCGATATGGCTGGCCGAAACGCAAACGGGCACCAGCAGGTTGTCGCATTCTCCCTTGCGCGGCACGATGGCTTCGTAGGGGATCTTGTAGCTGCCGTTGTATTTCCCTCCATCGATGTAGACGATGGAAAACGCACCGCCCTGCACCGCGACTTTGCCATCCTCCACAACCACCGCATACGGCCAATCGTCGACCCCATAGGCGGCGAGGGCGACCGTATGAGGCGGATCGGTCCTGCCCTCGAGATCCTTCTGGGTGACGACATACGATGACACCATCCGGCGGGCTTGACGGACATAGAACTGGTTTGGCCAGCCCCCGGTCTCATCGAACACCCCCTTCCTGAAGGAAGTTTTCATCGCACGTTGCTTCATGCTTTTGGGGGCCGAGGGATCGGTTTTTGCGAAGTGAATCGAATTGATCAGGAACTCCTGATGAAACTTCCAGATCCGTGACCGCGTGGCCCAGCCGCCGTTCGGGTATTCATCGTTACAACCGTAGACGGTGGACCCCATCAGGTTGCGATTCGATTGGGCACCCCCGACGAATGGCCCCCTCTTTGCTTCCGTGATCTTGCCGAGAGTGGTTCGCATCTTTCGACTTGAGAAGATGTCGACACCATCGCGAATGGCACGGCGGTAAACTTCAAATTCGGCTGGATCATAACTCGTCGGCTCGGGGATCGGGATACCCTTGCCGCTCCCGTCGAACTCGAAGCGGAAGCAGTAACCCATCGACAACGCGTCCGCACTGCCCAGAGGCCCAATCTTCCGATCTTGAATAAACGGGATCAACCCACTCTCAGGATTCCCGGGTTCGATGTAGGGATCGATGTCGTGGACCCACAGATTGGGACGCACCCCGGCCAGTGATTCGTCGTAGTGCTCACGCGCCTCGCGGCCCCAGGTGTAGCTGACGCCGCTCATCCCGAGTATGTCGCCCTCGTATGAGCAATCGATAAACACTTTCGCGGAGACCGTGATGGCATTGCGCTTCTTCGGCTCGGGAATGGGGCAGCCGGTCTTGTCGAAAGGGGCGTAGTCGAGGGTGATGGATCGAATGGATGGCGCCTTACCCTTCGGGGCGATGTCTTCACCCAGGGCAATCGGCTGCTGGCGTGTCGGCGCGTCGATGGTGGCGTCCCCGACCCGGACTTTGCCGAGGCGGTGGTCGTAGATCACGGTGATGCCGCGGTCCTCAACTGCTTTCTTGAAGCGCTCGCGATACTGCTTGTTGCCGATGCCGTGGATGGCATGCCCGCCATGAAGCTTCTGTTCACGCACCTCCAACCCTTCCATCAGGATCTTGTAGGTCGAGCCGCCCACGGTGTTGCCTTTGCCCCAGTCCAGATGATTGATCCCTCCACCGGTCATACCGCCAAGCCATCGACTGGGCTCAATCAGGATGACCTTGGCGCCCTCGCGTTCAGCAGCCAACGCTGCCATGACCCCGCTAGCCGTGCCGCCATACACACAGACGTCTGCCTCGTGATGCGTAGGCTCTGCAACCAGACAGGTTTGCCAGGCCAGTAGCGTGTTAAGAACGATGGTGAATGCTAAGAGATGTTTCATGCTGAGGTTAGTGCGTGAGGCGTCGTAATCGGTTCAATCACCCACCTATCCCGGATTTCTCCAAACCTGCCATACCGACGAAGAAAAAACTTCAATCCTGCTCTTTCATCACCAACTCCAGGACAGGACCGGCCGCTTCGCGGTGCTGGCTGGAGGCAAATCCGTGAACCAGTGTGGAACCCGGTGTTTCACAGTGAATCATGAACCCGACCTCGCCGCTCTGATCGGCTTTGAGGAAGGCGAGCAATTCCGGTGTATCGAGTGTCACCACGGATCTCTGCTCGGCGCGACGCAGAGGAAAGTTCGCCAGCCGCATCGA
>CALFSW010000397.1 GCA_937916505.1 uncultured Verrucomicrobiales bacterium | reverse complement strand
GAGCGCCAATCACTTTCAATCTACCTGATTCACCGGAATTGCTTCGCCTCATGAGCTTTGTGCAAATGGTAAATTCCATGTCAGCGTTGCCGGGCGGAGAAGAACAAGCCGCATTTGATCGCTTGATTGACGAATCAACCGGCGACCGAAAGTTCTTTTTGCTTTCCCGCTTTCGCCCTGAAAAATACCGGGACTTTTTACTGAAGGAGTTGTCCGGGAATCCTGATGATCAGAGGTTTTCCCTCTTGTGGCTCAACCGGGGCTCTGGCGACGTTGATGAACCGGAGGTCACCCGGCAGGCTGTTGAGGCGCTTAAAAAGGGATCTCCATTGGAAGGGATTCGACACGCTTTGAGAAACATGAATGGCAATGTGTTTTACCCTCAAGAGGCTGAGGAAATCTTTAGGGAGGTTTTCAAGAGCCTGTCAGACGGGGATAAGGGCAAGGCGCTCGACATTGCAATCCCGTTGGTCATTTCCCTGAACCCCGGGACCCGGTCTTCCGGTGATCTTGAAAAGTTTCTCGTCGCCAGACTTCTAGAGTTGCCGGAAGTGTCGGCAGGAACCGGCTCGCTCAATTTATTGTTTAAAAAGGCGCTGGGAGAGGGCCGTGGAGATGATGCCATCGCGTTGGCCAATCGATGCCTTGAGTGGTGGTTCGAGAATCCCAATGTCCCAAGACGAGTCTATCCCCACTATCGAAGATCGCAGAATACCTTTGGTCCGCCGAACTTTCCCCGGTGGAACGGGACAGCCTGGCTCCAAATGAAGTCAAACATCCCTCGTGCTACTTCGACAGTCGTGGAGACGAAATCAACGCTGGAGAAGAACCTGGCACTGCTTGAAAAACTTCAACAAGGAACCCGCGGATTTGTGCCGAAGGAGCCGGCGGAAGTATTGAGACGACACGCTCATAAGATCAAACACCCCTTATATCGGGGAGTGATGTTCAAGATGACCGGAGCGACAGAATCATTGAAGGAGCTTGTGACCGGTCTGACGGATTCCAAGGATCCGAATGAATTGAGATTCGTGGCAGCGTATCATTCCGGGGAGAAAAATTATTTGGAGGCGTATCGGGCATTGTTAAAGATGGGGCGTCTTGAATTGGATCGTGGAGAGAGGGATTTGCTTGATGGGAATCTGGCCTACATCGGGAATCTTCTCGACCCGGAAGGCGTCAAGCTGGTGGATCTTGGTCCGGCGCGTGATGCGGTTTTGAGAGTGCAGCGCCGGTCTGCCAAAGGCTCGCTGGCAGGGGTCATGAGAAAACTGGGTCTGGATGATGAAGCGGCACGGATTGAGAGGATTGAGAGCCTCCGGAAAGCAAGAAAGAGAGTTCCAAAACGAGCGGTGACGCGAGCCCTCACCGGCGGTGATTTGATCCAGCACGAGCTGACAAAAGGGGATCCCAGGAAGGCGGTTGGCGAGCTGATCAGACTCTTGAGGTTGAACCGGGGCGATCCCGGGCAAAATCGGGCACTCCTGAAAA
Source organism: uncultured Verrucomicrobiales bacterium (assembly GCA_937916505.1). Classification (GTDB taxonomy): domain Bacteria; phylum Verrucomicrobiota; class Verrucomicrobiia; order Verrucomicrobiales; family Akkermansiaceae; genus SW10. The sequence goes on along the minus strand of CALFSW010000397.1, from coordinate 4,354 downwards.
CCCTCCATCACTTCAACAAACCCGGGCACGTCGATTTGGTCCTGAAGTCCCTGCGTCCCGGAAAGAACAGCAGGGTGGACCCGTGGTATGTCTATGGAGTTGTCGCCCGGGAGCTTGGTCGCAGAGAGGCCGCGCTTGAGGGTTTTGAGATCTACTTGAAGCTTAAACCGGGGCACCGGGCGGCGATGGTGGGGCGGCATATTTGTCAGGCCCCGGAGGATCGGGATTGGAGCATTTTTTCTCCGAAGGAGAATCCGGAACTTGCCCACACCCTGGTGCCTCTTCTCATTAGCTATTACCAAAACCAAATCACCAAGCCGAGACCGTTTCCTCTCATGTTGGAGACCGCCGGAATGTCCCTGAAATTTTTGCAGGAGAGTGTCGGTAGGGAAGAGGCGATCTATGCGGTTCAGAGAATCGGAAATTTTGTCACCACAACAGTGCGGGAATTTGTATGGGAAGATTTCAGGATTCAGCCAATCACCGGAGTTGCGCACAAGCAAGACGACGGGTGGGACGTGGAAAAAAGCGAAAAACGGATCGCTCTCTATCGGGAGCTCTTCGAGGAAATGCTGGAGCATCAAAGTCTGGCGGAACAAGCATTTGAAATTCTAAAGAGGAACACGGAGCTTCTTAAATTGAGGGATGATGATCTCTTTGAGTTTGCGAATCGGGCCCTCGTTCACTTGCCTGCGGAGAGGTTCTCTCTCAATACGATCAGCAAGGTGCCGGCCCTGAACAGGGGAGGACGTCTCAATGCCACTGCGCTGGCCAGTGAACGGAAAGTGGGCTCACTTCACTACCTTCTGAGCCAAGGCCGGATTAAAGAGCGGGAGATTTTCACGCCGGCGGCTTTGGCCTTTCTCGAAAAAAATCAGCCCGTTCGCTACAAGAGTTACCGCACGGCGAGGGAAATTTGCGAAGCTTCCCCCGATGAGAGCGGGGCACTCTATCAAGGTTGGTTGCAGGGTTTGCCAAAGGAAGACCGGGAGAAAAACAAGGCAATTGGCGAACTCAGCTGGTTCCTGGTTTCCTTCGCTTCAAGCGATAGGAAGTGGGTCGATGATCATCAGGAGCTTGTGGTGACCTCGATGAGTGATTCGTTTCAATCAAACTCATGGCGGACCGGGTGGGGTAACTGGATTCTAAAGGAGAAAGGAAGGGTGGCTTTTTACGATTTGATTGACCGGGTGTGTGAAGTGATTTTGGGAGATCGCAAGAAGTGGGCGGTGATTTCCAGGCTGCCTTCCCATCACTGGCCCAAAGACTATCGGGACAAGATTCAAAAACTTTCCCGGGCTCTTCAAGTCTTCACCTGTGATGCCCGCTTGGTTGAGCCTGTGGCCTCGGCCATTCGAAAGATCGGACTTGAACGAATACAGACTGCACCTTTGACCAATCTTCGGGCAATTTGGACAAAGCAGATCAAAACCGATCCGGAGGTTCAAATGCAATGGTTCCGGGAGAATGGCGGCTTGAAAAGATCTTCCGCGAAAGGAGTGGAGGACCCGGCCCGCCTCTTGGTTTTCTGTGAAGCGATTCGCTTCTTAAAGCCTTCCAAAAAATCCAACAATCTTGCGATTCTGGGCACCAAGTTGGATGAAGATGAGGAGCTTGATCCGATGATGAAGGATTTATTGAGAGCCCGTCTCGGCCTCGATGTCGACGTTCATGCCATCTTGGAGGAGCGCCTTGGAAAAATTGAAGCAATGGCGGAGTTGTCGACCAAAGAAGTTGCGACCCTGGTTTTGGAGTGGTTTCCGGCTTTTGAAACTTCGGGGGCCAAATCCGGGAGCGGGGCCTTTGTCAAAAAACTTGGTCGGGAGATGCGGAAGTCCGCCTATGTTCAGATTGTTGGGGAGGCGGAGTTGCACGGAGGGGCAATTGCTTATCTTAAAACCCAACGATCCTGGTTGTCATTGGAGCGGGTGGCAGGGCATTCACCGGTTGAAGCTGCGAGGGCCTTTGAAAAACTCCTGATTGAAATTCAGGAGCTGTCCACCGGTTCGAGAAGGTACCGATCCAAAATCGTCGACAAGTTTGTCCAATCGATGTTGGAGGTTCTTGGGAAACCTTCAAGCAAGGTGTCGGTTGAACGTCGGGTAAAGTTCGTCCATCGGCTTTTCAACGGTCTCCTGAAGGATCAGCTGCAGATGCCTGGATTCAGTGGCCGGACCCTGAGTCAGTCAATGCGTTCGGATTTGGATGAGATCGTTGAGAGTCGCATGAAAGAGGACCCTTTTTCCGGATCAATCAGGCTTTGCACCTCGGCCCTCCTGCCCTATCTGGAAAAACTCGGCCCTGCCGAAAGACAGACGTTTTTGATGAGCATCACCCTTGCGTTCTTTGATGGTTGGGAGGGAAAGCGGGGAGAAAAGGAGCTCGGGGAATTCCGTTGGCTCAATGAAGAGGTTCGAGCGAACTATCCCGTCTCCGTTGATTTTTTGTGCGCCGTCTTCTCTCCCTCCTTCGGATCCAGGGAAAAGAATGAACCGGCAAATACCGAAGCGCTGGACCAGGGGGCGGAAAGTCTCCTTAGGTTCATGGAAAGCAACGAGTTGTCATCGGGATTTCGAATGAAGCTGGGATTTCAATTGCTCCTGTATCCCCGCTACCGACGCCTCCTTTCGACACCCCGGCATTGGGATTTTATTGCCAGGTGGATTGATGATTATGAAACCTCGGCGGTCCGCGAACAAAGCGAGATTGTTTCAAATCTGGCGGGGAGTCTTGTGGTGGAGGATTTCCAAGCTTTGAAATTTATCCCGAAGGCCTTCCTGGATGTGATGACCGATGCCTTGTTGCGGCAGAAGATCGATCAGGAAGCTATCCGGTCTTACCAAAAGAGCGGGGCGGCAAAAATGGTGCCGATCGCCCTGGGGGTGGGTGATCTTGAAAATGCGCGACGATTGATCGAGGCTTATCCAAAATCTTTCCAGGGAAACCTGAGTCTGCTCTGGGAGCTTTTTGAAGCCGGTAAAGAGGATCTTGTGAGCAGAATTTTTGATCCCGGGACCCAGGCTTTCACGGAATCGCGCGCCTTTCTTTTTGGGAAGGGAACTTCGGAAAAACTGGATCGGTTTTTGACTCTTTTTCCCCGGGAAAGCCGCTTTTACCTCGAGTTCCTGATCGCCGGAAGATCTGATGCAAGCGGGGGCGATGCTCCGGCAAAGCGGCAATCTGCGAGGATCCTGGAACTGGCAGCCCGGTTTTCGAAAGAGGGACCCAAATCGGGGCTCCGCCGCCTGCATCTTTTGAGTGTTTTTGCAACGATCCCCGGGGCAGAGATCCTGGTGGGGAAGGAACTCCTTTTGGTGGAAAAGAAGCATCGCCTGGGATTTCTCCATCGGTCTGGAGGTGGTTCCGGTGAGGAGACCTTTCTTCGGACGATTATCAAGTCCGTGATTAGCCAAGAGATCAGTGAGGGGAAATTCGTATCGGCGAAGCGCCAGTATCAATCGATCTGCGGCTCCGCCAGCCCAAGCAGCGCTTTGGTGGAGGATGGCGTGGAAATCATTCAGGCGATCTCGCTCAATGTTTGGGATCTCTCGATCAAGGATGGGGCACACGCGAAGGGATTTCGGGCTCTTGCGGATTTCTTTTTTCAGGAAACGCTGAGGCTGGAAGTGAAGGATGGCGTGAAGCTGATCGGGCCCGCCGAGGGTTTTGCCTTCCTGCAGCACCTTCTGGCAGAGGATGAAGCGGGTTGGGATGCCGTTTTGGAAGGTTTGGGTCGGAAGGCCAAAGCGCGATATGCCGGAGTGATTGCAAAAAAGTCCCTGACGGCACGAATTCAGAAAATTAAAAGTCTCTCCTGGAAGGGGGATGATCATCAGGGAATACGACTGGCGTTGCAGCAGGCGCTTTGGGCTTCAAAGAGATTCCAGATGGAGGCTCAAGAACGTCCGGGCTACACCGCTTCGTATCTGACTGCGCATGGATTGGCGCTCACCGGGGAAATCAACAGTTTGTTGAGCGAGATTCCAAAGGGGCTCGATCGGGCCCATTTTTTCCTGTGGCAGAAGGCCGTGACCAGCGGTGCCAAAGAGGAGACGCTGAAGTGGTTCGAAGACGCTCGTAAGGTCGCGCGGGAGAAGGGAGAAAGTGAATTGGAGTCGGAGATCCTAACTGATCATGTCGCGCGTTTGATGGAGCTGGATCGAAAAGAAGACGCTCTCAAACTTGCCAAAGAGGTTGATCCAGGTCTCCTGCATCGTCCGGACCGGAGGAAGTTGATCACTGATCTTTTGAGAGAGAAAGAGTAGCGGATGTTTGGGGCGGGGCCCATCAAGCCATTCCGTGGGGTGCCGGACAGAATTGTTTAGTTTGTCCATTGGAGGGCTTTGCGGCGTTG
>CALFSW010000396.1 GCA_937916505.1 uncultured Verrucomicrobiales bacterium | reverse complement strand
CTAGGTCATTGCCACTCCCTTTCCATCCGCGACGATATCAGATATCACGCAGGCGCCACCTTCAAACACGCAGTGGGAGACTTTTACCTCGTCGTTCCTCTGCCCCCCAATCTATTCTGCGCCCAGATAAAACGACATCCCTCCCGTTCCTCCCGTCCAGGCCCGCAAATAAAATGTCCGACCTCCTTCAATCCACAGCCAAGGCCCTCAATCTTGACAGCTACAAAAAGCACATCTTCCTCTGCGCCACCCCGACCGAAGCCAAGTGCTGTTCTTACGATGAGGGCATGGCGTCCTGGCAGTTTCTGAAAAAGCGGCTCACCGAGCTCAAGCTCTGCGGTCCCGAAGCGCTCGTCCATCGCAGCAAAGCCGACTGCCTCCGCATCTGCACGCGAGGCCCTGTCGCCGTGATCTATCCCGACTCCATCTGGTATCATTCGTGCACTCCCGAAAATCTTGAGAGGATCGTTCAGGAACACTTAATCGGCGGACAACCGGTGAAGGATCTTTTGATCGAAACTTAAAAAAACGCCACTCCAACAACGGAGCGGCGTCTTGAAAAATCTGACCCGTGCCGAAGGCTAACGGCGGCGGCGAAGGAGACCAAGTAGCGCCATCCCACCGAGCAGAGCTGTCGAGGGCTCGGGGACGTTGGTAGAGACCACGAGATTGTCGACGATTACTTTTTCGTTGTTGCTTGAGTCCGACTGACGAAATCCAATGGCATTGATCGACTGACCGGGATCATTCGCAGAACCAGAAATGGTCTCTCCGTTTACGGTCAGAGAACCGGTTCCATCAGCGAGATCGAATGACAACGAAACCGAGACAGTATCTCCGAAATTAAAGTCGCTCACCAAGGTCGCTTCTGCCGTGCTCGTTTGACTGGATAATCCCAAGGAATAGTCACCAGTGTCGTTTGGGGCAACAACATCTAGACGGCTTCTGAAGTTAAATGATCCAGATGTGAAAAAATGGGCGAAGTATTCATAATCGGTTCCACCGGTTCCAATTACGGAGTCATCATTCACGGTAATATCGAAAGTCGCGGTGATGACTCCTCCAGCTTGGGCGTCAAAGACCAGATTGGCGTCCTCGGATGGAGTCCCGTGCTGAATCACCGCAGCTCCTCCGGCAACCAAAAGATCACCTTCCGCGCCACTATGATTGGCCCAACCACCATTCGGCACCAAGCTCCCGTCCGGGTAGCTAAAATCATCGGAAGCAAGAGTAACCCCCTGGGATTGGCAGATAAGAAAAGCGCCGGAAATCGCGCCCGCTGTGAGTGTCTTTTGAATGTTCATGTTTGGCCGTCAGTGGGTTTCGTGGTGTAAGAAAGCAACTTTCAGACCATCTGTCCACCAACTTTCTTCTGACAAACCCGACAACCTTTTAGAGTGCCTAAGCACTCCTCCTGCAAGCTTGCAGGCACCAATTCCCAACGCTAGAAGGTGCTCATGCCAATTTATGTCGTCACCGGAACCGATGAAGGCCGGGTTTCCGAAGAAGCCGCCGCTCTCTTCGAAGAACTCAAAGCCCCTGGTAGCGACGATTTCTCTAATGAGGTCATCGAAGGCGTCGCCGACAATTCGGAGAGCGCCTTTCAAAAATGCTCGCAAGCCATCGAGGCGCTCCAAACCCTCGGACTCTTCGCCGCCGACAAGGTCGTTTGGCTCAAAGGGGCCAACTTCTTCGCCTCCGACCGCACCAGCGAAGCCGAGCGCGCCGTCAGCGGAGTCGAAAATCTTCTCGAAGTCCTTCAAAACGATCTCCCGGATGAGGTCACCTTTCTTCTCAGCGCCACCGGAATCAATGGCGTCCGACGCTTTGGAAAGTGGGCGAAAAAAAGCACCGACTATCGCGCCTTCGACAAGATCGATATCTCAAAGGAGGGCTGGGAGGAACAAGTCGCCCGCATCGTCTCCCGCGTTGCCCGTGAGAAGGGCATCTCCCTCGAAGGAGAGGCTCTCGAACTTTTCGTCCAGCGAGCCGGAGCCGAGACCCGGCAAATCTCCAACGAGATCGAGAAGCTCGACCTTTACCTTGGAAAGGAACGAAGGGAGGTCACCGTCGAAGACGTCACGCTCATGGTCTCGGTCAGCCACAAAGGAGTCATTTGGGAGATTTCCCGCGCCGTCGAAAAACGAAACGCCAAACGCGCCATTGAACTGATCGACTCCCTGATCGCCAAAAACGAAAACGCGGTTGGCCTCATCAAAGCCTCCATTATTCCCACCGTCCGAAATCTTTTCTTCGCCAAACTCGCGGGAGCCTACGGGGCGATCAATCGCGCGCCCGCCGGGATTCAAGCGGTCCTTCCGAAAAAGAAAGACGGCACCGTCAATACCTGGGGATTAAAGATGGCTTCTGCCGGAGCGAAGAACTTCACATTACCGCAGCTCCAAAAAGCGATGGGCGACTGCCTCGAGGCCGACAAGGCACTCGTCACCTCGGGCCAGGATCCTCGCATGGTCCTCCACAAGCTCATCATCAAACTCTGCGACGGAAGACGCGCGGCTTAACGAGAGTCGGCAAGGATCTGACTTGGCGCGGCCTTCGCGGCATGAAACAGAGTTTCATGCCATGAGGGGTTTACGACGGTCATGCCGAGTCATTGGACCCTCCCAAAAAAACCGGAGAGGCGGTGCGGATTGACACCCAAAACCAACCCATTTGGCGATCATCCTACCACCCATTTTTTCAAATGCCGGGCTTCCTCTTTAAAAAAGCAGCGCTCCCTAAAATTCACCGCCTTGACGAATCCTCCCCAAAAGATGAGAGTTTCCCGAAGTAACCGCGTATGAAAATGCCCATGAATTTCCGATCTCTTGCCCTCGGGACCCTCCTCGCCCTCTCCTCCTCCGCTCTCGCAGATGTCACCGGATGGCTCAACTGGCGTGGTCCCAATCAAAATGGAACCTCCGACGAGTCCAATCTCCCCGATTCCTGGAAGCCCGGTGCCGACAACCAACTCTGGAAATACGACCTCAACGGTGCCGGAGCTCCCGTTATCGCCAATGGGAAACTCTACATTTTCGGCTACGGCCAATTTGGCGATGATCCCGCTCAAGACGTGCAGGAAACCCTCCTCTGTCTCGACGCCAACACCGGCAAAAAAATCTGGGAAAAGCGCTTCAGCGACTACATCTCCGACGTCGTTTACAACCGCTACGGCATTGGCTCTCCGGTCATCGATCCCGAAACCGGCAATGTCTACCTGCAAACCTCGAACGGCCGCTGTGTCGCCTTCACCGCCGATGGCGAGCCTGTCTGGGAAATTTCTCTCGTTGAGAAACTCGCCCGCCTCACCTTCCCCAATGGAAGAACCGGTTCTCCCGCAGTCTTTGAGAATCTCGTCATTTTCCACTGTGTCACCGCCAACTGGGGACGCACCGGCCCGGCGCAAGATCGCTTTTACGCTTTCGACAAGATCACCGGTGAGCTCGTCTGGTATTCCAGCCCCGGCGTCCGCCCGGTTGACAGTTCCTTCTCCATGCCCGTCTTCGGAAAACTCGGCGATCAAGCCGTCTTCTATGCCGGCACCGGCTGCGGAAACATCGTCTGCGTGAATGCCCGCACCGGCGCTCCGGTTTGGCGTTTCCAACTTTCCCAAGGTGGCGTCAATTCCCAGGTCCTCCTCTACGGTGATGACAAACTCATCGCCCTCCACGGCAAAGAGAACATCGACACCACCTCCAAGGGGCGCCTCGTTTGCCTTAAGATCCCCACCGAATATCCTAAAGAACAGATTGTTCTCGGGAAAGATGCCGAACTCTGGCGCAACGACGAGCACATCGGCTTCTCCAGCTCACCCACCCTCGTCAAAAACCGCGTTTACACCACCAACTTCACCGGTGAACTCATCTCCGTCGATGCCGACTCCGGCAAGACCCTCTGGCACGAGAAACAAGCTCCGGATCAAATCCACGGCTCTCCGACTTATGGAGACGGAAAAATTTACGCCCCTTGGTTCGAAGGATCCTTTGTAATCACCAAGCCCTCGGACGCCAAAGCTGAAGTCCTCTCCCACGCTGACATCAAAGCCGACGACGGCACCGGCGTGAAATGCCTCGCCGCCCCCACCATCTGGGCCGGTAAAGTCTACCTCTCTACTCGCGATGGCCTCTACTGCTTCGGCAGCAAGGACGGTAAGTTCGTGACCAGGAATGATAAGGACGACAAAGATGACCCCGGTGCCATCACCCAGCTTCAGGTCGTCCCCGCCGAATTCGCAATTTCCCCGGGCCAAAAGCAGGACTTCAAGGTCTACGGACTTGATCAGAGCGGCCGGCGCGTCAAAATCATCCCCGAAGGGCTCTCCTGGGAAAAATTCGTTCCTCCCACCGCCAAAGTGAAAGCCGCTGTCGACGCCACCCTCGATGCTAAAACCGGCACTGTCACCGCTGGCAAGGATGCCAAGATCTCAGCCGGCGCTCTCAAGGTTACCACCAATGGCATGTCTGCCACCACCCGAGGCCGCGTCCACGCCGGACTCGGATACGCCGAGGACTTCGAAGCCGTCGATCTTAAGATGGAGTATAATGGCGAGAAAGTGAACTTCCCTCCCCTCGCTTGGCTCGGTGCCCGCATTAAATGGCACGTTCTCGAAAAGGACGACTCCAAGGTCATCGCCAACCGTCTCGACAACGTTCTCTTCCAGCGCACCATGAACTTCTTTGGTGATCCCGAACTCAAGGACTACATCCTCGAAGCCGACGTCATGACCGACGGTAACCGCCGCATCAAGTCCACCGTCGGACTCGTCAACCAACGCTACCTCTTCACCATCGTTGGCAACCAAAACACCCTCGAAATTTCCAGTAACCACGAGCGCGTCAAGCAGTCGGTCAAGTTCCCGGTCAAAGCCAACACCTGGTATCATCTCAAAACCCACGTCAAAGCCAATGCCGATGGCTCGGGTGAGGTTCGCGCCAAAGCGTGGACCAGAGGTGAGGAAGAACCTGCCGACTGGAGCCTTAAAGTCCCCGTTGAGCGAGTGCATCCCAAGGGTGCCCCCGGCGTCTTCGCCTTCTCTCCACAGGCTCAAAAGCGTGTCTATGTCGACAACATCAAACTCCGGAAAGCCGAGTAATTTTCCTCTCTATAACCTTCACATTCAGATTTCATGAAAACCACCACCGCCCTCATGCTCACCGGACTCACGTTCTTGACGTCCTGCAAAGGAGAGCCCAAAGACGATTCTTCCAACACCAAGACCGAAGATCCCGCAACAGTCACACCAGCCGATGACTCTGCCGGGGCCGCTCCAACAGATAAACCCAGTGCGACCAAGGACTCCGTAACTGCCACAACCAAGGACTGGCCAATGTGGGGTGGCACTCCCGACCGAAACATGGTCGGCGAAGCCAAGAATCTTCCCGTCGACATCAATCCCGGCGAACTTGATGACGAAACCGAGGCCGCTCTTCTCGACAGTGCCAAAAACATCAAGTGGGCCGCCAAACTCGGCTCACAGGCCTACGGTAACGCCGTCGTCGCCGGAGGAAAAGTTTACGTTGGCACCAATAATGAGTCTCCCCGCAACAAAGCGCAGGAAGGCGACCGGGGTGTCCTCATGGCCTTCGATGAAAAGGATGGCTCTTTCATCTGGCAACTCATCATTCCCAAGCTCGGTGCCGGTAAGGTGAGCGACTGGGAATACGTCGGACTTTGCTCCTCCCCCGTTGTCGAAGGCAACCGGATGTGGCTTGTCACCAACCGTGGCGAAGTCGTCTGCCTCGACACCGAAGGCATGGCCAATGGCAACGACGGCCCCTTCAAGGACGAAGCCAAATACATGGCGGTGAAAGACGAAACCGTCGAGGTCACCAAGGAACATGCCGATATCATCTGGATTTATGACATGCGCGAAGAACTCGGAATCTTCCCGCACAACGTTTCCTCCTGCTCCCCTGTCATCGTGGGCGACAACCTCTACACCGCCACCTCAAACGGTGTCGATTGGTCTCACACCAACATTCCCGCACCCAACTCCCCCGCTCTCGTCTCACTCGACAAAAACACCGGTAAACTCCTCGCCGAGGAAGCCTCCGGAGTATCCACCCGCGTTCTCCATGCCAGCTGGTCCTCTCCTGCTTTCGGAAAGATCGGCGGCAAGGATGCCATCGTCTGGGGTGGTGGTGACGGCTTCACCTACGCCTTGGATCCCAAGCCGGTGAAGGACGAAGAGGACTTTGACGTCTTCAAGGAAATCTGGAAGCTCGACTGTAATCCTGCTGAATATCGCGTAAAAGATGGCAAACCCATCAAGTATGCCACCTACGCCGGAGCCAGCGAAGTGATTGGCACCGCCGTCATCGCCGACGGACTCACTTATATTATCATCGGACAGGACCCCGAGCACGGTGACGGAGTCGGAAACATCCTCTGCATCGGAGCCGACGGGAAGCCGGTCTGGTCTTCCAATAAAGTAGGGCGCTCCATCTCCACTCTGAGTGTGGCCGACGGCCTCGTCTACGCCGCTGAATACAAGGGAGACATCCATTGCTACGATGCCAAGACCGGTAAAGAGTATTGGAAGCACGAAACCCAGTCCCGCATCTGGGGATCCACCCTCGTTGCTGATGGCAAGGTTTGGATTGGCACCGAAGATGGAGAGCTTCACATCCTCAAAGCAGGAAAGACAAAAGAATCTCTCGCTACCATCGAGTTCCCCGCTCCTATCTACAGCAGCGCCGTGGTCGCCAACGACGTCATCTACGTCGCTACCCAGACCCACCTCTACGCGATCGGAAAGTAAAAAGCCCCTCTCACCTTTTCAAACGGGCCATGGAATTCCATGGCCCGTTTTTTGAGCAACCACTTTCGGGAAGCTCAAAAACCAACTTGCAAGACTTCATCCTCAAATCGATCTGAGAATGCTTCGACCAAAGCCCTGTCCTAAGGCTGACATCCCTGCTACCAAGACATCCACCATTATCATTTGACGCGGCGTCATTATAATGCAATTTTATGCACCACTCTCATGAAGATTCTTTCCCTTCTTGCCATTTTCCTCCTGCTTCCCCTAACACTCTTTGGCGCAAAAGTCACTCTTCAGAAAGAAGGTCGAAAGGCCACCTTACTGGTGGATGGAAAGCCTTTCGAAGTTCATGGAGTCGGTGGCGGCGGGAGTTTGGAGACCCTCAAGAACAGCGGCGGCAATGCCATCAGGACATGGGGCATCGATGAGAACACCGGGGAAATTCTCGACGATGCTCACGCCAAGGGAATCAAAGTAGCTCTCGGATTCTGGCTCGGCCATGAACGTCATGGCTTCAGCTACACCGATTGGGGTTCCAACATCACCCAAGCCGAAAGTCTCTTCGCTGCCGTCAGGAAATACAAAGATCACCCGGCCCTCCTGCTTTGGGGACTTGGCAATGAAATGGAAGGATTCAAGGAATCCTCCAATCCCGCCATTTACACCCAGATTGAATACCTCGCCCGCACCGTCAAGGAGCTCGACCCCAATCATCCCATCATGACGGTCACCGCCGAGATCGGCAAACGTCAGATCGAAGGCCTCAATCGCTTCTGCCCGAGTGTCGACATCCACGGCATCAATTCCTACGGCGGTGGGCCCTCGATTCCCGAAAGATACCGCGAGGGCGGTGGCACCAAACCCTACCTCATTACCGAGTTCGGCCCTGCCGGCACCTGGGAGCGTCCTCCCAACAAATGGGGCATGCCCAATGAAGCCACCAGCACTGAAAAGGCCGCCGACTACCGTAAATCTTACGAAGCCTTTAAAGGCGACCCCCTCTGCCTCGGCAGCTTCGCCTTCATGTGGGGAACGAAACAGGAAGCCTCTGCCACCTGGTTCGGAATGCTCCTGTCCACCGGTGAAAAACTCGCAGCCGTCGACGAACTCTCCAAACTCTGGACCGGTCAATCTCCGGAAAACCTTTGCCCCGTCATCGAATCCCTCACCTTGGCCGGGCCCAATGAAGAACTCGATCCCGGATCAACCATCACCGTGAATCTTAAGGTCTCCGATCCTGAAAATGATCCCCTTAAAGTGCAGTGGATTCTGACCGAAGATTGGAAAGAAGTCGCCGAAGGTGGTGACCACCGCGCCGCTCCCCCCACCTACCCGAAAGCCATTCTCCCCGGGACCACCAACTCCACCGCCAGGATCAAACTCCCAAGTGGCGGTGGCACTTACCGGATCTACGCCTTCATCCGCGACGGCAGGGGCTCCGCCGCCACCGGCAATATTTCCATCAAACTCAAGGGAACCCGCAAACCCGTCCCCGCCGGGGAACTGGCCACTCCCGTCGTCATCACCGGAGCCGCCAAAAACGGCCCCTGGTCTGCCAGCGGATGGATGGGCGACAGCACCAAACTCAAACTCGATGAAGCCTCCACCGAAAACCCCAAGATTGGCAAAGAGTGCACCAAAGTGAGCTTCAATGGCAATTCCGGATGGGCCGGAGTGGTCTGGCAGCACCCGGAGGGTGATTGGGGAGATGCCCCCGGTGGCTTCGACCTTACCGGCGCGAAGAAGCTTTCATTCTGGGCTCGCGGCAATGCCGGTGGAGAGAAAGTCACCATCGGAATCGGCCTCATCAATCACGAGAAAGTCTACCACGATACCTTCAGCCGGAAATTGGAACTCACCCTCACCGACCAATGGCAGAATTTTGAGATCGATCTCACCGGTAAAAACCTCACCCGCATCAAATCCGCGCTCTACTTCACCACCAGCGCCGACGGGAAACCACTGTCGTTCTATCTCGACGACATCATCATCGAGTAAGCCGAAAAGCCGGGGAGTTTTCTGTGCGTAGCACGCAGGAGAGATGGGGTTCAACACCCCCACCCGCGATTCCAGGGTCGCGCGTTTGGGGATTCGGTCTAGAATCGCAGGAGATGAAGCTGCCCTTTCAAAACACTTACGCCAATCTCCCTCCCAGCTTCTTCGAAAAGGTCACCCCCACACCGGTCATCCAGCCTTCGATCATTGCCGTCAATGATGACCTCGCTCGCGAACTCGGGATCGACCCGGCCTTCCTCCGCTCCGACGAAGGCCTCGCCATCCTCGCCGGAAATACCATTCCCGATGGTGCCGAACCACTCGCCATGGCCTACGCCGGTCATCAATTCGCCAACTTCAGCCCGCAACTTGGTGACGGACGGGCCATCCTCCTCGGAGAGATTGCAGGAAAAGACATCCAGCTCAAAGGAGCCGGGCCAACTCCCTTTTCGCGCCGGGGCGATGGACGCTCCGCTCTCGGCCCCGTTCTTCGTGAATATCTCGTCTCAGAGGCGATGCACGCCATGGGAATCCCCACCACCCGGGCCCTCGCCGCCGTTGCCAGTGGCGAATTGGTCCTCCGTGAAACACCCGAAAAAGGAGGGATTTTCACCCGCGTCGCCAGCTCCCATCTCCGGATCGGCACAAGCCAATTTTTTGCAGCACGGGGAGACCTCGAGAGCCTCAAAGCCTTGGTCGAATACGCCAACCACCGTCACTACCCCGAAGCAAAAAACGCCCTCGACCTCCTCCGCCATGTCATCAACAGCCAAGCCCACCTCGTCGCGCAGTGGATGGGCATCGGCTTCATCCACGGCGTCATGAATACCGACAACATGAGCCTTTCCGGCGAGACCATCGACTACGGTCCTTGTGCCTTCATGGATCGATTCAATCCCGCTCAAAAATTCAGCTACATCGATCAGAAAGGCCGCTATGCCTACCAAAATCAACCGGGCATTGCCCAATGGAACCTCACCCGACTCGCTGAAGCCCTCCTTCCACTCTTCGACAAAAACGAAGAAAAAGCAGTTGAATCGGCCAAAGCTGAATTGGAAAAAATTCCCGAAATTTTCGAGGCCGCACACCTCAAGGTCTTCTCCCAAAAAATTGGTCTTCAAGACAACCCTGATTGGGATCTGATCCAGTCTCTTCTCAATCTCATGAAGGAGCAGGAAGCCGACTTCACTCTCGTTTTCCGAAGCCTTGGCCACGGCGAGAAAACTTTCCTTTCACAATTCAAGAACGAGACATCAGCCCGCGAATGGCTTGCTCGATGGCAGGCCGCTGGCGAAGCGGACGTTTCACTCATGAACAGTGTGAATCCCGCTTTCATCCCCAGGAATCATCGCGTCGAAGAAGCGATCGCGGACGCCAAAAAGGGAGACTTTTCCACCTTTCTGGAACTCCACCGGGTATTGCAAAACCCCTATCAAGAGCAGCCTGGATTTGAATCCTATCAGGAAACTCCGGCCCCCGATGAGATCGTCTGTGCGACCTTCTGTGGGACTTAACATTCCGTTTCGATCAATTCTCACAGATCCGGAATTTTCTGATACACGGCCCCCAATGAATTTCGAAAAGCAACGTCTTCAAGAGGACATTGACCGCACCGCCAACTGGAAACGCTGGGGACCCTACCTCTCGGAACGGCAGTGGGGAACGGTTCGGGAAGATTACTCGGGCGATGGCAACAGCTGGGATGCCTTCAGCCACGACGATTCACGCCGTCGTGCCTACCGCTGGGGCGAGGACGGCCTGCAGGGATGGTCCGATCGCAAATGCCGCCTGTGTTTTTCAATCGCCCTCTGGAACACCAACGATTCCATCCTGAAAGAGCGCCTTTATGGCCTCACCGGACATCAGGGAAATCACGGAGAGGATGTCAAGGAATGCTACTATTACAAGGACAGCACACCCACTCATTCCTACACCAAGGCTCTCTACCGTTACCCGCAGGCACGCTATCCCTACACCGATCTTTGGAAGGAAAATGATCGCCGCAGCCGTGATGAAAGCGAGTATGAACTGGAGGACACCGGCATCTTCAAGGAGGACCGCTTCTTCGACATCGTTCAGGAAGTTGCCAAGCGAAACGACAACGACCTCCTTTGGCGCATCACTGTCACCAATCACGGGCCGGACGACGCCCCGCTCCATATTCTCCCGACGGTGTGGTTTCGCAACACCTGGCGAAAAGGCACCGGAGCCGAAGCGGACCTCGCAAAGCCAACCATCGAAATGGAAGAGGACCACCTCAAACTGTGGCACGAGGAATTGGGCGACTTTGAATTTCACGCCACTTCGGAGGACCTCGAACCCGCCTGGCTTTTCACTGAGAACGCCAGCGATAACGAGACCCTTTTCGGCACTCCGAATCACGACGACCACGTAAAGGACGCCTTTCACAAACTCATCATCCACAATGACGAAGAAGCCGTTTCACCCGACGAACGGGGAACGAAGTCTGCCGCTCATTTCGTGGCCAATATTCCTGCCGGAAAAACCGTCACGGTCCTTTGCCGCCTCCATGAAAAGGGATCGCCTATCTACGGACTCGACCAAGCCGGGGAAGTCTTCGAGCAACGCATTGCCGAGGCCGATCAATTCTACGATGAAATCAGTCCCGAAAATGCCTGCTCCGATGAGCGCAAGATTTTTCGTGAAGGCTACGCGGGCCTGCTTTGGACCAAGCAATTCTATTACTACATCATCGATGACTGGCTCAAGGGAGATCGCAAAACCCCCCGCCCCGAAGAGACCCGTAACTCCGGCAGAAACAGCTCGTGGTCCCACCTCTACGCGCGCGATATTCTCTCCATGCCCGACAAGTGGGAGTATCCTTGGTTTGCCGCCTGGGATACCGCTTTCCACATGATCCCCTTCGCCACCATCGACCCGGAGTTTGCCAAGAAGCAGCTCCTGCTCTTTCTCCGCGAATGGTATATGAACCCCAACGGCCAGATCCCCGCCTACGAGTGGAACTTTTCCGATGTGAACCCCCCGGTCCACGCCTGGGCCGTCTGGCGGGTTTACAAAATCGCCGATAAAAAAGGGAAGCGAGACCTCCTTTTCCTTGAGCGCGCTTTCCAAAAACTCCTCCTCAACTTCACCTGGTGGGTCAACCGGAAAGACGAGAACGGACGCCATGTCTTCGGCGGAGGCTTCCTGGGACTCGACAATATCGGAATCTTTGACCGCTCCCATGGCCTCCCAGGTGGGGGCACTCTCAACCAGGCCGATGGCACCGCGTGGATGGCCTCCTTCTGCCTCACCATGCTTTCAATCTCGCTCGAACTCGCGCAGGAACGTCCGGCATACGAAGACATCGCCTCCAAATTCCTCGAGCACTACATCGAAATTTGTGATGCCATCAACACCTTGGGCGGCAGCGGACTTTGGGATGAGGAAGACGGATTCTACTACGATCAACTCGTCGTCGATGGAGACCATTCCATCCCCTTGAAAACGCGTTCGCTCGTCGGCCTCCTCCCCATCATGGCCACCACCGTCCTGAAGCAATCGCAAATCGACGCCCTTCCCGGATTCAAAAAACGGATGGAATGGTTCCTCAACAACCGCCCCGACATCATGAAGTATGTCAAATTCCGGCATATCAAAGGAGTCAAAAACCCCGATCGTTGGCTCATCTCCATTCCCAACGAAGACAAGCTCCGCGCCACGCTCAAGCGCATGTTGGATCGCAACGAATTCCTGTCGGACTTCGGCATTCGCTCCCTCAGCAAAGCCCACCGCAAGGAACCCTTCAGTTTCGAAACGAACGGACAAACCTACAGCGTGGAATACACTCCCGGAGAATCCACCACCGCCATGTTTGGTGGAAACTCCAATTGGCGCGGTCCCATCTGGTTTCCGACCAACTTCGTTCTCATCGAGGCTCTCGAACGCTACCACTACTTTTACGGCGACGACTTCACCATCGAATATCCCACCGGGTCCGGCAAACTTCTGACTCTGCGGGAAATCGCGATCGACCTTTGCGACCGTCTCATCAAGCTCTTCATGCCCCGCCCGGACGGCTCCCGTCACTTCGTGGGTGCCCACCACCCGCACCGCGGCAACCCGCTCTGGGATGATCACCTCCTCTTCCACGAATACTTCCACGCCGAAACCGGCAAGGGCCTCGGGGCCTCCCACCAAACCGGTTGGACCGCCCTCGTGGTTCGAATCATCCGCGAGCGACACCAAAAGCTCAGTCATTTTGATGGCGAAGGCACCTAAGCTGCCGATAGAAAACCCACCCCTTCTTGCAAGGGCCAAGCCGCTTCGCTCTGGAAATTGGACCCGGTCGACCCGGAATAAGTCGACGAACCTCTCCCAATTGGAAAAGCTTCCTCACATGAAGAAGCTTTTCCTATCCCTCCTTTTCACCCCCGGCCTCCTCCTCGCCGAAAAGAAGCCAAATATCATTTACATCCTCGCCGATGACCTCGGCCTAGGAGACCTCTCGATCTACGGGCAGAAGGAATTCAAAACGCCCAATATCGACCGCATCGGCACCGAGGGCATCAAGTTCACCGCGCACTACTCCGGCAACACGGTCTGCAGTCCTTCGCGCGCTGTCCTCCTCACCGGACAACAGCCCGGGGAAGTGGCAGTTCGCGGCAACATTGGCGAGGCCGACGGACTCCTCGATCCCAAGCAGGTGATTCTCCCCGAGGTTTTCAAGCATGCCGGATATGCCACCGGAGCTTTCGGAAAATGGGGCCTCGGCCACACCCACAAACCCGGAAAGCCCAATCCCCTCACCCACGGCTTCGACGAATTCTGTGGCTGGAAAAGTCAGACAATCGCACACACGTATTACCCCACGACTTACGTCCACAACGGAAAGGAAATCCCCCTTGAAAAAGGAAAATACCTTCACGACCTCATTATGGACCACTCCATGGAATTCATCGAGCGAAGCGTGAAGGACGGGAAACCCTTCTTTTGCTACATCCCCACCGCTGTCCCCCACGCCGCAATGCATGCTCCCAAACACCTCCATCAAAAGTGGCGTAAGGTTTATCCTCAATTCGACCACGTGATCGGAAAATACACCGTCCATGGCGGAAACGGGATCGAGACTTGCGAAGATGTCATCAACCCCATCGCCGGCTTCGCCGCCATGATCGAAAACCTCGACAACCAGATCGGCGACATTCTCGCACTGCTCAAAAAACTCGGCATCGATGACAGCACCCTCGTCATCTTCACCAGCGACAACGGAGCCCATCTCGAAGGCGGTCACGACCCCAAATTCTGGAACTCCAGCGGCAGCCTCCGCGGCCACAAGCGCGACATGCACGAAGGCGGAATCCGGACCCCCATGCTCGCCCGCTGGCCCGGAGTCATCGCCCCCGGACGAACCACCACTCACATCAGCGCTTTCTGGGATGTCCTCCCGACCATGTGCGAGCTCCTCGGCCTGCCCGTCCCGGAGCAAAGCGATGGCATTTCCTTCCTCCCCACTCTCCGCGCGCCCGGATCACTTCAGAAAACCCACGACCACCTCTACTTCGAGTTCTGCAAAGGTCAGAACCAATACATCTTCTCGCAAGCCGTCCGAAAGGGAAAATGGAAAGCCTACCGCGAATTCCAAAAGCCCCGTAAAGGCCAAAAGGCAGGCATGAAACCCCTCGAAATTTACAATCTCGATGTCGATCCCTTCGAAAAAAACGACCTCGCCCAACAAATGCCCGAGCTCGTCGCTGAAATGAAAGCTCTCATCAAAAAGTCCCACACGCCCCTCTCCGGGCAGCCCAGGGCAGGAAAGATGAAGTAGCCTCTGCTAGAAAAGTTCGGCGGCCTCTCCCGGTTTCGGAAAGTGGCCGCTGTATTCCTTCTTCCAGATCACTTCTCCATCACGGCGGATCTCAAAGATCCCTCCACCCCCACCCACCAAGGTCACTTTTTGACCCGTGGTTCTCTCAATCTCAGCCGACACCCGGTCGGCTTCAGGACGGTAGTTTCATTGCTCGCAGTATTCGATCTCAATGGACATGGGATGATCATCGTCCCGATTCCCCGACTCTCCAATCAAATATTAAAGTGATCTGAACCGACGAAATGTTTTTGACATTTCTGCTGAAACCTTCGATTTCCTGCTTCGTCTATCGTCATGAAAAAAACTGTCATCATCGGAGCCGGAGGAGTGGGTAACGTCGTGGCGCAGAAATGCGCACAAGACGCCGACACCTTTGGCGAAATTTGGCTCGCCAGCCGCACCCTCAAAAAGTGCGAAGCGATCGCGGCAGACATCAAAACGGCAACCGGAGTGGACATTAAGACTGCGGAAATTGACGCTGACAATGTGAGCGAAACCGCCGCTTTTTTGAAGGAAATCGGTGCCGACTTCCTTCTCAACATTGCCCTTCCCTACCAGGATCTCACTCTCATGGAGGCCTGCCTTGAAGCAGGTGTTCACTATCTCGACACCGCCAATTACGAGTCCCCCGACAATCCCCACTTTGAATACAAATACCAGTGGGCCTATCGGGAGCGCTTCGAGCAAGCCGGCCTTACCGCCATTCTCGGCTCCGGTTTCGACCCTGGCGTCACCAATGTCTTCTGCGCCTACGCCCTAAAGCACTTTTTTTCCGAAATCCGCACCGTTGACATCATCGATGCCAATACTGGCGACCACGGCCTGCCCTTCGCCACCAACTTCAGCCCCGAAATCAACATCCGCGAGATCACCGCGCCCGGCCGCTACTGGGAAAAAGGCGAGTGGAAGGAAACAGAGCCTCTCACCGTCAGCACCGAATTCGATTTCCCACACGAAGAAATCGGCACCAGGAAAATCTACCTCCTCCACCACGAGGAAATGGAAAGCCTCGCCGAAAACCTCCCCGGCCTCGAACGTATCCGCTTTTGGATGACCTTCTCGGACAACTATATCAACCACCTCACCGTCCTCGAGAATGTCGGCATGACCGCCATCGAGCCCATGACCATCGGCGGTGTGGAAATTTCCCCACTCCAGTTTCTCCAAAAAGTCCTCCCTGATCCGGCCTCGCTCGGCCCGCTCACCAAAGGCAGGACTTGCATCGGCTGCCTCATCACCGGAACCTCAAAAGAGACCGGAGAGGAGGAGATCAAGTTCATCTACAACATTTGTGATCACCAGGAATGCTTCGCGGAAGTAAAGAGCCAGGCGATCAGCTACACCGCAGGAGTCCCCGCCATGATCGGGGCCCGTCAACTCATCTCCGGAGCATGGCTGCGTCCTGGAGTTTGGAATTTGGAGCAGCTGGATCCTGATCCCTTCATGGACGATCTGAATGCTTGGGGCCTCCCATGGCATGTCCTTGAAGTTGATCGAGAATTGAGTCTGTAGGCGCAGCGCGGGTCACCTGACCCGCCTGCGCCCTTCGCGAGACAACAAGACACCGCAACCCCAATACAGGGTTCGCGTCGTGCATCACTGATCCCCACCCGGATCACTTTTCACTGCGGAGATCGTCTCTGCCCCTTGTTTCCTGAAACGGACCCAACTCTCAATTTTTGATCCCAAAATGAATCCAACTTCCGGCGCATCGCGCCCCCTTGTCGTGAAAGCTCCCATTCCATCCAGCCGCAAAGGAGCCACCGCCATTCCACAAATTGCCAATGCCTTCCGCGAGAGCGGTCTTACCACACCTTCCTACGTTCTCGACCAACGCGCCTTCCACCACAACGGAAGCATCTTGAAACACGTCCAGGACAAAACCGGCGCCAAAATCCTTCTCGCTCAAAAGGCCTTCTCTTGCACCGCGATCTATCCCATCCTTCGAAATTACCTCGCCGGCACCACCGCCAGCGGACTCTTCGAAGCACGCCTCGGAGCCGAGGACTTCGGTGGCGAAGTTCACGTATTTTCTCCCGCTTACAAACCGGACGAGATGAGTAAACTTGTCGAAGTGGCCGACCACATCGTCTTTAATTCCCTCGCCCAGTGGAAGCACTACCGCGAACAAATCCTCTGTGCTGACCGTAGGATTTCCGCCGGCCTGCGCATCAATCCCGAATACTCCGAAGCCTGCGCCGAAATTTACGACCCATGCGCTCCCGGATCCCGCTTCGGCGTCTTGGCTGGCGTCATGAATGAAGACGACCTTCAGGGAATCGAGGGTCTCCACTTTCACACCCTCTGCGAGCAAGGAGCCGACGCCCTCGAGCGTACCCTTGAACACGTCTTTGCCAAATTCGACAAACACCTCCGCAAGATGAAATGGCTCAACATGGGCGGAGGCCACCTCATCACCTCGGACCACTACGATGTCCCCCGCCTCATTCGCCTCATCAAGGAAACCCGGTCCCGCTACCCACAGCTCGAAATCTTCCTCGAGCCCGGCGAAGCAATTTCCTCGGGCGGAGGAGTTCTCATTGGCAGTGTCATCGACATCGTCGAAAATGGCATGCAGATCGCCGTTCTCGATGTCTCCGCAACCACCCACATGCCCGACGTTTTGGAAATGCCCTACCGCCCCGATGTCGAGGGTTCCGGCCTCCCCGGCGAGAAAAAACACACCTATCGATTTGGCGGACCCACCTGCCTCAGTGGCGATGTCATTGGCGATTATTCCTTCGACGAACCTCTCAAGATTGGCGATCAACTCGTCTTCCATGACATGGCCCACTACACCATGGTCAAAAACTCAACTTTCAACGGCATTCCTCTCCCTTCCATCGCCATCATGCGCGACGGCGGCCCGGTCGAACTCGTCCGCGAATTCGACTATCAGGACTTCAAATCCCGCCTCGGCTAACAATCTCCAGCCTTCCTTTCCATCCCCGGGCGAACGACCAAACTCATACCACCCCCGGGCTGAGCCGGGGTTTTCAATCTCCCCAACAAGTTCGCCATCAGTGAACATCCTCAGCCGGTCACGTTAACACCTGCCACCACATGAACCTCCTCCCCGCCAACGCCGCTTCCTTTATCGGAGCTTCTTCCAATCAGCTCCAATCTGGCAAGGTCGCCATCCTCGGCATCGGCTACGATGGCACGACCTCTTTTCGCCCCGGCACCCGTCGCGGACCCGATGGCCTCCGCGCTGTCAGCGATGCTGGGATCGAAACCTACTCGCCCACCCTTGACCGCGATCTGGAAGACATCGGGTTTTCTGACCTCGGAAATCTCGAGATCTCTCACGGCGCGCCCGAGCCCGTCATCAAAGCAGCCTACGAAGCAACGCGAGAGATCCTCGCTGCTGGTGCCATCCCCGCCATCATCGGAGGAGAGCACTCCATCTCACCCGGCCCCATCAAGGCCTCCTTTGAAAACCACCCCGACCTCCTCGTCGTCCAATTCGACGCTCACGCTGATCTCCGTCATGAATGGAATGGCTCCCCGAACTCCCACGCCTGCGCCATGCGACGCACCCTCGATTTCCTCCCCCCCGACCGACTCCTCCAAGTCGGCATCCGCTCCGGCACCCGGGAGGAATTCCAGGAAATGCACAAACACAACCGACTCGTCGCCCCTACCGCCGAAGCCCTCCGAGCTGCCCTATCGCAGTTTGGCAATCCCCCCATTTACCTCACCTTTGACATCGACTTCTTCGATCCCTCCCTCGTTCCCGGCACCGGCACCCCTGAGGCTGGCGGCATAGACTGGCCCACCTGTGAATCTCTCCTCAGGATTCTCGATAACCACAGCCTCATCGCCTTCGACCTTGTCGAGCTCGCTCCCACCCTCGACCCCACGGAAGCCTCTTGCTGCCTCGCTGCCAAGCTTCTCCGGGAGCTCCTCCTTATTTCCTCGTGAATCAAAACCAGTTGCACCACTCTTCGACCGCAATTAGCTTCCCGCCATGAAGATTCGCCCCCTCCTCCTTCTTTCAATCCTCGCCCTCTTCACGGTAAGCTGCAGCTCCAGCACTCCCGCCAAGCGGATCGAAGAAAATCCAAAACTCTACAGCTCGCTCAGCCCGCGACATCAGGCCTTGATCGACAGCGGTAAAATTGAAAATGGCATGACCACTCGCGCGGTCTACCTGGCGTGGGGGCATCCCGATTCACAGGCTGAAGGACAGGAAAAAGGCAAAACCATCGAGAAGTGGTCCTACAACGGCCTCGCACCGGTTTACCATCAATCATTCTACGGTGGATTCGGCTACGGATGGGGAGGCCACGGTCGCCATGGACGTCATCGCGGCTACTACCCCTACAACGGCTTCGGCAGCAGCGTCAGCTACGTTCCCTACCGCGCCGCTTGGGTGAAATTCCTCAACGGGCGCGTCGACAGCTGGCAACGCGGTCGGATCCAATAAGCCGGGAGCTACAGCTCCCCCCGCTGCTCCTTCTCAAGCTCGATCCGGTCTTCCCGGTTCCGGGCCTTGACCCGATTGTTCCGCTTGCTCCAGCGCTCGACGATCATCTGTCGCTTTTTTCGTCTGAAATTGAGCTCTTCAATCTCCTCATCGAGCCTCAAAAATCCTTCGTAGCGCGCCGGATCCAATTCCCCCGCTTTCACCGCTGCTTCGATCGCGCACCCTTTGTCACCCTGGTGCTTGCAGTCCCGGAATTTGCACTGTTGCGTCAAATCCTCCACATCCGTAAAGCTGTCCCGCAGGGTGTCCTCATCCGTCCACATCTGCACTTCGCGGATTCCCGGATTGTCGACTAACATTCCCCCCTCTTCGAGAACCACGAGCTCCCGTGCCACCGTGGTATGACGCCCCTTTCCGGTCACCTCGTTCACCTCGCCCGTCCACAACCATTCCTCACCCAGCAGCTGGTTCACCAGGGTCGATTTCCCCACCCCGCTCGATCCCACCATCGTCAAGGTCACCCCGGACTTGAGATACGACTTCAAAACTTCCAACCCCTCCTCACGGGTCGCACTTGTGACATGCACCTCCGCTTCCGGTGAGAGTTCCTGAATCTCCGCCCGGGCCTTCTCGTTCACCTCCTCATCGAAAAGATCCGATTTGTTCACCAACACCACGCACTTTGCACCGCTCTTCTGAACGATCATGAAATAACGCTCCATGCGCCGCAGATTGAAATCAGAACCGGCATCAGTCACCACCACGACATAATCGACATTCGCCGCCATCACCTGCTCCTCGCTGCTCTTACCCGGTGCCTTCCTCGAAAAACAGGTGCTCCTCGGCAGCCGGGCTCGAATAATGTGCTCATCGTTCTCTCCCGCCCCCATCTCAATCGCGACCCAATCACCCACCGCCGGCAACTCGGCATCGCAGGAGGCATCGTGCCACACCTTCCCCCCCACATTACAATCCACCTCATCCCCCTCATCGAGCAAAGCCGAGAAGTTGATCTTGGTCTCACGAATGAGACGACCGGCCACCCAGCCCTCTTTCGAAACCGTTTTAAAGGCTCCTTCAAAGAAGTCATTCCATCCCAGATCGCTCAAAGTCATCGGGAAGAAGTTGAAACCGGAATCGCCTCCAGAAAAAGTTTCATTTTCCTGACCCCGCAAACACTGCTACCTCTTCCTCGTGGGATACAACGATCGCGACTACATGCAGCCCGGCCACGGAGGCCGCCCCTCCGGCATACCCGGACCATTCCAGGGAGCACCGGTGACAAAATGGCTGCTCATTATCAACGTGGGGATTCTTTTCCTCATGGTTCTCCTCACCGGACCCGGGGAGCGCCTCAGTGACTCCTCCTTCTACCTCTGGGGCAGTTTCAGCATTGAGAAAGCCCTCTACGAATTCCAGATCTGGCGCTTTCTGAGCTTCCAGTTCCTCCATGGCGGCTTCGGACACCTCATTGCCAATGGCATCGGGCTCTTCTTCTTCGGGCCACACATCGAACGATGGATGACCAGCCGGGTTTATCTCACTTTTTATCTCCTCTGCGGAATCGCCGGCACCATTTTCTACACCTTGCTTGTCTTTATGCCCGGCTTTCTTGACAACGACCCTACCAAATCGATGGTCGGAGCTTCCGCCGGTCTTTTTGGAATTCTCGCCGCTTTCTACTTCGTGGCCCCAAACGCGCGCGTTCTTCTCTTCTTTGTCATCCCTATGCAGATGAGAACCCTCGCCGTGGTCTATTTCTCCCTCGAGGCCCTCGGCGTCATTTTGAACTGGCACAACGCCGGAGGCAGCGCCGGTCACTTGGGAGGCGCCCTTTTCGGCCTCGCCGTGCTCAAACTCCCTCCCCTCAAAGACTTTGTCGTCCGACTCTCACAGATCGGAGAGCAGAGCCCGTCAAAGGGAAAACAAACCCGTGACGCCACCATCGTCCGCGAGAAAAACCAATCCCCCCTCGAACTCTCAAAAGAAGTGGATCGCATCCTCGATAAAATCAGTGAGCAAGGCATCCAGTCCCTCACCAGGAAGGAAAAGGAAACCCTCGACAAAGCCCGCAAAAACAGATGACCGACGATGACATGATCCACTGCGCCGAGCCGGGCAGACAAATCGAACGCCTCCGCGCCATCATGCATCGTCTTCGCGCTCCCGGCGGTTGCCCGTGGGATGCCGAACAAACCCACGAATCCCTCGTCTCCAACCTCATCGAGGAAGCCTATGAAACCGTCGCCGCCATTCGCTCCGGCGATCAGGAAAACCTCCGGGAAGAACTTGGCGATCTCCTCCTGCAAGTCGTCTTCCACGCCGAACTCGCCCGGGAAAACAAACGTTTTGACCTCGATGACATCGCCCGCGGCATCAGCGAAAAGCTCGTCCGCCGCCACCCCCACGTTTACGCCGACTCAAACGTAGGGAGCACCGATGGCGTCCTCGCCCAATGGGAAGACATCAAACGCGCCGAAAAAGGCCACGAGGAAAAACCCTACCTCCATGGCGTCGGGAAAGGCCTTCCGGCCCTCCTGAAAGCCGCCAAGCTTCAGAAAAAGGCCGGCAAAGTTGGCTTCGATTGGCCCGACACCACCGGCATCGCTGAAAAAATCGACGAAGAACTCGCCGAAGTCCGCGAGGAGCTCGCCAAACATCAACCCGGCCAACCCGCCTCCCCCGAACTCCAGGCCGAGATCGGCGACCTCCTCTTCATCGTCACCAACCTCGCCCGCAAACTCGACGTCGACCCCGAAGTCGCCCTCGAAGGAACGAACGACAAATTTCTCCACCGCTTCGACCTAATCGAAAAAGGTCTGAAAAAGGACGGCATCACTTTGGAAGACGCCACCCTTGAGCAGATGGACGTCCACTGGAACGCGGCCCGGAACGCCGCCAAGTAGCTGAGAGCTCCAGCCCGGCGAAAAAACCATCACTTTCGGCCTCAACCAACCCGCACCCTCCCCCCACGGAACCGTCTTCACCTTTGTCCTCGCAATCATTCTTCCGGGGCTATCGATGTTTCTTTTTCTCCTCTGGATGCAGACTTGGTAGCTTTCTTCCACTCGCGAATAAAAATCATTGCCCTTCCACCCGCTCTCCCTTAATCCCTCCCTCGTCAGGAGTCACGGAGTGTGTGCTTGTGGATTCGGTCAGGACGGAAACGTAGCAGCCGCAGCTTGTCCCTCATTGCCGTGGCTTCCTGGCACTTTTTATTTTCGGCCACCTGCTTTTCGAAGCAGGTGGCTTTTTTGTGGCCCAAGGCCTCGGTCATTCCCTAAGCTCCCCACACAATGTCCGCCCACCTCTTTCCCGATGGCTCCGCCTTCCCCTCGCCCGGTCTCGGCACCTGGAAAATTCCCGAAGAACTCACGCCACAGATCGTTCATCAGGCCATCGAGATCGGCTACCGCCATCTCGACTGCGCCGCCGACTACGGAAACGAAGCCCTCGTCGGCAAGGGCATCGCCAGCGCCCTCAAAGCCGGACTCTGCACCCGCGAAGACCTCTGGGTCACCGGCAAACTCTGGAACACCTACCACGAACCCCAACACGTGCGCGCCGCCTGCGAGCGCACCCTCTCCGACCTGGGCCTCGAGCAACTCGACCTCTTCCTCATCCACTTTCCCATCGCCCTCGAATTCGTCCCTTTCGACAAAATGTATCCTCCCGGCTGGACTGCCGGAGCCGAAGCCATGAGCCCCATCAAAGTCCCCTACGCCGACACCTGGCGTGCCATGGAGGAACTCGTCGACGCCGGACTCACCAAACGGATCGGAGTTTCCAATCTCACCACCGGCCTCATCCGCGATGTCCTTTCCTACGCGCGCATCAAGCCCGCCGTCCTTCAGGTTGAGATGCACCCTTACCTCTGCCAAAACGCCCTCCTCCGGTATTGTCAGGAAGAAGACATCGCCGTCACCGCCTTCTCCCCCTTCGGCGCCGACTCCTACCTCCCCCTCGGCATGGCCGAAGAATCCGAGCGACTCCTCACCAATCCCGTTCTCGAAAAAATCGCCCAGGCCCACGGAAAAACCACCGCCCAGGTCGCCCTCCGCTGGGCCATGCAGCGCGGCACCATCCCCGTTCCCAAAACCCAATCGCCCGATCACCTCCGCGAAAATTTCGACCTCTTCGAATTCACCCTCAACAACGAGGAACTCGACACCATCTCATCTCTCGACCAACACAAACGCTTCAACGACCCCGGCGTCTTTGGCGAAAAAGCCTTCAACACCTACTACCCAATCTTTGATTAAATGAAACCACTCTCAGGAAAAACCGCCATCGTCACCGGCGGAGGCAGCGGCGTCGGACTCGGCACCGCCCGCGCCCTCGCCGAAGCCGGATGCTCCGTCACCATCTGCGGTCGCAACGAAGAAAAACTCCGCGCAGTCGCCGGCGAAGACCTCCGCGTCCAGGTTTGCGACATCTCCAATCGTCAGGACGTCAATTCCCTCCTCGAACACATCGGCACCCCCGACATCCTCGTCAACTCCGCCGGCGTCAACATTGTGAAGCGTAAGGTTTCCGAAATCGACCCCGCCGACTTCGACAAGCTCCTCGCCATCAACTGCACCGGCTTCTTCAACCTCATTCACGCCGCCCTTCCCGAAATGCGGGAACGGCAGGATGGCCTCATCTTCAACATCTCCTCCATCGCAGGAAAACGCGCCTATCCGCTCGCCGGCATGGCCTACGCCGCTTCCAAATTCGGCGTCACCGGCATGGCCTCCGCCATCAATGCCGAAGAAGCCCAAAATGGCATCCGCATCACCAGCATCTTCCCCGGCGAGATCAACACCCCCATCCTCGACGAGCGCCCTGTCAAAGTCCCCGACGAACAAAAAGCCCGCATGGTCCACCCCGAGGACATCGGCTCCCTCATCGTCGCCATCGCCCAGCTCCCCAAGCACGTCGTCGTCCCCGAACTCGTCATCAAACCGACCTACCAGGAATTCATTTAGAATGTAATTCCTTGCGATCCTGAAAAGTGGTGGAGTGAGGTCGGTACAGTTACCTTTACAACGAAGGCTGTCCAAAGCTCGGGGGGCCACTACACTTGGGCCGAATCTGGCCTGCCATCCCCGCAAGCAACTTTTCACACCCACAAACCCCAGGCCGAAATCGCATGCATACACAGTTCTGGATAAGCAGTTTCCCAACAATGATTTCAGAGATGACTGCATGGCCTCTCTTTTAAGAAATGCCTGGGCCTTGTTGCTGGGAATGCTATTTTTGATGATCGGTAACGGCTTGCACGGAACCTTGCTAG
>CALFSW010000395.1 GCA_937916505.1 uncultured Verrucomicrobiales bacterium | reverse complement strand
TTAAGTTTAATTCATTATCGTTCAGTCAGTTAGGTGAAAAGTTGACGCGAATGCCCAGCGAGGAGTGTTTCCGATGGATATTGTAGTATCCATCAATGTAGAAGAAGAGATCGCGCACTTTCGCATCCCCGCACGAAGTCATCCAGAGTTGCACCCGGCAAATTGCGGAGATCATTCGCCAGGACAAAGTCGGGGGGGGAAATATGGCAACACGAGCGCGAGTCACCTCTCAAGAGCCTACATCTCCCGAACGCCCCCGATCACTCCACCCAATCAATCCAATCCGCGTCTGTCAGCACCTCTCCGACAATCGGAACCGGGCAAAGTTCATCAAGCATCATCCGGTTGGTCGTCGCCGCGACATCGCGCTCGGCTTCGAGGTGATTCAAAACAACTCCCACGCATTCCAAACCCGCTGCTTGAATTGCCTTCACCGTCAGCAAGGTATGGTTCAGCGTTCCCAGCCAATTGGCCGCGACCACCAGCACCGGAAAGCCCAGAGCCTTGGCAAACTCCGGGAAGCCAAAGTCCTCCCCCATCGGGACTTCCCAGCCACCCACTCCTTCAACCAAGGTGAAATCGTGGGCATCCCGCACTTGATGAATCTGCTCCACCATCGAAGCCAACTCCAAGGGATTCCCCTCGATCCGTGATGCCACCAACGGAGCCACCGGAGTTCGATACCACCGGGGGTTCACCACATCCAAATCAAGCGATCCTCCGTTGGCCTCCCACAAGCGTTGAGCATCATCGCGGGCACCACTCAGGACCGGCTTCAAACCCACTGCCGCAGTCCCCTTTTTACGAAGCTCTTCCACAATGAGAGCGGAAACCCAGGTCTTGCCGATACCCGTATCCGTGCCCGTGACCAGAAGGCCGGGCCATTTCTCGAGCTTCATGGCTCCAGGCTCTCAATCACGGATTCAGCGAATGGGTTATCTCCCTCCAGATGGAGGTTAATCAGATACCATATCGCGATCGCGAGGGTCAGAGCGGCGATCTTCGCCGTCCAATTCCTCAGGAGCCACTTCTTCAATTGCTTCACCATGGGTTAGGAAAATATCTTCTAGTTTATCACGGAATTCGTCTTCAGAAAGGTTACGAAAAATTTTGCCTTCGACCACGATCGAAATCGCGCCCGTCTCTTCACTGACAATGATCGCCACGGCATCGGTTTCTTCAGTGATTCCAAAGCCCGCCCGATGACGCAGCCCGAGCGACCGGTCCGAGAGCTCTTTTTGACTCACCGGGAAAATGCAGGAAGCCGAAGCAATCCGCTCTTTTTTCAAGATGAGGCCACCGTCGTGCAACGCCGTTTTGGGATGAAAGATCGTTGCCACCAGCTCCACCGACAAAACACTGTCGATCGGAACGCCCGTGCCTTCGTAATCATCAAGCTCGATGCCACGCTCAATCGCAAAAAGAGCACCGAAGCGCTTCTTGGAAAGTCGCACCACCGATTCAGCGAGCGTTTCCAAAAAAACCTTCTGCTGGGTGGTCGAGAAGGAAAAAAGATTGGCACTGCCCAAGCGGGCCAAACCATTGCGCAATTCCGGCTGGAAGATAATGAGCAGGGCAAAAGCCAGAATGGCTGCGGCGCTCTTAATGATCCACTCAATGACCTGGAGCTCCAATATTTGGGAAGCCAGCGTCAGGAGGATCACCACCACCGCCAGCCCCACCAAAATTCGAGCCCCCCGGGTCGCACGGAAAACCCGGTAAACTTGATAAATGAGAATCCAAAGCACCAAAATCTCCACCCCGGCACGCCAGTAATCACGGAGGAGTTCTATCAGATTCATCGTGGTGATTTTGAATGGTTCGAACTAGCGGCCGAGGAGTTTGCGACCCATTTCCGGAGTGACATTAAACCGCAGGGTTCCCGACGCCTTGGGCTTGGATCCATCTTCAATTTGATATTGCACCGCCTTGATCGGCTGGACCCCCTTCACCTCGGACATCAGATAGACCCGAAGAGTAATGGCAGCCTTGGGGTCGCCACCGGGGATGTCCTTGATGGAATATTGCATTTCATTCAGCCCGTTCCGTGCCCCTCCAACCACCACATCGGAGCGTTTCGTGTTCTGAAAAAGATGGGACGACGTCTTGTTGACCAAAAGCTTCACTTCACGACCGGGGCAAAAAACATAAGTCTTCGCGATGTATTTCACCGGCCCGGGGATCGCCATAGGCGCAGGTGGCACCACGCCATCGGGATGAAAGTCCATCGTATCAACAAACTGCAAATCCCCCGCAAGGAGTTGCTTCCGGACGGCCGGAATGGCATCAAGCTTCACAAACTCACCGCCGTCGTATTTCCAAGCGGTTCCTTCCCGAACATACGAAATCACCCAGACATTGTCAGTGGGCTTTCCTCCAACCCCAAAGTCCACCTTCCCGAAATAAACCGCTTTGGCGGTGCGCCCTTTCACCCGGACCCGCAAGGCCTTCAAGGTCGAAATGGCAGGCGGAGAGCCCGGAGCACCAAAGACGGCATCAGGAAAGCGACGCTTTTCACTCCAGATCCGATTTCGTACGTTGGTCTGCCGCACATTGGAGGTCAGCCGCTTCCAGGTTGCGGCATCTTTCTTGATCATCGCACCACGCCAACCGTTGTAGACTTCACCCAGGTGTCCCACCAACTGCTTGTCACTCATCGCTTGGGAGCGCGCCGGAGTCACCATTGCCAGGAGGCTGCAAAGTAAAATCAGTCGTTTCATGGAGAAACTATGGACAATTGCACCAGCATTTGGAAAAGCTTTTCTACGCCAACGCAAGTTTGCGGCTCCCAACAGCCCATGAACAACCTCCCAAAGTCGCCCATGATTGGTGAAGTCAGGAACCAGGAACTCCTGTCTTCCGCCACCTCATATGTCTACAAACAGACTCCGGCGGGAGATTTACTGGCGCACTTCTTCTTTCCTCCTGACTTCAACTACGAGGTCGATCGCCGACCCATGGTCATTTTTTTCCACGGCGGCCTCTGGGACATCACCGCCGCCACCCAGTTCGTTCCCCACTGCCATCACTTCGCTTCCAGAGGCATGGTCGCGGCCACTGTAGAGTATCGCACCAAGGCGCTGAAAGACGGAACCCCCGAGGACGCCATCACCGACGCCAAGGATGCCATCACCTTCTTCAAGGTCCACGCCGCCAGCATGGGCATCGACCCCGAACGCATCGTGGCCATCGGAGCCAGCGCCGGAGGGAATGCCGTCCTCAGCGCCGCTCTGCATCCCCACAAAACCGAAGACGGGCCCTCACCAAGACCATGCGCCATGATTCTTTTCGGACCCATCAGTGACACCACCACCAAGGGGATCGGCAACGAATTCTTCGCCAACCCGAAGGACGGAAAACTCCTCAGCCCCAGCTCACACCTTCCTCAAAAAGGCCTTCCTCCCTGCCTCATTTTCCATGGCAAGTCCGACCGCGTCGTCCCTTTCGAACTCTCCGAGCGTTTCGCAAAACGATACCGCCGCAAGCGCAACCGCTGCGAACTCATGGAATTCGAAAACGCCGGTCACACCTTCTTCAATTACAACTCCGACGAAAAGAACTACGAAATCACCCTTCGGTCATCGGACCACTTCCTCGTCGAACTGGGGATCCTCGAACCGGATCCTCTCGCCGACATCATGCACTGACCTTGCGCGGCGGAGAATTGCTGCCATCATTGCTCCGCCATGAGTGAGCTGAAGTTTTCCCCCATCGATGAGATCGTTGCCGAGATCAAAAACGGCCGACTTGTCATCGTGGCCGATGACCCCAGCCGGGAAAATGAAG
This sequence comes from uncultured Verrucomicrobiales bacterium, assembly GCA_937916505.1. Classification (GTDB taxonomy): domain Bacteria; phylum Verrucomicrobiota; class Verrucomicrobiia; order Verrucomicrobiales; family Akkermansiaceae; genus SW10. The sequence continues at coordinate 35,523 of CALFSW010000395.1, read as the reverse complement.
CCGATCTCATTGGCGCTGCCTCCCTCATTACCCCCGAGTCCATCGCCTTCATGGCAAACCATGCCCGTGGACTCATTTGCACCCCCATCCTCTCCGAGCGGGCGCAAACTCTCGATCTCCCCCCCATGACTTCGAAAAACCGGGAAGCTCACAAAACCGCGTTTACGGTCTCCATTGATGCCGCCGAAGGAATCACCACCGGGATCTCCGCAGCCGACCGGGCCCGCACCATTCGACTTCTCGCCGATCCCAAAACCAAGGCCGACGCCTTCGTGCAACCCGGGCACATTTTCCCCCTCGAAGCCAAGGAAGGGGGAGTCCTCCGCCGCGCCGGCCACACCGAAGCAGCCGTTGACCTCGCCCGCATGGCCGGACTGACCCCTGCCGCCGTCATTTGCGAAATCATGCACGACGACGGGACCATGGGACGTGTTGGCGACCTCGGCGAGTATCAGGAAAAACACAGACTCAAATCCTGCACCATTGCCCAACTGATCGAATACCGCCGCCGTTCCGAGCGACTTGTCACCCGGGAGGAAGTCATTTCCATGCCCACTGACTTTGGCGACTTCGATTGCTACCTCTACAAGGTCAGCACCGACGACTCGGAACACCTCGCCCTCGTCCGCGGAGAAATCGATCCTGACAAACCGGTCAGCGTGCGTGTTCATTCCGAATGCCTTACCGGCGATGTCTTCGGCTCCCGGCGCTGCGATTGCGGAGGCCAACTTCACACCGCACTCGAACAGATTTCCAGAGAGGGCGGTGTCCTTCTTTACCTGCGGCAGGAAGGCAGGGGGATCGGCCTCGCCGCAAAAATCCACGCTTACAAGCTTCAGGAGCAAGGCTTCGACACCATCGAAGCCAATGAAAAACTGGGCTATGGCTCGGACCTCCGGGACTACGGCATGGGAGCACAAATGCTCTACGACCTCGGTGTCCGCAAGATCCGCCTGCTCACCAACAATCCCAAAAAAGTCATCGGCCTCGAAGGTTATGGCCTTGAAATCGTCGAGGAACTCCCCATTCGCCTCCCCTCCAATCCGCACAACGAGAAATACCTCGAGACCAAGCGAACCCGAATGGGCCATCACCTCTAATTGACAAAGTGCCCGTACGATTGCATATCCGCTTCACACATGTCCGACATCATTCCACCGCAACCACGTATCCTGTCCGGGGGTAAAATCCGCATCTCCATCGTTGCGGCAAAATTCAACCAGGAATACACGGACGCCCTCGTCGAAAATGCAGTCAATGAGATTGACGCCTACGCGACCGCAGCTCGCGTCGACCTCGTGCGGGTCCCGGGAGCCTTCGAAATTCCCGTCATCATCAAGGCCCTCATTGAAGAAGAAGCTCCCGATTGTGTCATCGCCCTCGGCTGCATCATTCGGGGAGGCACCGGGCATGCCGATCTCGTCGCCACCTCCGTGACGGAAGCCCTTCAGCGACTTGCGCTCGAAAAGGGCACTCCCATCATTCATGAGGTTCTCCTCGTCGAAGATGAGAAACAAGCTTACGCCCGCTGCATCGGCAAAAAACTCAACCGGGGTCGCGAAGCCGCCCGCAGCGCACTCGACATCATCGAAGTCATGAGCGAGGTCCGCCGTGAAAACAAATCCCTGCGCCTTCACCCAAGCAATGGCTAGCCGCCGCCAAGTCCGCCAGGCGGCAGTCCAACTCCTTTACGCTCGCGACGCCTCCCCGAAAGACCAGGGAGGCCCCGAACTCTGGGACCTGATCAACGACAAGGCCTCCCTCACCTTCGACCGGGCCCGCGTCAAAGTTCTGGCTCATTTTCAACAGGGCCGGGATGCCGCCGTCGCAAAGCTCCAGTCCATTCTCATCGATTGCAGCTCCGCTATTCTCGCCGCGGATCCGGGCGAGAAACTGGCCAAAGAGCTCAAGGCCCATGCCGTCTCAGAGTTTAAGTGGTCCGAAAGCTGCGGAAACCTGCTCCGTCTGACCAAGGCTGACATAGGGGGCTGGCGGAGGGATCTCCACAAACTTCTTCCCGAATCGACCAAGCTTAAAAAACACCGCGGCACCATCCTCCCTCTCACTGAATCCTTTCCCCCGCAACAATACAGCGCCCTCAAAGGAGTTTTTGAAAAACTGGACGGCTATGACGATCGCGCCCGCATGGTCCACTTTCCGGAAAACTACCCCGATCAACGGGATCTGGATCACCTTCACCGCCTCACCAGCGAAATGAAGAACCTTGAAAAGGAAGCCGTCGAACGCGCCGACCACGTCGAAGGCTTCCTCCCGGAATTGGACGAAGCCATCAACACGACCGCTGCCAACTTCGACATCAGCCGTTTGTCAAAGGTCGATCTCGCCATCTTGAGACTCGCGAGTTGGGAGATTCTGAAAGTCCCCGAGATCGATGCCGCCGTGTCTATCAATGAAGCCATTGACCTCGCCCGCTCATTTTCGGGTGAGGAATCAGCGTCCTTTGTCAACGGCGTCCTGGATCAGATTTCCAAAAACTAGCGCCGCGAATACAAAGCAGCCCTGAGTTTGCACTTCCCCCGCCGGGGAGACTTCTCCAACTTACCGCCTGTGGAAGAAAAACCATCATTCCCCAGCGACTTTCAAAAGCGGACCATGTGGAAGGCCCTCACGGGCCTCGCCATCCTCGTGCTGGGATCTCTCCTTGTCGGCTTGATCTGGCTCACCAGTTCGGTCCTTGGTTACCTCCAACCCGTCCTCGTCCCCCTTGCCGTTGCCGGCATCGTGGCTTACCTCCTCGATCCGGTCGTTCAATACCTCCAGCGCAAAGGCTTCTCGCGAATGAAGGGCATCATCACCGTCTTTTCAGGATTCATGCTCTTCTTTGGCATCCTGTTTTTCTTCGTCGGAAACAAACTCTCCGGCCAAATCAAAGACCTCCTCTCCGAAGAAAGCGGCACTTCGAGCTACTACATGGAGGCCTCCAGCCTTGAAGACGCCAAAGAGAATAGCTTTTACGGCTGGATCATGAGCTCATCCTTCCGAAAAGACGCCCCTGCCGTCCGGACCTATCTCGAAAACGGAGGTTCCCTCATCGGCCCTCAAAAAAACAAATGGCGTCTCGATCCTGACACGGGAAAGCTCACCGACGGTCAAAAACCTCCGTCCAAGGAAGTCGAAAATCTCCTGGATTCAGACTGGAGTGCGGAAATCGCCATTGCTGATGTCAGTCATCCCGAGGAGCTCGTTGCCCTTTATAACTTCGACCTGACCAAGGGCGGGCAATGGCTATCCGGCTTCGGCCGGTCCATCCTCAACTGGCTCTCCAATAGCTCGGGAAAGATCCTTGGCTTCTTCGGCATCATCCTCGGCTTCGCCATGGTCCCCATCTACCTCTACTACTTTCTCAAAGAGAGCGAAGGCATCAAAAATGGCTGGACCGATTACGTCCCCCTCAGAGCCTCGCGCTTCAAAGATGAAGTCGTGGAAACTCTCCGCGAAATTAATGGCTACCTCATCTCATTCTTCCGCGGGCAGGTCCTCGTCGCCTTCATCGACGGTATTCTGGTTGGAATCACGCTGACCATCTTCCAACTCCCCTACGGATTGTTGATTGGCGTCTTTATGGCTTTCCTCGGAATCATTCCTTACATCGGCAATATCATCTGCCTCATTCCGGCCTGCATCATCGCCTACTTCCATGGCTTCTCGGAACCCTATGGCATCCCTCAATGGGGCTACGTCTTTGGAGTCCTCGCCATCTTCATCGTGGTTCAACAGATCAACTCGCTCCTGACCGCCCCCAAGATCGTGGGCGACAGTGTCGGACTCCACCCCATGACCGTCATCTTCTCCATGATCTTCTGGTCACTCCTCCTCGGAGGTTTCCTCGGAGCTCTCCTCGCCGTTCCCCTGACCGCGGCAGTCAAGGTCCTCTTCAGACGTTACGTCTGGGATCGCCAATTGCAGGAAGCCGGAGTTTTCCAGTAGCATTCTCTTTTAAGCAAGGCGGACGCCAAACGATCTGGAAAACCGGAGATCCGCTGGAGGCAAATTTTCCATCGAAGAGCCTTCTCACCCTCATAGGGCCATGTCAGGATCAGCCAAGGCCGATCACACCAACGGCCCCAGTCCCACTCATTATCCATGCGTCCATGAAGTTTCTCGTTCTCCACTTCAACCTGATCATCCTCAGCTGCCTGGCAGCGCTCGGCGGTATTCCACATGTCGAGGAAGCGTTTAGGGAAAAATATCCTGAGGTTGAGGCCCCCCGGTGGAAATCAGAATCCAACGGATCGTGGGAAGCGCATTTCGAGCAAAATGGCGTCAAGTATCGCGCGGACTTCGACGCCGAAGGAAACTGGGTCGAGACCGAGACCAACATTAGCTTCTCACAGCTTCCCCCCGAAGTCCGTTCAGCGATCGAACTCAAATACAATGCCAACGATATTCGGGATATCGAAGGTGTCGAAAGCCCCACTCACGGGACCTTCTACGATGTCGAATTCCAGGTGGGTGCCGAAAAAATGGACATCATGTTCGATCCCACGGGCAAAGTCCTCGATCCCGCCAATCCTCCCACTGAAGAAGGGTTTTTAACATACTGGATGAAGCAAACCAAAAGAGATTCCCCTCTTTCCAGAACCGGTTTGGCCCTCGTCTACAAGGCCCTTTTCAACATCCTGACCATCTTCATCTATGCCTACGTCATCTACTATCGCAGGCACCATGATCACAAAATGTTGTTCCTGCTTTTGGCCTTCAACCTCTTCCTTTTCCCCATCTTCCTCTCCAGTTCCCTCGTCACCGCCGGCTTTGGCTTCACCATCTTCGCCCTCCTTGCCCTGGTGCGACTGCGAAGCGAAGCTTTTGACAAAGCTGAAATCGCCTATCTCCTTGGAGCAATTTCACTCACCTTTGTGAACACCATGATGCCGACCTATGTCAACATTCCCTCGGCCGCTGCCATTCTCCTCACGGCCTATCTCGCGGACAAACCTGCCGTCTGGCGGGACACCTTCCAGAAAATCGAGGTCGACTACCGCATCACTGAAAAGGAAAGAATGCTCGATCACGCCTACCTGAGACAACAACTCTCGGACGAGTTTGTCATCGAGGTCAGGGAGATCACCATTAATCGCGTCTTTAAGAACGAAATCAGACTCACCCTGATGTATCGGGACATTCCGGAGGAAAAGAGAATCGGATTGAGCTCCCTCAAGGAGGAAGAGCGTATCGCAGCCGCCCTCGAAAAACAACGACTTGCAGCAGAAGCAGAGAAAGCCCTGCTCGAGCAACAATCCGGGAAGAGCCCCGCGTAGGCCCCCAAAAAACGTTGCCCCGGCCTGTCTTAGCGGTTCAAAACGCGCGCAATCTCCCGCAACCTCCGCGCCTCGACAGTTCATTCACCAAATAATCCAATACCCATCGTCATGTCAGAATCACTTCAAATCCACGCCGGAAAAGTCGCCATTGTCACCGGAGCCGCCGGAGGAATCGGGCGCGCCACCGCAGAACGCCTTCGCAATGACGGAGCCACTGTCGTCGGTCTCGACATCAATCCTTCCGTCATCGCAAACCTCACCGGCGAACGCCTCAGCGGAGTCATCTGCGACATCACCGATGACGCCGCCATGAAGACCATCATCGACGAAACCGTCGCCAGGCACGGCAGTCTCGACATCATCGTCGCCAATGCCGGCATCTTCAAATCGGGCGAATACATCGAGGATCTCCTCGAATCGTGGGACCTCCACATCAAGATCAACCTCACCGCGACCCAGCGCTTCCTCAAGTTCTCCATTCCTTACCTCAAGGAAGGCACCGACGCCTCCATCATCATCATCGGCTCGCGCAACTACGCCGCTCCCGGACCCGGCGCGGCGGCCTATTCCGTCACCAAGGCCGGCGTCACCCAGCTCGCCCGTGTCGCCGCCCTCGAGCTCGCCCCCTTCGGCGTCCGCGTCAATGTCCTCCACCCCGATGCCGTCTTCGACACCGAGATCTGGTCCGACGAGGCCCTCGAAAAATCCGCCAAGCGCTACAACATGACCGTGCAGGAGTACAAGACCAAAAACCTCCTCAGCACCGAGATCACCTCCCCCGGCGTCGCCGCCCTCGTCAGCACCGTTGCCGGCCCCGTCTTCTCCGCCACCACCGGCGCCCAAATCCCCATCGACGGCGGAAACGACCGCGTGATTTAAGCCATTGCGATAAAGTTTCACCAAAACGCCTTCCGTTTCGCAAAAAAAGCAGAAGGCGTTATTTGATCCCTCTATTTCTCCTGCGTGACTCCACGGCATCACGCTTTGGTCCCGCTTCCAAGCTGTGGTGAAGTTTCCGGAGAAAGAGTCTTAATTCATTGCTGTTCCCGACCTGGGACAGAGCCGACACCTGCGCCGGACACCAATTGAACCTCCGCCCTTTCCGACCAGAACCCCGTTTCATCAAGCGAACCAGTTCCGATGGAACTTTCCCTGATCTGGCGATCTACCACACGATTTCCCGGGTGGTTCATCGGAAATTTCTCTTTCAGGCTGAAGAAAAGGAGCAGTTCAGGGTGCTGATGCGGATGTATGAACGATTTTCGGGATGCCGGGTTCTTTCTTATTGTGTGATGACGAATCATTTCCACCTCTTGCTGGGGGTCCCTCCCCCACCTTCAGACGGGGAATTTGGGATCTCGGAGGAGGAGTTGACCCATCGACCGGGAGGGCTTTATTCGCGGGCATATGTGACCGGGGTGCAGGCGGAGATCCTGAAAGCACGCACGATTGCCGAGGGAAAGCGCGAACACTTTTCGTGGCTCAGTCGGGCTGATCAGAAGAAAGAAATGGCCTACATCGATCTCAATCCGGTGCGGGCCGAAGCGGAAGGACGGAGCGCGAAAAGCACGCGGATCCCTCAAGGACCTCGCCGGAGAGATTTGGAGTCTCCGCGATCTTAAGGATGGATGATTTTTCCCTCCGCCTTGAACAGATCTCTGTGAGCGATTTTCTGCCATTTTACCGGACGATGAAGTCGCCCAATTCGGCGGCATAGGGTCCGCTCGCGCCTGCGGTTGTTTTGTCCAGACCCCGCAACTTGAATCGACGGATCGCACGACTTGGGCCACTCCTTCACCTCTTTATGGAGACAGAAACCTTTTCAAGGCGCAAAAATCCTCCTCATCCCCGCTCCTCCCTGGCAATCAGCCAGCGATATTTGGCCCCTATGGCCTAACCTCATCGTGAAATCATGGGGCCGCGATCCCCTTAAAAACCGTGCTTCAGGGCCCGGGTAGTCCGAGGGAACCCTTTCCGGAGTGTTTAAAATGCCTCGAAGACCTGTCCCGACTCTTCCAAAAAAGACTCAACCTGATAATCCTCAATTTTCAGTCCTTCCACAATCACAAACCCTGATGCGCGGCAGGATAGGAACTGGTGAAGCCAGTCACAATCGCAGTCAGCGACTGCCGGAAAATCACTGACAGCCTCTAAGAACAGGGCGAAATCGACATCTCCGGGCTTGATCACCGCGATTGTGCCCTGGCAACCGGGCAAGATGATTTTATTTCTATTGATTCGAGTATAGATCGCGATGTATGGGCTCTTCCTCTCCCGAATCGAAACAGACATCAACAATGACTCGATTCACCAACTACGAAAGGATTGACCAATGGCATTTACACCAAGCAAAGACCACAAACGCCGGGAACGGGAACAGAAGAAGCTGGACAAGCGCTTGGCCCGCGAGGCTGCTAAATTGGAAAAGAAAGCCGAAGACGAAGCGGCCGCAAAGATTGCAGAGGCCGCGGCAGTCGAAAAAGCCAGATGGGACGCTTTGACTGAAGAAGAACAAGCCTTCGAGACCGAACTCGAAGCCGAGAGACTGGCCGACGAGGAGAAATAGTCCCAAGGGGCTGAATCCGGTGGGAGCCCTCTTAATCTCCTTCGAGAATCCAGAAAGGTAATCGCAGGCGTTGTGCTCGGGCTCGTGGATTTTAAACTCCCCGATGATGGTGTCCCAATTGGGATGCTGCAGCCTGCGCGGATGCTTGTCGCTTCCCGAGAAAAAATCGACCCGAATCCACCGGCCCCGGTCCCGTCCCCCGGGCCACTCTCATGTTCTTTGAGCACCCACACCCAATCGCACCCAAAGACGACGAGTGAAAGATGCGCCTTCATTTGCTTCGCCAAAGATCGTAGCATTTTCCTCCACGTCTCATGAAGCTCCCCATTGCCTCACTTTTCGCCTTCCTCCTTTCGCCCCTCCCCCTCTTCGCGGAGAAGCCCGACCCAAAATCACTCGAGTTCACCAAATGGACTCCTGACTTTTCGGTTCCTGATCCCGTCGCCATTTCCTTTGATGAAAAGGGACGCGCCTACGTGACACAGACGCAACGGCGAAAAGCCAACGATCTCGATATCCGCAACAATCGCGACTGGATTCCCAACGATCTTTCGTTCACCTCACCCGACGACAAACGCGCCTTTTATCAGAGAATTTTCACGGCCGAAAACAGCTCCGCCAATAAAAGGCGGGTCAAAGATTTCAACAAGGATGGCAAGAATGACCTTCTCGACCTCCAGGTCCTCAGCGAACGCATCCACCTCATCGAAGACACCGATGGCGATGGTTTCGCCGACAAGACCTCCGTCTATGCCGAGAACTTCAAGGATGAGATCGCAGGAATCGCCGCCGGAGTTCTCCATCACGATGGCGATGTTTACACCACGATCGTCCCCGATGTCTGGAAACTCCGCGACATCAATGACGACGGAAAAGCAGACACCCGCGAATCCATCGCCTACGGATTTGGAGTCCATCTTGCCTACGCCGGTCATGACATGCACGGCCTCACCGTCGGGCCGGATGGCCGCATTTACTGGACGATTGGCGATAAGGGCGTGGGCGTCAAATCCAGGGAAGGTCGTCATTTCAAATATCCCAACCAAGGAGCGGTCCTCCGCTGCGACCCCGATGGCAGTAACTTCGAAGTTTACGCCCGCGGACTCCGCAACGTCCAGGAGATCGCCTTCGATCAATACGGCAACATCTTCGGCGTCGACAACGACTCGGATCGTCCCGGTGAAAAAGAACGCTTCGTCTACATCGTGCAGCACATGGACGCCGGTTGGCGGTCCAACTGGCAGTATCGCAAAGGTGAATTTAACCCATGGATGGATGAAAACCTCAGCGTCCCCTATCAGCAAAACCAACCCGCTTACATCCTCCCGCCCATCTCCCTCTACAACAACGGCCCGGCCGGAATGGCATTCAATCCCGGAACTGCACTCGGAACAGAATGGAAGGACTACTTCTTCCACACCAGCGCGCCAAATGGACAGCAATGGGCCTTCCAGGTCCAAGAAAACGGAGCGTCTTACAAGATGGTCAACGACATGCAGATCGGGAATGGCGTCCCCATCGTTGGCATCAACTTCGGCCCCGATGGAGCCCTCTACGGAGTGGATTGGGGCGGCGGATATCCTCTCAATCAAAAAGGAGCCGTTTGGAAATGGGACGTTGAGAAAAAGGATCCGCTGCGTGAACAAACCGCAAAGGCACTCAGATCGGATTTTTCCAAAACCAGCACCACCGAACTCATCGCGATCCTAAACCATCCCGATCAACGGGTGCGACTCAAAGGGCAATTCGAACTTGTTAAACGTGGGGCCCAAATCGAACTCAAGAAGGCATCTGAATCGGGTCCGCAACTTTCAAGAATTCATGCCATTTGGGCGCGTTGCGAACATGCCCGCATGATCAAATCAACGACCGGCGACGTCCTAGCATTACTGTCCGACCCGGATCCTGAAATCCGCGCCCAGGTCCTAAAATGCTACAGCGAAAACTTCGGGTTCAATCTCGCCCTTCATCGGGCTCCAGACCCCTCCGACACTCCCTTTGCCTTTGAGATGATTGAGGAGCGACTCACAGATGAATCCGACCGCGTAAAATTCTTCGCCGCCATCGCACTCGGAAACTTTGAAGCTTCTGGAAGCGGTGGCGCAATCCTCAAAATGGCCCGCTCAATCAACGAGAATGACACCTACCTCCGCCACGCTGCCATCGTCGGCCTCACCGGATGCGCCTCTTCAGAATTTCTCGCCGCCCTCGCCGACGACGAATCCGAACTCATCCAAAAAATCGCCGTCGTCGCCCTCCGTCGCCGTGCCGACCCGGCAGTCTCTGCCTTCCTTAAATCCAAGTTCGAAAACGTCGCCGCCGAAGCCGCTCGCGCCATCCACGATGACTGGACCATTCCCGAAGCAATGCCCGCCCTCGCAGCTTCATTAGCCGACACCAAGTGGACCAAAAACGAATCCCTGATCCGGCGCGCCATCAACGCCAACTTCCACCTCGGCACCCCGGAACACGCCAAACGAGTCGCCGCATTTTCGACCCTAAAAACCGCCCCCGAAATTCTTCGTCTCGACGCCTTGGACGCACTCTCTAAATGGCATCATCCGGATGCCCTCGATCGGGTGAATGGTCGCTACCGCCCCCTTGATCCGCGAGACCCGGCCATAGTCAAAGAAGCATTCACAGCGAAGCTTACCTCTCTTCTCTCTGACCAGGCCCAGAAAATTCAAAGCCAAGCCATGAGTTTGGCTCGTTCTCTGAAAATCAAAATCCCGGTAGAAGCCCTCATCGCAGTCTCCCGGAATGAAACCTCACTGCCGGAACTCAGAATCGAAGCCCTTCGCGCCCTCGTCTCGCAAAAGCATCCCGAGCTCGATTCAATTCTCACCTCGGCGCTCGAAGCAAGAAACGACGAGATCCGCATCGCAGGACTCATGCTCTTAGCCAAAACCAACGCTAAATCTGCCCTCGCCTATATCGAAAGAACTCTCCTTAAAAAAGGTGGCTCCACCCGCGAGAAACAAGCCGCGATTTCTTTCCTCGCCGACCCTCTATCCTCGGCCAAAGGCGATCAAATTCTCGAATCGCTCCTCGCGACCTTCAATACCGTCCCCGCCACCCTCCAGCTCGACCTCCTCGGTGCCGCTGCCGTCCGAAAACTCAAAGCCCCGGTCCCTGCCTTCTCCCACACCCTCGAAGGCGGCGACGCAGCAAAAGGCAAAGACCTTTTCATGAACCACCTCGCTGCCCAATGCATCCGTTGTCACAAAGTGGCCAATGGCAAAGGCAGCGACATCGGCCCGAATCTGAAATCCATCGGTCTAATGGAACGCTCCCACCTCCTCGAATCCATCGTCGACCCTCAAAAAGGCATCGCGGACGGCTACGGCTCCATCTCACTCACGCTCAAGAACGGCAAGTCGGTTGCCGGACTTTTTCAGAGCGAAAAGAACGGCCTCATTCAAATCCGTGATGCCGAAGGAAAAGTCACCAAAGTAAAATCCAACGAAGTCAAAGACCGCAGCCCCGTCATTTCCACCATGCCTCCAATGGGCCTGATCCTCACCAAACGCGAAATCCGCAACGTCATCGAGTATCTCGCTACTCTCAAAGCCAACTCAAAAAAATGATCCGCTCCAACCTCCTCCTCTTCGCCCTGGCATCATCCAGTTTCGCGGCCGAAAAACTCAACGTCCTCTTCATTGCAGTCGATGACCTCCGTCCCGAGCTTCGCTGTTACGGATACAAAGACATTCACTCTCCAAACATCGATGCCCTCGCCGCGCGCGGAACCCTTTTCGAGCGCACCTATTGCCAGGTCGCAGTTTGCGGGGCCTCCCGCGCCAGCCTCATGACCGGTCTGCGGCCACAAACCACCCGTTGCTGGAACTTCAAAACGCCCATGCGTGAGATGAATCCCGACGCCCTCTCGATGCCTCAACACTTCAAAGCGCAAGGCTACCAAACCCTCTCGATTGGAAAAATCTATCACGCCCACAACGACGATTTCCCACAAGGCTGGTCCGAGAAGCCCCTCCGGGGACTCGGCCAACAATACGCCTCGCCCGCCGGCATCGCCGCCTCAAAGAAAGCCCGCCGGATTCAAAAAGAAACCGGTGTCCGCAGCAACGGACCCGCCAGCGAAAACGGCGGCGATGTCAGCGGTGACATCTACAACGACGGCGGAGTCGCCAAGGCCGCTGTCAAGCGACTGGAAAAACTTGCGGCGGCGGACAAGCCCTTTTTCCTCGCCGTCGGCTTCAGCAAGCCCCACCTCCCTTTCAATGCTCCCGGCAAATACTGGGATCTTTATGATCGTTCCAAGATCAAAGTCCCCTCACGTGACAAAGTAGCCGACGGTCTTTCCTACGACGGCTCGACCTGGGGAGAACTCAAAAATTACTCCGACATCGATCCCAAAACCAAAGTCCTCAACGACGAGAAAACCCGCGAACTCATCCACGGCTACCGCGCCTCCGTCAGTTTCATGGACGCGCAAGTCGGCCGTGTCATTAACGCCCTCGAAACCACCGGCCTCGCCCAGAACACCATCATCGTTCTTTGGGGAGACCACGGATACTACCTCGGCGACTACGGCGAGTGGTGCAAACACACCACCTACGAAGTCGCGGCCAAAGTCCCTCTCATCATCGCTTCTCCCCAACTGAAAGGCGGACAACGCACTCAAGCCCTCACCGAACTCGTCGATCTTTTCCCTACGATCTGCGACCTCAGCAACGTCACCATCCCTAAAGAACTTCACGGTGTTTCCCTCAAGGCCGTAATTCAAAACCCGAAAGCCAAATGGAAGGAAGGCGTCTTCAGCCAATATTTCAAGAGCAAGCCCAAGGTTGGCAAAGTCCTCGGCACGAGTGTCCGAACCAATCGCTATCGCTACACCGAATGGCGTAAAAAAGACCATACCGGAAAGCTCGAAGACATCACCTTGATCGACCTCAAAGCCGATCCCCAAGCGACCAAAAACGTCGCCGGTGATCCCGCTCACAAGGAGCTTTTGAAGAAGCTCGGTGAGCTCACCCACAAATCCGGAACTGGCATCAAGCCCTAGATGATCATTTCCCCGGCAAAGGAGCACTCCGGCCGGATTCCTTCGATTTCTCCAGAAGTGCCTTCAACCGGGCCGACACTTGAGGGTTTTTCGAATAAAGATTCCTCGTCTCACCAGGATCATTTTTCAAGTTGAACAACTGCCCCGGAGCATCCGGGTCGGTATCAGGCAGGGCATATTGATTCATGCCCCACTCACCGGTTCTCTCGTAGTTATTTCCTCCCGATCCCTTATGATCGATATACTTCCAATTCCCCTGACGGATCGATAACTTCATCGCAAAGGTTTGCTGCAAAAGATAGGGGCGGATCGGCTTTTTTAGAGGGGCCTGTTCGAGCACCGGAGTGAGATCAAAACTGTCTTCACCGGCAGTGTTGGCAAACTTCGTCCCGGTGATGGCGGCGCAGGTGGCAAAGACGTCGGTAAGACTCACGATTTCATCGCTGGTGGATCCGGCTTTCACCACCCCCGGCCACTTCACAATGAACGGAGTCCGGTGTCCGCCCTCCCATTGATCGCGCTTCACTCCCCGCCACGGACGGGCTCCATCGTGGCCGTGGTCCCGGCGCATCGCTATGACCGAAGGCACCTCGGGGCCGTTATCAGATCCAAACATCACGATGGTGTTGTCGGCCACTCCAAGATCGGAAAGCGTCTTCGTCAGCTGCCCCACAATCCAATCCATCTGGTAAATAAAATCTCCGTGGGGTCCGGAGTTGCTCTTTCCCTGAAACTGCTTGGCCGGAAACGAGGGCAAATGAACCGCCTGCATCGAGTGAAGAAGGAAGAAGGGGTTTTTAGGAGCCTCTTTCACATGGGACGACAAAAACTCCCGGCTCTTTTTGAGAAAGACGAGGTCCACTTCCTCCAGGTCAAAATTGGGCGCGACCATCCCGGCACGACAGTCGTTGGCATAGGGATGCTTGGGCAATAAACTCTTATCAATCTGCTTCACCGGAGGCACCGGAATGCGATCACCCTCAATATAGGCATAAAGCCAATCCGTAGTGGGACAACAAGCGGTGCCATAAAAGTGATCAAAGCCAAACTCGATTGGAGATCCTCCCACTGGTCGTGAGTAGTCGATCTTTTCGACCCCCTTCAACCCCTGCTCCTCGATCCTCTTCCCTTCTTTGTCGAAGAAGCTCATTCCAACATGCCACTTTCCAAAGAGAGCGGTGGCATATCCTTTTTCCTGAAGCATCGCCGGGAGAGTGAGCCGCCCTTCTTCGATGAGACACGGACCTCCCACCCCCGAGAAAACCCGGGACCGGCCGGTCCGAAAGCACATCCGCCCGGTCAGCAAACTATAGCGGGTCGGCGTACACACAGTCGCCGGACTATGAGCATCCGTGAACCGCATCCCCTCCCTCGCAAGACGATCAAGATGGGGCGTCGGGATCTTTGACCCGGGATTGTAGCAGGCGACGTCTCCATAACCCAAATCATCTGCCAAAATAAAAACGATGTTCGGAAGTTGGTCGGCACGTGCGACGTGAAAACAAGCAAGCAATAGGAGAACGAACTTCATAAAGAAGCTCTACCACATCCGGAATGGCTTCCTAAAGACAGATCTATGAGCAGACCAAAACAATGATCCCTTGCCGAATTTCCGAGGGTCAGACTTTGGGAATTACGGGAGACGTTTGGCGCGACTGCTTCGGCTGGAACTTCTCAATGGCCCAGGCAACAACTCCCACCAAAAACGCGATCAAGGTTGCGAAATAGAAGTAGTAAACCGTGCTTGCTCCTTTGATAAAGCCATAGGAGTGCAGACCGACTTCCAGCATATTGACTCCCCACCAGGAGAAGACGACAACCGATCCACCGAGAATGCTCATGAGATGAAGCCCCCAGCCTTTCATCCAACCTGCCAGTCGACAGTGAAGAATGATGAGACACCACAAGACGATCAATAAGGCCCCATTTTCCTTGGGATCCCACCCCCAAAATCGTCCCCATGAATCATTGGCCCAGATCCCTCCGAGCACGGTTCCCACCAAGGCGAACAACAGGGTGAAGCAGGTGATTCCGTATACGGCGCGGGTCATGAACCGATGAAAAGCCTTGGGATCTTTCATCACTCCGGCAAGAGCAAGGAAGACATAAACCATGGAGAGAAAGCAGGCGACGAGCCCGCCGCAATACCCGATCGTAACCGTCACCACATGTGTTGCGAGCCAGTAGTTGGAGTCCAATACCGCCCGTAAGGGATCCATATTATCTTGGGCATCTCCCAGCTCAAAACGGAATGCAAAGAACAGTCCCATGACTCCCAGTGCGGCTCCAACCGAGAGCAGAATTCTGCGGCGGGTCAAGAGCTCGGAAATCCCGAGAACAATAACTGCTCCGGCAGAAATGAACGGGATTGTGTCATAGAGATTGGAGACCGGAGGGCGTCCGGTGATGATAAACCGATGAACGATTCCCGCGAGAAGATAAGCACTGCCAGTGACATAGAGAATGGAGGTGATCCACCCCACAATCCTGCCTGCCTTGCCCTCTCTCACAATCCAGCCGATGGCAGAGACCACAAATGCCGCGATGAACCAAATGAGCGCGTGCATAAAGTGGTTTCGCTCATAGTAGGAAACTTCGGAATCAATCTTCTCACCTTCATCCCGGCTCCCGGCTCGCTCGCGCAAGTCGTCCTTAAATGCGGTCAGGCTCTTGAGAAAATCTTCGGAATTCGGCTTTTTTGATAACTCCCCCAAATCCTCGAGAGCCTTGAAGTCCTTCATCATCGCGGTGGGCTCTTCCAACTTTCCTTGCAGGAATTTTTCCATTCCATTTCCCAGGGAAGTCCATTCCTCTTCGTCCTTACTTTGGGGCGGAAGTATGACCGGGCCATACTTTGCGAAGGTCAGCTGGCGGTTCAATTCATATTCAAATTCCCTCGCTTCTGGCGTTTCAAGCCTCCGGGTTGATGCGATCACCCGGTCCACCACAGGCATCCAGTAGCTGAAACGGGAAGGATCACTCACTTTGTCGAGCATTTCCAATACTGCCTCATCGACGTATGCGAGCTGCTTGGGATCGAGTTCGGGCAAACCTCCACGAAGAATGTCAAACGAGTCCCGAATCCCGGTGTAGTTGAGAACAAGCTGGGCAAACTCCACCGTCTTCTTTTCGTTTGGAGACAGCGAGTCCTCACCAAGCTCCTCTCTTTGCTGTAACAGATCACGGCCCCGATTGATGAGCTTTTGAAAGCCGTCTTCATCGGCGTCCCCACCGTTTTCAATGTCTTTAAAACTCAACCGGGCACGACGGTCTTTCGTTTCGATCCCAAAGGGTTTCAAGATATCGGAATCATCGAGGCGAAAGACCGGGAGGTTATCGACAAGCTCGGGACGAAACATGCAATCGAGCAACCACTCGACCGGACCAATCTTGTGAACCGTTCCTCCTGACTTCACCTTCATCGTCAGCGAACCGTGAAAGGTCAGCATTTTGAAGCGGGCGAAGGTGGCAAGGGGTTTGATCCGCCCGCCGTCCTGAACCGGAATGGCAGAAGCGGCCTCAACCACCTCCTCACTCCATGGCGAATAGGCGTCAACTTCCCGCACGTCGGTCGGCGGGATCACTCCGCGGATTCCAAAGGCGATGAGAGCGAAGAGAACCAGAAGGAAAAAAATGGCCAATCCCCAGCGAAGGGCTTTGCTTTCAGGATCTGGGTTTGGAAGCGGGTTGGCACTCACGAGACGGAAGGTTCGGTGGTTTTGAGTTTCTTGGGCCGACTCCCTCCCGCAAAACGGAAGAGCATCGTAATAAAGTGAATCAGCAGCCCAATGGTGGATGCGTAGAGCGCATACTCCGGCCACTTGTCGGAAGGGTTTTTCACGACCGCGAAGGTCGAAGATGGAGTTTCCCCCTCGGCAGCCTTGGTGTATCCGGCCTGGTAGAGAGTGTAGCCGCCATGACGGGCGGGCTCGTTCATGACAATTTTGTAATCTTCGCGCTGTTCCCCATCATCCCCATCAATCTTGGTGATGTCACTCTGAAACCAACGCGGAATATTGGTCCCCGGATGGTCCTCACCAAAGGTCCGGTGGAGATCGACCATGAAAGGCATTGGCCAGACTTCCATCAGATAGGTCACTCCATAGCGTTGGCCCCCGTGTGTGAAGCTCACCGGATAGGGATTGCCGGCCCAAAGCACGAGACGCTGGATCGTGCCTCCGGACTCGTCCTTTACCGTGACGTAGCATCCGGGGAGGTTCGCCTCTTCCTGTTGGATGTTTTTCTCGGTCTCGACGAGGAAAAATCCATCCACCACTTCGACCCCGTCAGGAGCCGGACTGGACGGTGAGGCCAGAGCGAGTTCGGCAACCGGGAGGAAGTGGTCGACTTGCAGAGTGAAGTCGAATTTCTCAAAGGTGGCGTTGAGCTTCTTTTTTGGACCAAGAGACTTGATGTGCTTCGACCGAACAATGGCGGGTGGCTCACGGTCTCCGTTCTCATCGTATTTAAAAATCTCGATCTCATGCTTGAAGAGCTTTTGGGCATAGTCGGATTTTTCACCCTGGAGGATGCGCATATGACCTTCTTCCTTGGTGACACTGGAGACAGCACCCGCGAAGAGCATGAAGAGAATGGCGCAATGACTCAGGAGCACTCCGAATTTCTTCCACCCTTTCCGGGCCCGGATGATCGCCCCGCAAAGCATGTTGATTCCAAGAACCACAATCACCCAGTAGGCTCCGGGCAACGGGAAAAAGATGGGCTTGCCGTCCCCACGAGTGGGCAGCACATAGAGGGACTTGATGTCGAAGTATTTGTGAATCGTCGACCACAGCCCGAACCACTTTTGCTCGATCGTCCCAAAGAAGGTGAGGATGAACAAAAGGCTTAAACAAACGACCGCAATCTCGTATCCGGAAAGGATGCGAAAGACACGTTTCCCCAGGGAGATTTCTTTTTTTGAATCGCTCATGGCTTAATAATCGGGGGTCCCGGAGGTTTCGGCAGGTTTCTCTCCTGTCGGGGTTTCGATGAAGTGATCTTCGATGGGAGTAAAGCTGCGCGTGTATTCAAAAAGAGCCTCTCGTTGGGCTTCCACCTCTTCGACCGGCCCCGTCATTTTCAGGGTAATGATGTTGCTGCTCGACTGCCGGATGATGCCAATCATGGCGTATCCCTCTTTCGCTCCCTGACCCATTCCCGGATTGTAGGTTCCCTTGCCCTCAACAATAAAGGCCGGCCGACCGAGCATCTCGGTCTTCCCCAAAAATTCCTCGGATTGCAGAGGTGTCAGCCCGAACTGGCCCAACCAACGGTTGGCATTCTCCAAAACCTGTCCCTGGGTCTCTCCCATCACGACCTCAACCGAGTCATCTTTTCCCGTCACATAGTTGATGAGACGAAATTGGGTTCCCGGGAGACGTCTCCAACCCAGAGGTGGGCGGTCCTTGAGATTCCCGGGATAATGCCGGTCGTGCAAAGTGATCGGACGCGTCTCGGTCACGTGGATGGATTTCTCGGGTTCACCGCAACCTGCGAACAAGGTGGCAGCGGTCGCAAGGAGGACGAGGTTTCGCATGGCTGGAATAGACGTAGCTGCAAGAGGTGAAATTTCAAATTTCAAATTCCTGATTCGTAGCCATGGTCCTCCCCGTGGAACCAATCAAGTATCTCAATCGCGAAACAGGGCAGGAGGAAACCGAACAGGTCTACGGCGAAGGCTTCCTCCGCTGGGCCTATGGCAATCCCCTTGGAAAGCTTGCCCTGCATAGCTTCGTGAAGCGCCCCTTCTTCTCAAAGTGGTATGGCAGAAAGATGGATTCCCCCAAAACCACCGAAAAAATCGCGCCATTTCTTGAGACCTATGGATTGAATGCGGCAGACTTCGAAAAGAGTTCGGAAAAATTCATTTCCTTCAACGACTTTTTCTACCGGAAACTAAAACCAGGCGCCCGTCCCATCTCCGATGCCCCCGTGGTTCTGCCTGCCGATGGTCGACATCTCGGCTTCGCAAAGGCCAGCGAAATCAGTTCGGTTTTTGTCAAAGGACAGAAATTCGACGTCGCCGGACTGTTGAATTCCACCCAACTGGCCAAAAAATACGAAAACGGCCCCCTTCTCCTCTCACGTCTCTGCCCGGTCGACTACCACCGCTTCCACTTCCCCTGCGCAGGAACTCCCGGCGAAACCCGCATGATCAACGGGCCTCTCTTTTCTGTCTCCCCTCTCGCCCTGAGGCAGCGTCTCTCCTATCTCTGGGAGAACAAACGCACCATCACCGAGTTGGTCACCGAAGACTTCGGAACGGTTATCTGCATGGAAATCGGGGCCACCTGCGTGGGTTCCATTCACCAAACCTTCACCCCCGGACAAACGGTGGGAAAAGGTGAGGAGAAGGGATACTTTGCCTTCGGCGGATCCTCGACCCTCCTGATGTTTGAGCCTGACACCGTCACTCTGAGCGCTGATTTGCTCGAAACCAGCAGCCGTGTCAGGGAGCTTTACGCCAAAGTCGGCACCGAAGCAGGACATTGAGGGACTTGAAAAAAGCCCGCTAATAGCGGGATGCCGGAATCGGGGGGGGAAATAAGCAGCCCATAACGCCCCCCCTTGACCGCCGGTTCCGACTCAGCTAGTTTTCGCAAGGCGGCTTTTGGGCCATCACTACACACAAACCGAAACCAGACGATGAAAACCCCATCCATCTTTCTCGCAAGTCTCCTTGGCTCCCCCCTCGCCCTCACGGCGAACGATAATTTTGCCGAAGCGACTCCCATCAACTTCCTCAATTCCCAGGCAACGATGACCGTCGCTGGAACCAATGCGACCGCGACGGCCGAAGACGGTGAGCCTGCCCATGCCGGAGTCACTGCCAGTGCCTCATTTTGGTATGCTTTGACCGTCGATCAAAAACGCCGCGTTGAGATCGCCGCTCGTCCCGGCGCAGCCGGTCCCCTTTCGAATATCGTCCTCGCGGTTTACACCGGGGACTCACTTGCTGATCTGCAGCCTGCAAAACGCTACAAAAAATTCTCCCTTCCCGCCACAAGCCGCAGCCTCGGAATAAACGGAGAACCCTTCGTCGCCTACGTCCGCCTCAGTTTGGACGCGAAAGCAGGCACAACCTACTATATTGCCGTGGATGGAGAGAGTGGTTCAAAAGGCACCTTTGATCTCACTCTTTCCACCTCCCGCGACCCTCTCACACCTCGACTCGAACTTGTCCCCACCAGAGCATCCTGGAGCTACTATCAGGCTCTCAGCGGAACAAATGCCTCCAATCCCGCCACCGCTGATACTGACTTTTATACCACTTGGCACACTGCCGCGGATTACAACGGCCCCGCATTCCTGGGGCCCTCGGCCTCTCCATTCGGATACGGAACAATCAACGCCGTTCCCAATCGCGGGACCACTCTCACCACTCCTGCCAGCGGGCAGAGGCAGGCCGTGACCTACTTCCGGACCACTTTTATTCCTGAAAAAGGAGTTCAAGGCCTCGGTTTCGAGGGAGCTCTCGATGATGGTGCCGTAATCTATATCAATGGCACGGAAGTCACCCGCATGAATGTGACGGGAGGAACCCTGCTCTACAATTCCACCGCCATCGCGGCCAACTTCACAATCTCGGGGGGAACGCTTGGCACGGAAGAAGAAATCCAATACGCCACCGTGAGCGGACTCAACCTTTTGGCCGGCGAAGAAGTGGAAATTGGTGTCTCCCTGCACAACGCAGGCACCACAAGCAGTGACTCCGGATTCCACATGCGCGTCTATGCCACCGAAACCGACCCCGACCCCATCATCCTGGAGTCCTTCCCCACTGAATTTGAAAACACCTACAAGCTTGTTTGGGAAGGTGAGGAAGATACCAGCTACAACGTCGAATTCACTGAAAATTCACTCGAAGAAGGATCCTGGGCCGTCACGAATACCATTCCCATCACCGCGACCGAAGATGGTCCTGTTCAGGATTTCGTTTTCTCTCCCGGAGCAAGGGGCTTCTGGCGCATCGTAACGATCGCGCCAGCGGAATAACGCCGCACGCCCATGCCCCGTGACCACCTGAAGCTCCAGATCATTGTCATCCTCTGGGGCTTCACCGCAGTCCTCGGTCAACTGATCGACCTTTCTGCGCTGGGCATCGTGACCTACCGCACCGCCATCGCGGCAGGGTGTCTCCTGATCTGGCTGCGCTCCCGGAGCAAAACCTCCGCAAGGCAGGCCCTTGTTTTCATCATCACCGGCTTCGTCATCGGAGCACACTGGATTACTTTTTTTCTGGCAGTGAAAGTCGCCAATGTCTCCATCTGCATGGTGGGCGTGGCGACCCTTTCTCTTTGGACAGCGCTCCTCGAACCCCTTCTGATCAAGGAACGCCACCTGCGTCCCATCGACTTGATCTTTGGTGCCATCATCGTCGGCGGCGTTGCCATCATTTACCGGAGCGAATTGGAATACAGTCACGGATTCCTCATCGCCATCCTATCTGCTTTCCTCGCCGCCACCTTTTCAATTTTCAACAGCTTCCATATCACCAAGGCCCACCACCTGGTCATCACTCTCTACGAAATGGCCGGAGCCTGCCTCTTTGCTCTCACCTTCCTCCTGATTTCAGAGGGAAAAGTCCCCCTCCCGCCCCGCTCCCTCGACTGGCTCTGGCTCATCGTCCTCGCCGTCTTCTGCACCGTCATCGCTTTCTCGCAATACATCGAACTCCTCAAACGCCTCAGCGTCTTTACCGTCAACTTTGCCAACAACCTTGAACCAGTCTACGGCATCCTCCTGGCCGCCTTCATCCTTCAGGAGCACAAAAACCTCAATCCGGGTTTCTATCTGGGTGCCACCATCATCGTTGTCACCATCGCAGCTTATCCCATCGTAAGGCGACGATACACCCTTACCCATCCATGACTCTGCTTTCCCCATTGCATCTCCGCCCACCGACAACTAACTTCCCTTCATCATGAAACGCTCACAATTCCTCGCCGCCGTGCTCACTCTCGGAGTCTCTTTCGGACAAACCACCGAAACCAAACCAGAGGCCAAGGTTCATAAAAAGGAAGCCTGGGTCTCTCTTTTCAACGGCAAGGATCTCACCGGCTGGACCCCCAAATTCTCCGGCTCCGATCTCGGTGTGAATTACAAGGACACCTTTCAGGTCAAAGACGGGCTCCTCACCATCGATTATTCCAAATGGGAGAAGTTCAGCGGAGAGTTTGGCCACCTCTTTTACAAAACCCCTTACTCCCATTATAAAATCCGTTCCACCTACCGCTTCATCGGCAAGCAGGTCAATGGCGGTCCCGGTTGGGCCAACCGGAACAATGGCTTCATGCTTCACTGCCAGGACCCCAAAACCATGAAAAAAGACCAGGACTTCCCCGCTTCGGTTGAAGTCCAACTCCTCGGTGGCTTTGGCAAAGGCGACCGCGGCACCCTCAATATCTGCACCCCCGGCACCCAACTCCATTGGAAAGGGAAACTCACCAAGGCCCACGTCATCCAGACCGGCGGCCCCACCTTTCATGGCGATCAGTGGGTCACCGTGGAAATCGAAGTTCGCGGTGACAAGTTCAAACACATCGCCGATGGCAAGGTCGTCTGCGAATACGACAATATCCAACTCGACAACGGATCTCCGCTCAAGAAGGGCTACATTTCCATTCAAGCTGAAACTGCCCCGATTCAGTTCAAGTCCATTGAACTTCTCCCTCTCAAAAAATAGAAGTCGGAATCAATCGGTTTTGAGGAATACCCCCTCATTTCGTCATTACAAGCCTTGATTCTCAATCCGGGGCCTGCTGTGATGTTCTTGGTCAAAAAAACTGCGAATCAAGAGATTACCTCCATCTACCCCCCTGTTTCAGACAGTCACCTCTTTTTCTAAAAGTATTCACAAGCACCGCCCCATGAAATCTCACTTCAAAAAGACACTCCTCTTCGCCTCGCTCACGGCGATGCCCACTGCCTACGCCGATCCCATTGGCATCAACTTTGGTTCCGGGCGAGCCAACGCCTCACTTCTCCCATCCGACACGTCGGGCGTCGTTGCCCAGGCAAACTGGAACAACGCGGATGGACCCTCGGGCGGCCCCATCACTCTCAATGATGCCACCGGCACCGCATCCGCGGTCCAGCTCACCTGGGCCACCGACGAACAATGGAGTTTTGCCGGCCCGGCTGCCGACGCCAATGGAACGCTCCTGACCGGATGGATTTCCGCCAACAACGTGACCGATCCTCCCGCAACGGTCACCCTTACCGGGGTTCCTTTCGATCTCTACGACATCTACGTTTATTTTGCCCACGACCGGGATACCGAAGATGTCCTGATCAGTGAAGCCAACTCGATCTTCCCGGCCTTCCTCGCTCACGAGGATGACACCGACATTCTCGGCACGGTGACCTTCGTCGAGCAAACCCTCACCGCCGATGGTGACTTGACCCAGGTGGGAAACTACGCCCGTTTTACCAATCTCAACCGTGAAGACATCCAGTTAATTCTCGAACCCGCGGGCGCCGGTGGAACCGCGGAGCGGGGTGCCATTACCGGCATTCAAATCGTGGAAGTTCTCATCGGAGATGCCGATGGTGACGGCCTGGATGACAACTGGGAAGCGGTCTATGGGCTTGATCCCAACGACAATGGTCTCAATCCCAACAACAACAACGAGGTCGGTAATCCTGACAACGGAGCCGATGGTGACCCCGACAATGACGGTCTCACTAATGCCGAGGAACAGAGCCTCACGACTTTCCCCAACAACGAAGACACCGACAACGACGGGCTCCTCGACGGCGTGGAGACCGGTGATGGCAACTATGTCGATGCCACCATGACCGGCACCGATCCTCTTAAAAAAGATACCGATGGCGACACTCTTCAAGATAACGTTGAAAATAACAGTGGGGTCTATGTTGACGAAAACATGACCGGGACGAACCCCAACGAAGCGGATACCGACAACGACACCCTCCTGGACAATTGGGAGATCGCCACCGGCCTCAGCCCGTTTGACGACGGAACCACCGACCCGGACAGTGGAGCGAGCGGCGACCCTGATTTGGACAACTCCATTAATTCCGAAGAACAAACCCGTGGCACTGATCCTCAGGATGACGACTCGGACGACGATACCCTTCTCGATGGCATCGAATCAGGCACCGGCATTTTCGTCGGCACCTCGGATACCGGCACCGATCCCCTCAATCCGGACACCGATGGAGATTCCCTCCGCGATGACTACGAAACCAATTCCGAAATCTTTGTCAGTGAGACAGACACCGGAACCAATCCCCTCTCGCCGGACTCGGATGGAGACATCTTTTCCGACGGCTGGGAAATCAACAACGGCCGCAATCCACTGAACCCCAGCGATAACCTGGCCGAAGCCGGATCGATCGGTCTCAACTTTGGCGCTGGCCGTGACAATGCCACCCTTCTCGATACCGACATGGCGGGCGTGGCACCTCAAACCAATTGGAACAATTTGCCCTCGAACACCGGTGACGGTGTCGCTCTGAACGACAACTCGGGATCTCCCAACGGAGCCTCCGTGAATTGGGCCTTGGATGAAGAATGGAGCATTGGCGGACCTGGTCTGGATGCCAACGGCACCCTTCTCAATGGCTGGATTTCCGCCAACAACGGGGGAGCGGCCAACACCATCGATATCTCCAACATTCCCTACGGGAGTTACGATCTCATCTTCTACATCAATCACGACCGTGGCACCGAGGATGTTCTCATCTCGGAAGCCAATAGTGCCTTCCCGCAGTTTCTCGCCCACGAGAACGACACCGACATCCTCGCTGAAATCACCTTCAATCACCAGGCCGTCACCGCCGAAGGCGACGGAACCCAAAGCGGCAACTTCCTTGTCATTCCAAACCTCACCAGCCCGAACCTCAATCTCGTCATGGGACCTGCCGGAGATTTCGGATCCGCCGACCGTGGTTCCATTAACGGGATTCAGATCGTGAACCGGGGCGGAGGCATCGGCCTCGCAATCACCAGTATCACCGTTGATCGCGACGCTGGTTCGGTGACGCTCACCTGGAACTCGGTCAACGGGAGAAACTATGTCATTGAGGCCGGACCTTCTCCGGATCTTCAGCCAGCCAATGAGATCGACGACTACACCGCGACCGGCGATGTCTCGACCTATACTGAAAACGGCCTCGATTTCCTCGTAAACCCCAAGCGATTCTATCGCATTCGGGAAGTGACGAATAATTAGGGCCAAAGTGTCGTCAATTCGCCGGTCCCGATGTTTCGGGCGACCGGTGATTTGAGTCATTGCAAATCAGCCGGGCTACGGAAGACTTTGAGCAGTTCATCCGTATCCCAGTTTTAGAATGCACTTCTCCCTTCGACTCAAAAAACGAATCCTCTCTCTACTCATTCTGGGGATCACCGGCAGCCTCTCCGCCGGGAATTCAGAGAAGGTCTCATTTTCAAAACAGATCCGACCCATCCTCTCTGCCAATTGCTTCAAATGCCATGGCCCCGATGATGCCAAGGATGAAAAAGGAAAGTCCCTCCGCAAAGCCGGACTTCGGCTCGATATCGCCGACGACCAGGACTGGAGAGAAGTTATCACACGGATCATTTCCACAGATCGCGACGAAATCATGCCTCCCCCCGAGGCCAACAAAACTCTGAAGCCGGCCGAAATCGAGCTCATCAAGCGCTGGATCAAGGAAGGGGCGCAGCACGAAAAACACTGGGCCTTTGTTCATCCCAAAAAATACCCCGTCCCCGCCGGATCCCACCCCATCGATCATCTCTTCAAAACTCCTCTCGCTGAAGCAGCCGACCCATACGCCCTCATCCGCCGGGTCCACCTCGACCTCATCGGTCTCCCACCCTCCATCGAGGTCGCCGACGCCTTCGCCGCCAACCCCACCCCCGAAGCCTACGCCAAAGTTGTAGACAACCTCCTCAAATCTCCCCGCTACGGCGAACGCTGGGCCCGCCGCTGGCTCGACCTCGCCCGCTACGCCGACACCAACGGCTACGAGAAAGACCGCGACCGCTCCATCTGGCCCTACCGCGACTACGTCATCAAGTCACTCAACGCCGACAAACCCTTCGACCAATTCACCATCGAGCAACTCGCCGGAGACATGCTCCCCAATGCCACGCCCGAGCAAATCATCGCCACCGGCTTCCACCGCAACACCATGCTCAACGAAGAAGGCGGCATCGACCCCCTTGAGTTTCGCTACCACGCCATGGTCGACCGCGTCGCCACCACCGGCACCACCTGGCTCGGCCTCACCACTGGCTGCGCCCAATGCCACACCCACAAATACGACCCCATCACTCACCACGATTACTTCGGCCTCATGGCCTACTTCGACAACACCCTCGAACCCGACTATCACATCCCTGACCCCGCCCTCGTCGAGCGACAAAAATCCAATCTCGCCCAAGCCCAAAAACTCCTCGCCGAACTTCCCTCAAAATGGCCCTCCCCCACCGGAAAGCTCACCTTCACGCCACAATCTCTTCAAAAAGTCACCGCCAGCGCCAAAGTCACCTTAGCGGAGAGCACCGCGATCATCAGTGATTCCACTGCTGAACAAGACACTTACACCGCCACCTTCGAAACCAAACAAAAGGACCTCGCCGCCCTTCGCCTCAGTGTCCTCGCCCATGATGGCAAAGGCCCCGGCCACATCAAAAACGGTAACTTTGTTCTCTCTGAAATCGAAATTACCGCTGCGCCCCTCGACAATTCCTCACCTCCTAAAAAGCTCACCCTTGTCCGGCCAACCGCCAGCATCGAACAAGAAAGCTTCCCCATTGCCAACGCCATCGACGGCAAAGCTGACACCGGTTGGGCCATTCACGATGCCTCCAAACTCCAATTTCAAAACCAACACGCCGACTTCCAGTTCACCTCCCCGCTCAACCACCCTTCCGGGACTCGTTTCACCGTGAAACTCGTTCAAAATCACGGCAGCCAACACACCATCGGCAGATTCCAAATCTCCCTCGCAAGCACCCCCCCCTCTAAAGAGCCGTCCCGGGATCACCTCCAAAAATCCTACCAAGCCTGGCTCACAAAACAAAAACCCAACCTCACTCCCTGGCAGCCCCTCACTCCCTCCAAAGCCGAAGCCAACATCCCTTACCCCACTCTCGAAGAAGACGGAGTCGTCTTTGTCGCCGGTGACATCTCGAAGCATGACATCATCACCTTGGAATTTGCCCCGTCCCCTCAACCCATCTCCTCCCTCCGCCTGGAGGCTCTCCCCGACGACCGCCTCCCCGCAGGCGGCCCCGGCATGACCTACTACGAAGGACGAAAGGGCGACTTCTTCCTCTCCGAGTTTCAAGTCACCACCGACAAGTCACTCACCTTCTCCGGCGCATCCGAAACCGCATCCGGCGCGCAATTCGGATCAGGAAATGCCACCACCTCATCCGCCATCGATGGCGACATCCAATCCGGCTGGTCACTCAAAGGTCACATCGGCAAAAAGGCGATCGCCGTCTTCAACCTCTCCGAACCCATCCCCCCCAACACCGCTTTCCGGGTCACGATGCACTTTGGCCGACACTTCGCCTCCACCCTCGGCAAGTTCCGCCTTAGCTCGTCTTCCGACGCAAAAATCCAAGCCCTCGATCATCAGGGCTCTCTGGAAGACTTCCTCCTTCAGGCTCCCGAACTTAAGAGCCACGCCGATAAGATCCGGGATCTGCAAAAACCTCTCAAAGGATCCCCCACTCTTGTCATGCAAGAGCGTCCGAAAGGCCACACCCGCCCCACCCATCTTCGCCACCGCGGCGAATACACCCAGGCCA
This sequence comes from uncultured Verrucomicrobiales bacterium, assembly GCA_937916505.1. Taxonomy (GTDB): domain Bacteria; phylum Verrucomicrobiota; class Verrucomicrobiia; order Verrucomicrobiales; family Akkermansiaceae; genus SW10. Next base: position 7,870 of record CALFSW010000395.1, on the reverse strand, counting down.
AGGAAGTTGTCAAACCACGCCTTCCCAGCGCCCTCTTCGCATCCGGAAAAGCCCTCCCAAAAAACCGCCTCGAGCTTTCCCGCTGGCTTGTCTCAGCCGACAACCCTCTCACCGCCCGTGTTGTCGTCAACCGGCACTGGGCTGCCTTTTTTGGAGAAGGCATCGTCTCCACTCTCGATGACTTTGGCATGCAGGGCCAACTCCCGACCCAGCCCGAACTTTTGGACCACCTTGCCGTCACCTTCATCGAGAACGGCTGGTCTCTCAAAAAACTCCACCGCCTCATCGTCACCTCAAAGGCCTACCAACAAACCTCCGCCATCGAATCCGGCACCTCCAAACAATTCTCCCGCCAGCGCCTCGAAGCCGAAATCATCCGTGACTCCGCCCTTCACGCCTCCAGCCTCCTTAGCGAAAAAATGTTTGGTTCACCGGTGCGTCCTCCCCAACCTGGAGGCGTAACCGAAATCGCCTACGGCAGCCCCAAATGGAATCCCAGCAAAGGAGACGATCGCTTTCGTCGCTCCATTTACACTTACCAAAAGCGCACCGCCCCTTTCGCCATGTTTACCACCTTCGACGCCGGCTCCGGCGAAGCATGCCTTGCCAAACGCGATCGCTCCAACACCCCCCTCCAGGCCCTCACCCTCATGAACGACCCCATGTTCATCGAAATCGCCCAAAACTACGGCAAGCTCCTCGCAGAAGCCGCAGGCCCCACCGAACAAAAAATCACCAAAGCCTTCCGCCACCTCCTCACCCGACCCCCAACCTCCGACGAAATACGCCTTCTCTCCGACTTCCACAAAAAACACAACTCCTGGCCCGCCCTCACGCGCGCCCTCCTCTCCCTCGACGAGTCCGTCACCAAACCCTAGACCACCCTCCTAAACCAAGCATTCAAAATTCAAAACTGGACGTTCGGCGTTCGACGTTCTTCTCCCATCAACCATGTCTCTTCAAACTCCTCTCTCCCGCCGCTACTTCCTCGGTGAATGCGGCATTGGCCTCGGCAAAATCGCCGCCGCCTCCCTCCTCACCAACTCTCTTCAAGGCCGCTCCCTGGCCCCGCAAGCTCCCCCCATCAAACCCAAGGCCAAAGCCGTCATCCACCTCTTCATGGCCGGTGCCCCCTCCCAGCTCGAACTCTTCGACCCCAAACCCCACCTCACCAAACTCGAAGGCTCGCCCCTTCCCAAATCCATCATCGGAGACCAACGCTACGCCTTCATCCAGCCCGACGCCGCCGTCCTCGGCCCACAGTTCGAGTTTCAACAATACGGCGAAACCCAAGCCACCCTCGGCTCACCCCTCGCCCCTCTCGGAGCCGTTGCCGATGACCTCTGCATCGTCAAATCCTGCACCACCGACCAATTCAACCACGCGCCCGCCCAACTCTTCCTCAACTCCGGCTTCTCCCAACCCGGCCGCCCTTCCCTCGGCTCCTGGACCCTCTACGGCCTCGGCTCCGAAACCGACAACCTTCCCGCCTTCGTTGTCATGTCCACCGGCGGCGGCCTCTCCGGCGGCTCCGCCCTCTGGTCCTCCGGCTTCCTCCCCACCACCTACACCGGCGTCCAATTCCGAAAAGGAAAAGACCCCATCCTGAATGTCTCCACTCCCGAAGGCTTCTCCTCCGAAGTCCAAACAGACACCTTCAACCTCGTCAACAAACTGAACGCCCAACGTCTCGCCACCATCAATGACGAGGAGATCGCCACCCGCATGGCCTCCTACGAAATGGCGGCCCGGCTCCAAAGCTCCGCCCCCGAGCTCATGGACCTCAAAACCGAATCCGACGAAACGATCAACCTTTACGGCTGCGACCGCGACAAACACTCCTTTGCCCGCGCCTGCCTCCTCGCCCGCCGTATGGTCCAGCGTGGCGTTCGCTTCATCAATATCTACCACTCCGGCTGGGACGCCCACTCCAACGTAAAGGGTTCCACCGAGAACAATTGCAAACAGACCGCCCAAGCGACCGCCGCCCTCATCCAGGATTTAAAACGTCACGGCCTCCTCGACGAAACCCTCGTCGTCTGGGGCGGAGAATTCGGCCGCACGCCCATGGTCGAAACCAACCCGGCCCTCGGTCGCAAAGCCGGCCGCGACCACCACCCGCAAGCCTTCACCACCCTGATGGCGGGCGGTGGAACCAAGCCCGGCACCTACGGCGAAACCGATGACTTCGGCTTCCACATCACCAAGGACAAAGTCCACGTCCACGACCTTCAGGCCACCATCCTCCACCTCCTGGGCTTCGACCACGAACGCCTCACCTACCACCACGCCGGCCGCGACTTCCGCCTCACCGACGTCCACGGCCACGTCGTCAAAAACCTCATCTCTTGAGGATCACTCATCGACCTCCCCCAGCTCCACACAGATCAACTGATTCTGGCTCCGCATCACCAGCTTCCCCTTCGAGAACGCCATCGGAGCCCAGAGTTCTTTACCGGTTTCCTTGGAAAAAACCTTCGCCTTCGCCAACTCCTGATACTTCTCACCTGGCTTGACCAGACGGAGCTCTCCGGTGTCGCCATCCTGGCTCACAATCACTCCTCCGATGTTTAAAAGGGAGCCCCCGTTCAGTTGCGGCTCCTTTCCCGTCGACCACTGCGTCACTCCATTCGGGGCAAGACTTACCAAGCCGCTCACAGCAGGCTCGCCACCTCTTCGCCCTCCTTTGTCAGCCGTCATGTAGAGCTTGCCGCCGATCGTCAAAGGAGCATGAAACTTCGCCCCATATGGAAGCTGGGCGATTTTTGTCACCCTCATCGCTTTCCCCCCGTCTTCAAACTTCAAAATCCGCGTCCCTTTCTTATACCCCCCCGTATAAATCGCGGTCGTCTGATCCAACATCATGAGATTTGGAATCGCGTTAAAAATCCCCGTCCCGAAATCCTCGACATACTTAAAGGCTGTCTTCCCGGTCTTGGGATTCACTCCCAAAATCACCAGCTCTTTCCGCTCAATATCTCCCGGCATCACCAACACCTCTTTCCCCATAATCTCCATCAACTGGGGCGAGGAATGAGAGTTCCCCACCGCGATACTCGTCCAAACCGTCTTGCCGGTCTTGGTATCGAGCGCCGCCAAGCCCACCTCTTCTCCCAAAGGTGCCACAAAACACAGCTCATCCTTGATCACCGGATGCCCCGCCCACCCAAACCTAGGCGGCTCAGCCTTGAATCTCTTCCCCATATCAACCACCCAACGTTCTTTCTCCGTTTTACGATCAATACAGTAAATCCGCCCAAATCCACTCGAGACATAGACGGCATCCTCCGTCACCGTTGGCACCCCGCGCGAGCCCGGATGCGAAATTCTTCCCGGCACCTCGTTCTTCCAATTCCACTTCTCCTTCCCGGTCTTCAAATCACGGCAGTAAAGAACGTCAAAACTCTGATCGACCCGGTCAATATGAAAGACTTCTTCTCCCACAATGGCAGCCCCACCAAACCCGGGATTCACACCCACCTCCCAAAGCACCTTCGGACTTCCACTCGCAAACGACGTCACCACTTTTTGATCTGGCAGACTGTTGTCATCATTCGGCCCCATAAAGCGGGGCCAATCGGCCGACAAAATTGAACTCAAAGCAAAAAAGACAACGGCAGAACATTGGGAAAATCGAAACATAATCAAAGGAGGATTCGTAGTGATCATCGCCACAATCCTCTCCTTCCGAAAGCAGAAATCTCGCCTTTTCTCGTTCGCTTTCCTAAACTAACTCAACCTGGATTCACTCACATCCAATCTTGCCTGATCCAAAGCCCATCGCTTTCCCATGTCCCGCCTCATTTTCATCCCCCTTCTTGCATCGACTTTCCTCGCCAGCGCCGAGATCTCCTTCAATCAGGACATCCGCCCCATCCTTTCCTCCAAGTGCATCGTTTGTCACGGACCCGACGAGGGCGTCGATGCCAAGGGCAAAACCAATCGCAAGGCCGGACTCCGCCTCGACACCCCGGAAGGCGCTTACGCCGAGAAAGACGGAATTGTCGCCCTCAAACCCGGATCTCTCAGCGACTCCGAGGCGTGGGTTCGCATCATGGACACGGACGACCCCATGCCCCCGCAAGATGATCACGCCAAGCCCCTCACCTCTGGTGAGAAGGAACTGATCAAAAAATGGATCGAGCAAGGTGCCGAGTATGAAGACTTCTGGGCCTTCGTCCCCGTAAAAAAACAAACCCTGCCAAACATCAAAAAAACAGATTGGCCACAATCGGACATCGATCGGTTCACTCTCGCCAAAATGGAAGGCGAAGGAAAATCGCCCAAATCAAAAGCCGACAAACGCACCCTCGTCCGCCGCCTTGCCCTTGATCTCACCGGTCTCCCCCCGACGCTCGATGAGATTAAACAATACCTCGACGACAATTCACCCGAGGCCACTCAAAACCTCGTCAACCGCCTCATGGCCAAGCCCGCTTACGGCGAACACATGGCCAAGTACTGGCTCGACCTCGTCCGCGTCGCCGACACCAACGGAAACCACCACGACCACTTCCGCGATCACTCCCCCTACCGCGACTGGGTCATTCAGGCCTTCAATCAAAACCTCCCCTACAATGATTTCACCAAATACCAGATCGCCGGCGACCTCTACGAAAATCCCACCCAGGAACAACTCATCGCCTCCGGCTTCAACCGACTCCACCTCATCATTGATCGGGGCACCGCCCTCCCCGAAGAAAGTCATTTCAAGAACGTCGTTGACCGCGTCTCCGCCGTCGGCACCGCTTTTATGGGCCTCACCCTTCAATGCGCCGTTTGCCACGATCACAAATACGACCCCATCACCCAGAAGGACTTCTACCAAATGTATGCATTCTTCAATAACTTCGATGGCAACCCCGAAACCGGTGGTCGCGGTGGCCCCGACTTCTTCCGTGGCCTTCAGCCCCCTTACCTCGACCTGCCTACTGAAAAGCAGCAGGCAACCCTCGCCGACTTCGACGCCAAAATCAAAGCAACGAAGAATCAGATCACTTCCCTCGAAAAACAACAAGCAGCCCCGGCGGCACCCGTTGATCCCAATATCCCGATCGACCCAAATGAGGCACCCAAGCCAAAGCCCGATCTCAAACCTCAAATCGAACAGGCCAAAAAGAAAATCGCAGATCTTCAAAAACAGCACTCCTCCTTCCTCCGCGAGGTCCGCGGTGCCATGGTCATGCGTGAGCGCAAGGACATCAACCCCGCCCACATTCGCGTTCGCGGGGCTTATGATCAAATCGGAGCAGAAGTCGCCCGCAACACCCCGCACTTCCTTCCCCCTCTCAAAAAATCCGGCGACACTCCCTCCCGCATGGACCTCGCCAACTGGCTTATTGAAAAAGAAAACCCCCTCACCGCCCGCGTCGCTGTCAATCGTTTCTGGCAGCAATTCTTCGGCACCGGACTCGTCAAAACCTCCGAGGACTTCGGCGCCCAGGGCATGTGGCCAAGTCATCCCAAACTCCTCGACCACCTCACCCTCACCTTCATCGACTCCGGCTGGGATGTGAAGACTCTGGTTAAAAACATCGTTCTCTCCGAGACCTACCAACAGACCTCTGCCGCCACCTCGGTCGACTTCGAGACCGATCCCGACAACCGTCTTCTTGCCCGCGGCTCCCGCACCCGGCTCGACTCCGAAGTCATCCGCGACCAACTCCTCGCCGTCACCGGCGTCCTCAATTCCGAAATGGGGGGACGCTCCATCAAAACACCTCAACCCGCCGGTATCTGGAAAATGGTCGCCCTCCCCTCCTCTTACCCCAACTCGTTCCAGGCCGATCCCGCCCCCCTCGATACCCGGCGCTCCATATACACCTTCTGGAAACGCGGACTCGCGCCTCCCCAGATGACCATCTTCGATGCCCCGAGCCGCGACGCCTGCATCGCCCGCCGCGAGCGCACCAACACCCCCCTCCAGGCCCTCCTCCTCATGAACGAACCCGAGTATTTCAAAGCCGCCCAAAACAAAGCCACCCGGCTCCTCTCCGAGCCCGGCACTGAAGACGAAAAACTCACGAAGCTTCACGAAACCATCACCGCTCAACTCCCCACCGAAGAAACCCTCAACTTCCTCAAGGACGGCCTCGCCTCCTTCAAGCAGGACGGCGACGAAAATTTCGCCTGGACTATGATCGTCAACACCCTCCTCAACCAAGACTCCTTCAAAAACAGAGAGTAGCCGCCTCCGGCGGAGTTCGAAGTTTCAAGTCCTCAGTTCAAAGCCCTTCAACCAAGCATTCGAAAATTCAAAATTGGGCGTTCGACGTTCGGCGTTCAAACCTCTCCCCAACCAAGCCCCAAAGAGGCGATCTCACGTAGCCCGGGGCATCGCCCGGGGTCACATCCATCTCACAGGGAAAGGACAAGTCCAGCACTCCGCCTCACCAATCAATTTACCCGCAGTCCGCCGCCTCCACTCCGATCCACCAACTCTCATGTTCGACTCACAAACCCGCCGCCAATTTCTCAATACCACCGGCATGGGCCTCGGTGCCACCGTCCTCGGCAATCTCACCGCCCAGGCCGACATCGGTTCAGACGGCTACCGCCTCCCGAAAGCTCCCGCCAAGCGTGTCATCTTCCTATTTATGGGAGGTGCCCCAAGTCAACTCGACCTCTTCGACTACAAGCCCGACCTTCACAAACGCTTCAAAGAAGAACTCCCCGAGTCCATTCACAAAGGCCAGCGAGTCACCGCCATGACCAAAGGAAAGGCCAAGCTCGTCGCGCCTTCCATGTTTAAATTCAACCAACATGGCTCCAACGGAATGTGGCTCTCCGAACTCCTCCCTCATCTCGGTTCCGTCGCGGATGATCTCGCCCTCATCAAATCCACCTCCACCACCGCGATCAATCACGATCCCGGTAAAACCCTCTTCTGCACCGGCACCGAAATCCCCGGCAAAGCCTCCATGGGTGCCTGGCTCTCCTACGGTCTCGGCCGCATCAATGAAAATCTCCCCGACTTCATCGTTCTCAACTCCGCCTTCTGGACCGGAGGAATGGGAAACGTCCAAGGCCTCTACTCACGACTCTGGGGTTCCGGCTTCCTCCCATCCAAACATCAAGGCGTTCCCTTCCAACCCTCGGGCGATCCTGTCCTCTTCCTTTCCAACCCCAAGGGCGTCACTCGTGAAACCCGACACAAGATGCTCGACCTCGTGACCAAACTCAACGAGGAGCAAATTGCCAAAGTCGGCGACCCTGAAATCCAAACCACCATCGCCCAACAAGAGATGGCTTTCCGCATGCAAGCCAGCGTCCCCGAGCTCACCGACCTCTCGGGCGAAAACGAAACTCGGAACGAAAAACTCTACGGTCCCGAGATGAAAAAATCCGGATCCTTCGCTCGCAACTGCCTCCTCGCCCGGCGAATGGCCGAACGCGGCGTCCGCTTCATCCAACTCTTCCACCGGGGCTGGGATCACCACTCAACGCTTCCCAAGAAAATCCGAGGCCAGGCCTTCGATGTCGACCAAGCCTGCGCCGGCCTCATCAAAGACCTCAAACAGCGCGGCATGCTCGATGAGACACTTGTTGTCTTCGCTGGAGAATTCGGACGCACCACTTACGGACAGGGAACGCTGAAGCCCGACCAATACGGCCGTGACCACCACCCCAAATGCTTCTCCACCTGGATGGCAGGCGGAGGAGTGAAAGGTGGCATGACATACGGAAAAACCGACGACTACGGATACAACGTCCTCGAGCACGAAGTCCCCGTCCGCGATTTCAACGCCACCATCCTACACCAACTCGGAATTGATCACGACCGCCTCACCTACCCCTTTATGGGCCTCGACCAAAAGCTCACCGGCGTCAACCCCGCCAAAGTGGTCAAGGACATCCTCTCCTAGTCCCA
>CALFSW010000394.1 GCA_937916505.1 uncultured Verrucomicrobiales bacterium | reverse complement strand
ATTTTTCATTTTTCATTTTTCATTTTTCATTTTTCATTTTTCATTTTTCATTTTTCATTTTTTGATTGATTCATTGATGGCTCAGTTCAGGAGAAACTGAAAAACACGGAGCGCCGTCCTCCCTTTTGCGTTGCTGGTCGTCCGAACCCGAAGAGTGTGAGCTCCCTCTGACAAACCGTCGTCGAGGATCAACGCCCATGGCAGATGGAGCCCGCCGCTCCACTTTGTGATGGTGTCCATTTCCCGGAACGCTCCGCCGTCGATGCTGAATTCGATCACTCCGGCGTCCGGCCCCGAAGTGATGAGCAATCCAATCCCGCGTCCCTTGAAATCATAGTCGAAGCCAGCTCCGGCCTTCGTCGCAACCAGACCCGGCACCTTGACGTACCCTTTGCGGGTTCCTTTTTTGTCAGCCGGGGTCCACGACGGCACCTGTTGAAAACCATTGAGGTTCTTTGCGTCTGCCAAAGATCCAAATCTCCCGGCGGAATAGCTCTTCGGATCAACCATCCTCTCCGGCACCTCGTGTTTGGCGGGCGCACCTCCCCTGCGAAACGCCGCTTCCAACATGCGCATCATGCTATTGGCATAGACGCGTTGCCCGTAGCGAGACGGATGGAGATTGCGGAAGTCGCCCTTCCAGGTGAACTGACCGGCATCGATGCGTTGGGTCACTTCGCGGGCGAGATCGAGCGAAACGCAACCGTAGGCCTCGGCCACTTTTTCATGTTGTGCGACCGCGACCGGCACCGTGCCCTTCCGATAGTTTTCCATGTGAGGCGGCATCACGAAATGCATCTGCACGATGTCAGTCATTGGGTTGGCCTCGCGGGCATGCCGGACGACGCCTTCCATCCCGCGTAACATTTGTTCCGGATGGCCGGGAATGTTCCCCGCGTCATTGACAGCAGCCTCGACAAACAACAAGTCGACCGGCCCTTTCGCCAAGACGTCGGTTTCGAGCCGAAAGGCGTGTGGCACGGATCCCATCGAAGGGATTCCCGCCGCGACAAAGGTGAACTCGGTCTCCGGGAATCGTTTGCGGAAGTATCGCATCAATTTGTCACGCCAACCGCCGTTGTAGGTGATCGATCCACCAAGAAAAGCGATCCGGCCCTTCCCGGTTTTCGAGAATGTTTCGAAACTATTCGCCAGCCCGCGCCGGAGTTTAAAAAACTCATCATCGCCCGGCATCACCGAGGCATGGCGCATTAGAAATTGCACGGAGCCATAGACGTCCGGAAGAGCAAAGTGGTGTCCACCCTTGCCCGGGTCCCCTTTCTCGACCGTGACCACTTCCATCTGATGCCCGAGCGCCGCCAACTGCTCCGCAGCTGCGAAGGTGTTCTCCTTGGCGGGCACCACGGTATCGTCCAGCGCGATGACGTGTCGCAGCGGGATCTTCGCTTTCGCGATGGCGGGCAGTAAGTCCAAAGGGTTGCCCCGGTAGGCGCGCAAGGCCTCAACGTCGGCGAGGCCGTAATGTTTCAGGGCGTCGGCCACCTGCTGCTTGGCGCCCGGGTGTTTCATCGGCCAACTCTTAAGATCCATCACCGGGACATCGGCATAGATTGCGGCGATCCGTTCCGGGCGGCGCGCTGCGTAGCGGTAAGCGTGCAGTCCTCCGCGACTCACAGCCTCGAGCGCCGGCCGTTCGGCCAAACCCCATTGTGTGCGGACGTGTTCGTAAAACGCATCCATCAGATCGAGCGACGGGTCCGCTCCCAGCAAGTTGACGCAACTCACGAATCCAACGTGGAATCCGTTGTGCAGCAACTCTTGATCAATCTCGGAATAGTAGTCGGGAAATGAAGTGCGCCAAACCCACGGCTTTCCCGGCGCGGCGATTTTGGGCGCCACCACGAAGCACTTTGTCCCCTTCAAATCGAAGCTCTGCTTGGCGAAGCCTTTCCAATCGGAGACCTGAATCTCCGGAACCGCTTTCGCGGTGGTGGGGTCGGCCCCGGCTGTTGGACTGGCTACGATGAGTAAGGCACAGAGCAGGGAGATGGGAGGTCTTATCATGGGGAGTTTCTGACCGGGCGATGTGACCCAATCAGGAAAGGAAACCATTTAGAACCTCAAGGGACAAGCACATCGACCTTTTAGGAATAGGTGAAGTTGGGGTCACCGAAGAGCATGAGGCTTCGGGGTGATGGTTTTGATCATCTTGATAGTGAGACCCGTCCGGAGGCGGGAGAGGCGGATCGTCCGTCGTAAAAGAACGCTTTAATCCCTCAAATCAGCGAGACTGAACTCTCGACGCATGGAGCAGAATCAGGGACTTTAGGCTGAAATCCGGGGCTTCTCCCTTCTCTCCCAAATCGAAGGACGGTTCTATGGCAATAGAAATGCAATGGACCTAAACAATCACACCCCAAAAACGACGTTAAAAAATGTGAGGGGAACTCGTATCTCTTTGTCGCAAGCGGCGATTTTGGCTCCCGAGAGGAATCCGAAGGACAGCCCACGTGGGGCCTATTCCTTAGCTCACAAAATTTTCTCTGCCATGAATTCGATCTTCCTTTTTCTGTCTGCGTTCCCGCTGATCGCTTTTGCCTCGGCTGACACCCTGACAGTCCCGCCGAAAGTCACCGATCTGCTCGGCAACTACTGCTACGATTGTCACGACGCAGACACGCAGAAGGGAGACTTGCGCCTCGATCAAATCGCTTCCCTGACTCTCGATGCCCGGCTCAACCTTCTCAACAAGGTCCAGGAGCAGGTCTTCTTCAAGGAGATGCCACCCAAGAAGAAGAAAAACCAGCCATCCGAAGAAGAGCGCGATTTGCTTCGCAAATGGGCGGGATCGGAGCTCAAAAAGCACAAGGCCTCAAAACTGGAGGAGAAGCTCGAGCGCTCGGAATTTGGCAACTACGTCGATCACGAAAAACTCTTCTCCGGTGACTATGCCGACCTTCCCGGCTCCACCCACGATCGCCGCTGGCTGATCAGTGAGTTCATTTTTAATGACAAGATCAACAAGCTCCTCAATCACGAAGGCGAACGCACCATCGACGGGGTGAAGCAAAAGGTGATCGGCGATAACGGCGTGAATCTCGGCACGCGATTTGGAGGAGGCAGTCTTCGCCAAAGCATCACCAATCCCTTCCTCCTCCCGACCAAAATCGGAGTGCGTTACTACGACACTACCTCACTAAGCGGAGGACATTTGCTCACCATGATTTCCAACGCCCGCAAAATTGCCGGGCACATGACCTCGGAGCCCGTGATGAAGGCCCACTACCCGGCCATGCATCGCATCATGAAGATGGAGCTGGAACATCGTGAAATCCTTCGTTCCCGCGAAGGGTTCCTTAACAATCACATCGAGCCCCTTCTCAAGGAGCTTTACCAAAATCAGCACGAAGCCCTGCTCCCCACCTTTGTCCGGGCTGAGATCGAAACAATCGAAGAACGTTTCGATGCCAAAGGACAACCGCAGAAACGCGAGGATAACATCGAACTTCTCCACGGTCGCTACGACAAGGATGATCTCAATGCGATCTATCTGGGTCTGAACGAATACTGGCAAGGCGGGGCACACTATGAGGAAGCGGTTAAAAAGTCCGAGAGGGATTGGTTTGAAAACGGCATCAACCCGAAGCGCATTCGCGGGCGCATCACTCTCATGATGATCATGTTCAAACACTGGGACATGGATCTGATTGGGAAGGATGTCCGGAAGCGAAATGTCACCCGCCCAACCTACCAAGCTCCGGACGCCGCCGAGATGGAAGTCCTCACGACGGCCCTCCGCAAGCATCGCAAGAAAGGCGACACCTACCTTGCGCTCATCGGGAAGTGCCTGAGTGATTGGGAGCAGACCTTCAAAGCCCGCCGCCAAGCCGCAGGCACCTCCGATGAGAAAGCCCTCGGCGAATTGGTGGAGGAGCTTTACCTCAAGATCCTCGAACGCAAACCCACCGCCGAAGAAACACAGGAGGAGGTCGCCTTGACCAAAACCTACATCGAGGCCCAGGGTCAGCAGGAGGGCATCGCCAAGCTCATCGAAACCCTCACCCTCAGCTCCGAACTCGTTTACCGGGGGGAATTGGGACAAGGCCCGACGGACGAACACGGCCGCCAAATGATGTCGCCCCGCGATGCCAGCTACGCCCTCGCCTTCGCGCTCACCGACAACAGCCCGGACGAAGAATTGGCCAAGGCCGCTGCATCGGGTCGCCTCAACACCCGGGAAGATTATCACCGCGAAGTCACGCGCATGCTCGCAAAGCGGGACCAGTTCTACGTCATCGATGAAACCGTCCAAAAGGCGGGCTTCAATGCCAGCATCACCAACACCCCGATCCGTAAGCTACGCTTCTTCCGTGAGTTCTTCGGCTACACCGCCGCCATGACGATCTTCAAGGACAACGAGCGCTTCAACGCGGCCTGGAGTAAATACGACGACGTCAAGGGAAGGCTCGTCGATGAAGCCGACATGCTCGTAGATCACATTCTCCAGAACGACAAAAACGTCTTTGAAGAACTCCTCACCACCGAGAAGTTCTACGTCTACCACTCGGGCGACAACGAGGCGATGAAGGCCTCCGCCGACCGGCTTCGAAAGATCTACGATTACTTCAAAGTCTACGACTGGGAGAACTTCACCGAAGAAGAACTTTTCAAGCACTGGGAGTTCATCAACGAAATGAAGATGATGGGAACGGTCTTTCCAAATTTCCTCAAGGACAAGCGCAAGAAGGGCTGGGTCCGCTCCTTTAAGACGCTCATGACGAGCTACACCTTCCGCTTTGGCAAAGACCAGAAATCAGGAGCGCCCTATGATGCCATCGCGATGGCCTACTGGCACAAGGGGGAAGCCGCCACCCGGACCGGATCCCGCATGCGGGGCGAGGCCGTGGGACGCTTGTTCAACATCGACTACACAAACTGGGACTACCCCACCACGCAACCCGCCAAGCTTCCCAATCGCAAAGGCATGCTCACCCACCCGGCCTGGCTCATTGCCCACTCACTCAACCTCGAAACCGATCCCGTTCGTCGTGGAAAATGGGTGCGCGAAAAACTTCTCGCGGGCACCATTCCCGATGTCCCCATCACAGTCGATGCGGTCGTTCCCGAAGATCACCACCGCACCCTCCGCATGCGTCTCGAAGAAAAGACCAGCGACAACTATTGCTGGAAGTGCCACGAAAGAATGAACCCGCTTGGGATCACCTTCGAAATCTTCGACGACTTCGGCCGCTTCCGCACCGAGGAGCGGCTTGAGCATCCTGACAACATCCTCAAGCCCGCGACGAAAGAACGCGGCCTGCACATCGACGGTCGCCCCACCTACAAAACCCTTCCGGTCGATGCCAAAGGCGCCCTCACCGGCACCGGCGACGAATCCCTCGATGGCGAAGTCCGCGATGCCCTTGATCTCGCGGGCCGTCTCGGAAAATCCACCCGCGTCCGCCAGTCCATCATCCGCCACGCCTTCCGTTACTTCATGGGGCGAAATGAAAAACTTTCTGATTCCAAGACTCTCATTGACGCCGAAAAGGTCTATCTTGAAAACGAAGGCAGCTTCGACGCCGTCATCGCTTCCCTCCTGACCTCGGATTCCTTCATCTACCGCAAAGCTCCCACCGAATAAGTTTCCATGCTCAATCGAAGACACTTCCTCAAAAACGCCGGCCTGGGTGCCGGCGGCCTGGCCCTCTCCCCCTCGTTCAACCATCTCTTCGGACAAACGGCCACCACGGAGCACCCCCATCGCTTCATCTTCATCCGCAAGTCGAACGGGAACATCCCGGGACTCTTCGCCATGCCCACTTTCTCGGAAGAGGAAAAACGGAAGGATGATAAGAAGGAGGCCGTCGAAGCAGATCTCGACAAACACGAACTCCCGAAATGGCTGCGCTCGCTCGATGAACACAAGGAGAACATGACCATTCTCCAGGGCATCTCAATGAAGATGAGCGGAGGCGGACACTACTCATTCTCCGGTTGCATGGGAGCCTACAGCGCGGGACGAAATGTCATCAGCGGCATCAAGCGTGCAACCATTGACTTCGAATTGGCGAACATGCTTCCCTCACCCTTCGGACACGTCGAACTCTCCCTCGCCTCGGGATCGGGAACCGTCGCCTTCCGCAGTGGCATCGTCTCCGGCTTCTCAGCCCCGGCTCGCCATCAGCGGAACTATTGTTACGCCGATCCCCAAACGGCATACGATGAACTTTTTAAATCGGTCACCAATTCCAAGGCCGTCAATTCGCAGCACACCCTCCTCGATTACCTGCAAGACAAGGAGGGCCGCAAACTCACCAAACTGAACGGCAAGGAGCGCAGCAAGATCAGCAATCACGTCGACTCCCTCGGCTCGATCCGCGCTCGCAACGAAAAGGTCGCTTCGCTCGCCGAGGTCATCGGAAAAAACCTCCCCACTCTCGACAAAATTCACGCCGACGGAGGCAAGGACGCCAGCTTGGTCGAGAAGCAGGATGGCTTCACCGACGTCCTCCTCTCCGCCCTGATTTCCGGGCTCACCAACGTCGTCACTTTCACCATCGATGACCTCGGCACGCCTATCGACACCCTCCCTGGCAACAAAGGCAAGGTTGACCTCCATCGTCTCGGCCACAGCCGCGACATGGAGCTCCGCGACCTCGTCAAAGCAAGTCACATGGCCCAAGTCGCAAAGATGGTCACCAAGCTCAAATCCGTCCCCGAAGGCAGAGGAACGATGTTCGATAACACCACCATCATCTACTTCCCCGAAACCGGAGCGGGCCACCACGGTCCCGACACCGAAGCGCCCATGGTCGTCATGACCGGACAGAATTCCAAACTTGATATCGCCGGCCGCTACCTCCGCCTCCCCTTCCACGCCACCGAAGGCCACCAAACCCTCGGCAATTGGTATACCACTCTCCTCAATGCTTACGGCAACCCCGTCAAACATTACGGTGATCTCGACGTCGAAATGACGCGCAAAAAAATGCCGCAAACCGGCGCGATCAAACGCTTTATCTGAAGTCATGATTGCCGGATTTCCCTGCCGAAAAGAGGATCTACACACTTCCTATCCTCTCTTTTCCTGTTAACGTCAACCCATGAACGAGCGCATCACAATAGAGCCTGGCAAACGTAGCGGTCAGCCATGTATCCGTGGCATGCGCATCACCGTGGGTGACGTTTTGGAATACCTCTCAGGGGGAATGTCACGCAAGCAGCTGCTCGAAGACTTCCCCGAACTGGAGCCGGAAGACATCAATGCCTGCCTTGCTTTCGCAGCCCACCGCGAGCGCCATCTGGAAGCCCTTGCTTCGTGAAATTACTTTTCGATCAAAACGTTTCCCGTCGTGTGCTTCCCGCACTTACGGAAGACTTTTCCAACTCAACTCATGTTGTGCATTTGGGGATGGATCACGATGATGATCTCCAAATCTGGGACTACGCGAAAGACAATGACTTTGTCATCGTTTCCAAAGACAAGGACTTCCTACAGCGGAGTGTGCTTCTCGGGCATCCTCCGAAAATCGTTCATCTCACAATCGGAAACTGCCCCGTGAGTGAAATCATCGAGCTGCTACCCGACAACGTGAGCCAACTTAAAGTCTTCCACAAGCACTCTTCAAAGTCCTACCTTCTTCTTCCGCAATGAACTCACTCAAATCGATTTTACTCCCCGCCCTGGGAACTTTGCTCGTCCTTAACAGTGCACATGCCAAGCGGCCGAAACCACCGGTCCGCACCTTTGATGCACCAGAAGCACCAAGCTTCATTCGTCTCGATGACAAATCCGGAGTCAACCCGCCGGTCGATGCCGTGGGCAACTATGTCATCGGCCCCGACTACAAGCCTGCCCCCGAGCGCAAAGCATCCAAGGATGCTCCGAAAGGAAAGGTGACTCAATTCACCATCGATTCCAAAACCACCAAGCTTCTCAACCCGGGGATTGCCCGAAAGGTTTTCGGCAAAGTCGATCCCAGGAACCCCAAGACCTTGATCGTGGAGACCCATGAAATCGACTACACCCGGAAGATCACGGTCTATGTGCCCGCGCAATACAAAGCAGGAAGCGTTGCGCCCTTCATGGTCTGTCATGACGGACCGAAAGGGAAACCCGACCAAGTCATTCCAAACATCCTCGATCACCTCATCGCCCGGGAGCGCGTCCCTCCGATGATTGTCATCCAGATCGCCAACGGCGGCGGAGACGCCCAGGGACATCAACGCGGCAAGGAATACGACACCATGTCCGGAGTCTTTGCCGAGTATATCGAGACCGAAGTCCTTCCCAGGGTGGAGAAAAACTGTGCGGTCAAACTCACCAAAGATCCCGACGCACGCGCCGTAATGGGGAGCAGCTCGGGCGGATCAGCCGCCCTTATCATGGCCTGGTATCGGACCGACCTTTATCACCGGGTTTTAACCACCTCCGGAACTTTTGTGAACCAGCAATGGCCCTTCGACCCGAAGACCCCGGGTGGCGCCTGGGATTTTCACGACAAGCTCATTCCCCAAAGCCCGAAGAAGCCCATACGTCTCTTCTTAGCGGTGGGCGATTACGATCTGCTCAACCCGAATGTGATGCGTGATGACATGCACGACTGGGTCGAAGCCAACCACCGCATGGCCAAGGTCCTCAAGGCCAAGGGTTATGAATACCAATACCTCTTTTGCCAGAACTCAGGCCACGGGATCGGCAACGCCAAGACCCAATTCCTCCCCCACGCCATCGAATGGGTTTGGCACGGCTATCAAAAGAAAAAGTAAGCGTTTCCTGCCCAACGAAGAGCACCACCGCCACGCCCCTCTTCCCCCGCAATCCCCTTTCCCTCAAAAGAAAATTCCTAGCAGTAGTTGCAGTAATTCCTAGCAGTCCTGCAAACGCATCACACCGGAACTCTCAAATCCCAACTAAAGAGGAACCGATCGTTATCGGCACTACTTGGCACGCCCACTCAGAGCCTGCAGAAATCTCAACTTGGTGTATAGAAATACGGCAAGAGCGACTCCGACGATGTTCTGCACAACGTCCGCCCAATCGTCCCATCCGCCCAGATGGTCGGTTAGTTCCGGGACGAACTCGGAGAGGATCGCGAGAGCAAGGGGAAGCGGCCAGTGCCTCTGGTTCCCTGTAATGACAAGAATGAAGAGTGTGATCGCTAAGAAAAGCCCGAGATGTGCGACAGGCAGAATGCGATCGGTGGCGCGGAGTAATTTGTAGAATGCGCTTGAACTACGACTGACCGGCTTGAGCTCCGGGGAAGATTTGATTCCGGATTCCGGCGGCCTTGGGGATTCGGAAGATTTGGCCGGAGTTGCTGCGGGCCCATCGGTTTTAGTCACGGGAGATTCCCCGGACCGGGGAGGTGTCACTGCTTGGGGAAGTGTCACTGCTTGGGGAGGTTCCGGAGAGATCTTTTCGGGAATTTTTCGTGCAATCGAAAAGCTGCCGATGACCGGAAGAAGCCGCCCTTTTGATTGAGGAAAGACCAGAATCCATCCGGCGGCAACGATGACGGTGGCGGCGGTGAAGTTTCGCCAAAGGGGAATGGATTTGACTCTGCCGCGAATCAGACAGAAGCAGAGGGCGACCCAACCGGTGAGCACTGCCGCAGTTGCGGTGGGGATCCCTGGGCGGTTCCGGACGGCGGTAACCGCAAGGTTCTTGACCTCCATGGTCCCATGGTCGCCAAGCATGGAAATCGCGAGGCCGAAATCCGCCATGTCAGAGGTCACCAGGAAAACGGCCTCCGAGGAGTGCCAGTCCTTGCTACCCGCGCCCCAGGTGACGCCGAAACCCGGCGGGTGCATCACTTTGCCCTGTCGGTCTTTCAGCATCGAGACGATGCGGGCGATCGTGTAGCCTTCATGCCCGGCCTCGACGTCTTCCCAACGGGTTTCGCAGCGGATGTGAATGGCGCTGACATTTTTTTCCGGCTTCAGCCAAACATGGATGGAGGGCGTTTTTTCGGAGCGTTGGGTGCGCGAGAGGCGAAGAAGCGGGCCCTCCGGTTGATCGATGATTTCAAATTGGTTGTGGTCTTTGGCAGTCCATCCGACGAGTGGATCCGCGAGTTCCAGCCTTGGGATGCCACCGGGCACTTCGACAAAACGCCAGTGCCAGATGGCCAGGCTGGCGGCGACCAGTAAAATTGTCGCGAGGATGGTGCAGATCGCGTTTCTCACAAGGGGATGTGAGCAGACGATGGGACTTTGGGGAATTTCAATCGGATTTTGGCACCGCCCTTTCTCCCCCCATCCGGTCCTCCCAACGGCAGTTTCCCTCCCCGACGCCGCGACTGCGCCACAAATCACGGGAAGACCTGCTCGCAGCCTTGAGTTTCAATGTTCCTTTCGATTTAATAAAAACGCGCTGAACCGGGTAACCTTGACCGAAGCAAACTAACGATGGCCAACTACAAACACCCCGGTGTCTATATCGAAGAAATCAGCCAGCCTGGACCGATTCAGGGAGTTACAACGAACACCGTCGGCTTTGTCGGAATCGCCGAGAAGGGCATCGACCCGGCCGGGGTGAATCCTGAACTTTACAACACCCCCGTTATGATCACCAGCTGGGATCAGTTCAGCCAGACCTTCGGGGGGCTCGTCTGGAACCGATTCTTGGCTCCCGCGGTCTACGCATTCTTCAAGAAGGGCGGGACACTGTGCTACATCATCCGGGTCCAGGATCCAGGGAGCGTAGGAGCAATCGAAATCGCAGAATTTGCGAACGTGAACGCGTCCTCTTCCGGCCTGTGGTCGACTTACGTAGGCATCGAGATTATTAATTCCCCCGCGTCCGCCAAGACTGACACACCGGCCTTCACGCTCAATGTTGTCTATCTACCAACGCCAAATGATACCTCTAACGAAGTCATCGACACCTTTATTGAAAACAACAAGATAGAAGATTCGAGCGGGACGGGGGGCAAAGCTCCCAAATACATTCTGGAGAGCTTCGACGGCCTGACGCTGCCACCTGAGGCCGATGCCACTGCTGAGTCCCTGAAGCCGATCCAAAAGAGGATCGAGAGCCAGTCCCTTTTCATCCGCCTTGTCCCTAACGGTGTCCCCAAACGTCCTGCAAACACTGCTGATCCGATCGTGCTTGCCGGCGGGACCGACGGCAAGCCGAACTATGGCACAAAGGCCACCGACAAGAACCCGGACACGGGGTTTTACGCATTCAACCAGCTGCCGGACGACACGATTAACATCATGGCAATCCCGGATCTGCCCACCTATGCAAGATCAGACGGGAAGATCGACCAATCCTATCAGGGGCTCACGATCAGCAATGCTGCGACCTACTGCCAGCACAAGATGTCGATGT
Organism: uncultured Verrucomicrobiales bacterium; assembly: GCA_937916505.1. GTDB lineage: Bacteria > Verrucomicrobiota > Verrucomicrobiia > Verrucomicrobiales > Akkermansiaceae > SW10. The sequence goes on along the minus strand of CALFSW010000394.1, from coordinate 1,606 downwards.
TCTTCATCGCGGATCCACCGTTTGGGTTGAACCTCACCGAGATCAAAGACTTCAAAGAAGGCTCGGGGAGTGCGACGGTTCCCTTGAACTCGAACTACGGGGCGCTTTACTACCCCTGGATCATGATCAACCAGCCGGGGACCTCGAAGAACATCATGGTGCCGCCATCCGGATCCGCTGCCGGCGTCTATGCCGCCACCGATACGGCCGTCGGGGTATGGAAGGCACCCGCCGGGATCAACCAAGGCAACCTGCCATTCGCCCTCGATCTGGGTTCCAAAGTCACCAACAACGACCAGGACGTGCTCAACCCATACGGAATCAACGCGATCCGAGAGCTGCCGGGCTACGGAAGAGTCATATGGGGTGCCAGGACGCTAGCGATCGATACCGAATGGACTTACATCAATGTGCGCCGCCTCTTCATCTTCCTTGAGAACTCAATCAAACGCGCCACCTGGTGGATCGTGTTCGAGCCGAATAGCCCAAAGCTGTGGGGCACCGTCAGCCGCAACATCACCGCATTCCTTACCCTGCAGTGGCAGCAGGGTGCACTCTACGGAGCCACCACGGAGGAAGCATTCTTCGTCAAGATCGACGAGGAAAATAACCCGCGGGAGAAGCAGAAGCTGGGAGAACTGCACATCGACATCGGTGTCGCTCCCGTCTTCCCTGGAGAGTTCGTGATCATCAGTTTCGATCAGAAAACTTTGTCGTCCGAATCCTGATTCAAAGCTCTCTGTTGTGGAAGAATTCGATGACCTTGTTTTTATTGTGGAGCCATTCGTCCAGGCGGAGGGCGTAGAGGGGGACGCCGGAGCGTTGAAGAATGAGAGATTTCGAGAGGGCGATGGCTTGGCCTTCGTCGCCGGCAGTGCCGATGAGATCGATCGCAATGATCTTACCCTTTCGCTGGATCAGGAGATCGATGGGGACGCCGGAGATGGAGTTCCGCGGGAGGGCCTTCCAGCCGATGGCGCTGAGGGCGGGGGCGAGGTCGGCGAGGGTGGTCTCGATACGACCTCCCAGGGTCAAGCAGAGCGGGATTTGTTCGAGGTAGCGGCGGAGGAGTGAGGAGACCGGAAGGTTGAAGAGGGTGAGAATGGCGGGATTGAGGCGAACGTCCTCAAGATCAACCCGGAGGGCCTCGTTTTCGATGAGGATGGGGTAGAGGAGAAGAGGAGTGTAAACACCCGAGGAGCTTCGGACCTCTCTCGGGCCATGTTTTTAACAGCCCCTGATCAGGCGAATGATCGGTTCGGAATGCTCCCGAAAGGACGGCCAACTTGCACCTCCCCCGGCCTTGGCTTGGGCTGCCACAAAATCCTGATCCGCTTTTGACAATACCTTCACATCAAATTTGATCACCTTTCCATTGGTATTCCTCGCTGATATCTCTCCGTCATTCACCACGACAAAATCCGACCGGTTTTTGCATCGGCCCAGGTGCGCCCGGAAGCAGACTGGAATCCAAAGAAACACAGGAGCATGTTCAATGCAGCAAGCGGAAGTAACTTTCGGTTCATGATCTGCCTTAGTTAACCTGAAGCGACTCTTTTGTGAAGATCGTAAAATATTCCGATTTCTCTGCCAGGCATGAATGGCA
>CALFSW010000393.1 GCA_937916505.1 uncultured Verrucomicrobiales bacterium | reverse complement strand
CCGCCGATGACGGCTTTCCCCTCGCTATCGGCACTCACCGGGCTGGCCGGACCGCCGAGGGTCGCGTCGAGTTGCCCGCTTACGTGGAGTAAGGCATCGCGGATCGCCTCCGCCTCGAGTCGCCGTAAATTTGCTCGTCCGAACAAGGTGTTTTCGGGATCGACTTGATCCAGTTCCGGGCGGCGCAACGATCGCTGCTGGTAGGTTTTAGACAGCATAATCATGCGGTGCAGGCGCTTCTGATCCCAGCCGTGCTCGACAAAATCGTTCGCCAACCAATCGAGCAATTCCGGGTGCGATGGCTTATCACCTGCGATGCCAAAGTCGCCCGGAGTCGCGACCAGACCGCGGCCGAAGTGGTGCATCCAGATACGGTTCACGAACACGCGCGCAGTCAGCGGGTGCGTCCCGTCAGTCAAGTTACGCGCGTAGGCGAGTCTGCGACCCGTGGTCTTGTGCTGAGGATCATTGACCGGCATTGCCAACTCCGGGCGGTGTCGGCGCAGCACCATCAGCTCAGCAGGTTCCACCGCCTCGCGCGGGCTCTCGGGATTTCCACGGAAGAAAACCTTGCTCACAGGGACCTCACCTGCGGGCTCGGTCGTCGCCATCACCATGCGCAGCGGCGGCTTCCTGGCCCGGATCTGAGCCACCTTTTTCTTCTCCTCCTCGAACTTCCGGAACGCCGCCCCATCATACTCCACTAACAAACCGATAATGAAATCGACCGGCTTTACCATTGGGTAGAGATCGAGGAGTTGTTTCTGTTTCTCGTCGCGCTCGCCAGCCTTCTTCAAAACCGCCTCGCGTGTCGCCTCGCGGACCTCTTCCGGCACATCGGCGAGCTTCTTCTTCTGGATCTCCGCGCAGTGAGCACGCCGGCGTCCTTCAATTTCGTCTTCGACTGCTTTCGCCTCGGCCTCGATGCGCGCCCTCTCGGTATTCACTTCAACGGTGGTCATATCCACCAGTCGATTGCCCGGCTGCTGCCAATTATTAAGCGGGAACGCCGGGTCAAAGATCGCCCGGAAGCGGTAGTAATCGTCGATTCCGATCGGGTCGTATTTGTGATCATGACACTGCGCACAAGCGACGGTCACGCCCAAGAGACTCGAACTCACAACTTGGATCGCCGAGGCCACCGCGGTGTTGCGATCGGTGAGCGTGTTGCTCTTCTGGGTCGGGTCGGGAGCCATTCGTAAGAATCCGGTGGCGGTTAGCAGTTCAAGGTGGCGTGGATTGTTAATGTCACGTTCGCCTTCGATCATCTCGTCGCCCGCGAGCTGTTCGTGGATGAATTGGTCGATCGGTTTGTTTTGGTTGAAGGCATCGATGACATAGTCGCGGTAGCGCCACGCGTGGTCACGCTTCGGGTCTGAAAGCCCGAGCCCGTCCGATTCTGAAAACCCAGCTGCGTCGAGCCAATGCCGCGCCCAGCGGACGCCAAACTGCGGTGAGGCGAGTAGCCGATCGACCAGGCGCTTGTAGGCTCCGTCAGCGGAGTCGCTGACAAAGGCTGCCACTTCCTTTGGCGTTGGCGGCAAGCCAGTCAGATCGAACGTCACACGTCGGATCAGAGTACGCCGGTCAGCGCTTGGCGAAAACCCGAGCCCTTTGGCCTGCAAGCCCGCGCCAATGAATCGATCGATTGATCCCTGGCGATCATCACCGTCTGGCACCTCGGGATTCGCCACCGGCTGGAACGCCCAGTGTTCAAGTTCCTCGAGAGTGAATCGTGCCTCCTCGACATTCTCCGGCTCCGGTCGCGCGGTCTGCGCGCCCTGTTCAATCCACTTGTGGATGAGCTGCTTGTCTTCCGCAGAGAGTTTCTTCTCGCCCTTCGGCATCTCGTCGGAGGCGATCTTTTCCCAGAGCAGGCTGGCCTCCACATCGCCCGGCTTCAATGCCGCACCCGATTTGCCGCCCCCGATCATCAGCCGAACCAGGCGCACGTCTAACTCACCCTTTTGCACCCCATCCTCTCCGTGGCAATGAAAACAGGAAGCCTTGAGGATCGGCCGCACGTCAGTCTCGAACTTGAGCGCCTCGACCGCTAGCGCCTGCGATGTCCAGCCTGCCAGAACGGCGGCTAGAATCAGTTGCGTAATGAATTTCATCTGGGACAAAAGGCAGTCTGTGAGGCGAGGTGTCGACCGGTTTAGGCACGATCCAACCTCAATGATGGTACTCCTGATTTAGCTGTGAGCTTCGCGTGTTTGCCCGTGCCCTTGTGGCTATCACAGGGACCTGAAACGCGAGTGCCTGCCTTTGGCGGGAGGTCTTTGAAGCCGCCTTTGGAACGGAGCGGGGGGAATAGGGGCAAGAATTGAGCTGAGGTGATTGAGGACGGGAACGATGAGACGGAGAATCAGGCGAAAAAGGCAGCCGTCGACATTCACAGGGCGTTTCAGGACTAAAATTCATTACCAGAGATCGTAGTCCTCCTTCCCGCCAAGCCAAGGATTGTTTTGGCAGCTGCTGTTCTTGGCACTCTCCGCGCGACGTCAGGAATCGTCGAGAACCAGGACACGGCTGTCGTCGAGCGGAATTTGCCGGCCCGATTGGAGGAAGAATTTAAGATGAAGCAGGTAAAAAGGTAAGCTCTAACAAATTCCCGAAAGCTGGCAGCCACGGGATTTCCCCCGACGTGGGAAAAAGCCTGCGAAGGCGCAGTCACAAAAGTAACTGTGATTGGGAAAGGTTTTACCACCGAATCGCCCGTCGCTTGATGCCGCCGCTCAAAGTGATGCATCCGTATCCCGAACACAGCTTGATCGTTAAGACCCAAGGTAGGAGACCAGTGCGATCATACCGCCCGCTCGGATCTGTGCGGGGGCCGCCGGGTAACCGGCGGTTCTACCGCGACCATTCCAGGCTTGTTTTATTGCTTGAGGGTGATCGTTTCACCGGACTTTTCGGCGATGGTTAACTCGGCGGGGGTGGCGTTGGCTTTGAGCGGGTCGAGTTCAATCATCCACTTGCCATCGGGGCCGGAGACGGCTTGCTTCGTCTGTCCGGCAAAGGTGACGGGAACCTTGGGAGGGCTCCAACCCCGGACCGGAACCTTCATCCCGCGTTGCAGAATGGCATTGTCCCGGAAGGGCGTTCCGAGTTCGAGTGCCTCGAGGAAGGGCGTCAGGAAAAGGAGAATGAGAAGGGATTTCATGAGGATGCGTTTGTCGGGCAAGGATGGGCTTCTTTTGAATCGTCCCAAAGGTCTGAAATATTGACGAAGTCACTGGATGAGACATCGCGTTGCAGGCTGCCATTATTCTTCGTCTTGCTCATCCCAGTCTTCGAGATCGAATAGGGCGGACATTTCGTCAATTTCGCCTGAATTGACTCCGGCATTGAGAATTTCGAAAAGGATTTCGCGACTTGGCGGGTGCTCACGCAAGTCAGCAATGATAGCGTCAATTTCAGGGTCTGATTTCCCCCCGTCTGTGTCGTGGAGGATGGCGAGATGAGTGAGTAGGTAGCCGATGGCACCCGAGCGTTCGGGAAGTGTGCTTTTGTCGTTTTGCGCGATCTTTTTAGCAAGCTGAAGTGCTTCGGGAATCCGGACGTATTGGAAGAGGTCGGTCAGAAGGTTCCAGTAGTTTTTTCGGATTTCGGCGGCGCGGCGGGACCGGAGGGCTTTTCCGTCTCCCTGGGCGCGGGGGAAGGCAAACTTGGCGATTTTTCGGAAAGCGAGGTGTCTGATCTTCTCCGGCTTGGATGATTCAGAATCAACATGAGAGGAACTGCCGTATTCAGACTCACTGAGGATGCCGTTGAAAATTTCGAGGATGCCGTCGTTGAAGGTTTGGGTGCCCTTCCCGCGATAGGCTTCAATGGCTGGAGCTGTTTTAATCAACAGGTCAAGAGCATCGGGATGGGTTAGGAAAACCGGGGCACAGCTTCTGAGTTTGAATACGATCCCATACGGGGAAGTTTCACTTTGGCGTGTGGAAAGAGTGGGGTCTTTACGCTTCCCACGTCCCATGAAGTCGATGAGCTCAGCGAGGGCTTTTTCAATATCTTTGAAAGGGTGTCCCATGGAAAAATGGATTGCTGGGGGCGTTGTTGTTTAACGGTTGAGACAACATTGTTTGTATTTTTTTCCACTGCCACAGGGGCAGGGGGCATTGCGGGAGATTTTGGGTTCGAGGCGGATAATGTTATCGATCCCGGCCTCTTTTTTCACGGCGGTGCGGACGGCCTGGTAGGTGGATTTGATCCGGTTGATCCATTGTTCGTCCAGCAGTTCTTCCATGAAGCTGAGGGCGGCCTCCCGATCAATGAGATCCGGGCTCATGAAGTCGATGCTAAGACCGGACATTTCGCGGCTCAATTCGTCGTCAATTCGACTCCATTTGACATAGAATTTAGGGCTTTCCCAGCCATAATTGACGGTTGCGACGTGGTGGTCGTTGTGGATGATTCTGATGATCGTTTTGCGGCAGTCGCAGCCGCAGTCGGTGCAGTAACCGTCGATGAAGGTGTATTCGCCGTCGGGGAGCTGAGACGAGTTTTTGAGAGTGACGGTTCGAATTTGATGGGCCTCTCCGATGATTTCGCCTGCGGGTAGAAATTCCATGGTGCGGTGGGATTTAGTTCAGGGTTTGGACGATGAGGCTAGTTTTTTTTGCAGGATTTCTGGTTGGCCGGTGGTGCGCCAGTTCAGCTGGATGGTCAGAGTGAACTTGAGGTCGGAGATGCGTTGCTCAAGAGAGGTGAGTTTGGATTGCTTTTTGCCGGTCTTCTCCTTAGCCGCGGTTCTATGCCGGGAGGCTATGGAAGTGCGCAGTTTGTAAACCTCGCTCGCTTTTCCGGGTCGGGAAATTTAATTCGGATTGTGGGTCTCGTCGAAGAATCCGCTGATGGATTCAAATGATTTTTTGCCATCTTTTTTGACGATGGTGACGTGCCCGATGGGGGTGAAGCCCTGCTTCTTGCGAGCGTCGCTAATGGTGATGGTGTCCCAGGGGCCTTTGCTTTTTTTCTGCTGCCAGAGGCGACCCTTTCCGTTGATGAGATCGATCTCCTTGAGGGTGACTTCAAGGCGGTCCTGATTCACCGTCACGAGCATGTAGTTCGGTTTGTCGGTGCGGCCGAGGAGACCGCCGTGGGAGACTTGTTGAATACCATCCTGTTGCTTGCAGGTGACCGCGTGGACTTCGCCGCAGAGGTAGAGGTCGACGTCGTACTTCACCATCGTTTTCCAGAAGGCGGATTCCGGCCCCTGCACCGTGAGCATCCCGGAGGAGCTGAAGGTTCTCACCGGACGGAGGATGGGGGTGTGGCCCATCACGATGATGTGATCGACTTGGGCGCGGTGTTTTCCGAGGACTTCCTCAAACCACTTGAGCTGCGCGCCGGTGACGCCGGCGGCGATTTCTCCTTGCTTGCTTTGGCCTTTTTCGAAGACGTCGACTGAGACGAAGAGGGCGTTTTTATGAAGCCAGTAGAAAGCGGTGCCCTTCATGTGGTCGGGTCCGTTGAGGGGCATCTTGAGATGACGCCGGAAGGCTTCCTTATAATGAGGAACGAGCCTGGCGGTGTTCCCGCGCCAAGGATTGTCGCCGATTTCGTGATCGCCGAGTGCGGTGTAAATCTTCAGGTCGTGGTCGGCGAAGCGCTTGGTCCACTGCGGGTAGTATAGGTCGGCCCACTTGTTGACGTCCTCCTTGGTCGGTCCCCAATGCCCCATGACGAGATCGCCCGCGATCATCGCGAAAGCGGGGTCCTCTTTCTTCATCGATTTGAGGATAAAGCCGAGCGCGTCCTCCCATCCCTTCTGAGGGTATTCGATGTCGAAGTTGAGGAAGTCGGGGATGCTGACGAAGGTCCAGGGCTCTGGTTCGGCCCCCTTAAGAGGGAGTAAGGAGAGGCAGAGAGCGAGGCAAATTCGGCGGGTCATTGGTGTTTTCATGTCCTTGAGTCATTTACCCGCAGGGCCGGGGTGGATTCTACGTGAATTGGAGCCGACGCTTTCATAGTTGGGAAATTTAAGAAGGTCCTGCTACAGGAATTTGCTTTTGGCAATGATGCTGCAGCAACCGGTGAGCCGGACCCGGTTTACGGCCGGATGACATGGGTTGTCAGGCGGGGGTGGAAGCCACCAAGCTGACAACCGTTATGAATGACAAAAAAAGAGAAACTACCAAAGTCTGCGACACGATCAAACCCGGCATCGACGCCCGGTTCGTGGTCCGCCCCAATAAAATTGTAGGATGACCTGGGCGATTCCCGTATGACCCGCACACATGACAATACCCGATGTTCATTTCCCTCCAGCGCTGAGGCAGCCGCTATCGATGGTTTTGATCGTTGCCGTGATGCTGCTTGGGTCTGCCGCTGTTTCGTTCGGAGCTGACGATGGCGGGGCCGTGAGTGAGGCGGACAAGAAAACCTTTCAAGAGGCGGTTGCTCCGTTTCTTGGAATGTATTGCACAAAGTGCCATGGCGGGGAAAAGCAGAAGGGGGATCTGAATTTCGAGACCCTCTCGATCGACATGACGAACCCCGAGGTCGGAGATATCTGGAACAACGTGTTTGCCCAGGTTCAGTTTCGGGAAATGCCCCCCCACAAAAGCAAGGAACAGCCGACCGCAGTCCATAAGACGAAATTTTTGGAGGCCCTGGACCGGCAGCTCGATCTTCATGACCGGGGGTTCGGTTTACAGGAGAAGTTGCGCCTTCCGGAATACGCCAATTATTTGGATCACAAGACGCTCTTTGATGGGAGCGTGAAGGAGGAAGCTTACACTCCGGCGCGTCTTTGGCGACTGCGTCCGGATATCTACGCTTCGCTTTGGGGAGATCACTACGGGCGCTCTCCGTGGCTCAGTGTGAAGATTGGCTCAGCGGCCCGGATCGATGCCCGGAATGTCGTGAAAAGGGGGCCGCATAAGGGGAAAACAATCACGACCCGATACTTTCGAGATAGCCGGTTTGCCAATCCCTTCTATGAGTTCGTGCACCATGCCTCCGGGTTCACCGACTACGCGATGATTCAGGCCGACCAGGCTTCGCTGGAGGCTTTGCTGACGAACTCGGAAAGAATGGCCGAGATCCTCACGGAGGGCTTGCCGGTGACGATCGTGACCGAAGTGAAGAACAAGGACAGTCGGCATGGAAACAATCATGGCGGATTTGTCGGTGGGGTTGAGACGAGCCGGATCGAACGACGTGGACGGGTGCCGGTTGTCTTCAAGAAAATCACCGATTCGGACGGAGAGGTGAGCCAATCGGATTTTAATGCGGCCCTGGATGTGGCCTTTGCCTTGTTCCTCAGGAGGACTCCGGACTCCGAAGAGCGGGAACATTACTGGCAGGATGTCTTTCAGAAGAATGTCCCGCTGGGAAACAAGATGGCTCTTCAGGCAACCTTGATTTACATCACCCTCGCGCCGGAGTTTGTCTATCGGATGGAGATCGGGATGGGGGAACCTGATCGACACGGTCGGCGGATGTTGTCGTCACAAGAACTGGTGTATGCGATCCACCACGCCTTCATGAATACGCCCGCCTTTGGGGTGGATGAAATTGAGACAATTGGCGTCTACACCAAGGACAGTGAGGAAGTGATCAAGAAAACTCTTACCGGCGGGGATCCGAACCACCGACCGAGTGGATGGTTGGTCGGGCAGATGAAAGCGGGTCAGTTGAAGAGCAAGGCCGATGTGGAAGTGGCGGTGCGTAAAATGTTGGATAATGGCTACCGCAACATGTCGCCCAATCACAACCGGCCCTTGAGTTCGGTTGAGAATCCCCGGATTCTGCAATTTTTCCGGGAGTATTTTGGCTATCACCATGCTCCGGGTGTCTTCAAGGACACTGACAAATTTGTCGGTGTGGAGGGCTTCGAGCAATTCAACAAGGGCTCTGCCTCCCAGCTGCGCTACGATACCGATACGCTGGTTTTGCATATTCTAAAGGACGACAAGGACGTCCTTCGGGAATTACTGACAACGGAGAAGGTCTACGTCGCCTATTGGAATGGCACGAATGATCCAAAGAACTACAAGAAGGGCGGAGGAAAGGAAAATTATGCCCAATCCCATGGTTTGCAGGCCTACAACATGGATCCCTTTGAGAGCGAGTATACCGGTGAGCGGGGAGCGAAGAAGGCTCTGACCCCGCCTGCCGGGCAGCGTTTCGGCATCCTCACCCAACCAAGTTGGCTGGTGGCACACAGTGGCAACTTCGACAATGACCCGGTGCGGAGGGGGAAGTGGATTCGCGAAAAGCTTCTCGCAGGTTACGTGATGGATCTTCCAATCACGGTGGATGCGAAGGTGCCGGATGATGAACACCGGACGCTTCGGGAGCGCTTCGAAGTGGTGGAAGAAGAGCAATGTTGGCGTTGCCACAAAAAGATGAACACCCTGGGCATGCCCTTCGAGGCCTTCAACCATGTGGGCCGGTTCAGAGAGACTGAAATTGGCAAGCCCGTGGATACCACTGGTAAAATCTCCCACGCCATCGATCCTGAATTGCATGGGAAGGTGGACAATTTACGGGAGATGATCGGGCGGATCGCGAATTCAGATCTCGCCCGTCAGAGTTTTATTCGGCACGTCTTTCGTTATTGGATGGGGCGGAATGAAGTCCTCCGGGACTCGAAAACTCTCATCGAAATGGATCGGGTTTACCTGGAATCCAACGGAAGTTTTAAAGAGCTGTTGGTGAGTTTGCTCACCTCGGATTCTTTTTTGTATCGAAAGTAATATTAAGGGAGAAAAATTATGATCAGCCGAAGAAATTTACTGAAGGGAGTGACCCTCGGAGCCGGAGCGACGGCCTTGTCGCCATTTCTGAGCCATTTGCATGCCGCTGAAGTCGGGAAGCTTCCCAAGCGTTTTGTCTTTGTGGTGAAGGGGAGTGGGCTGCAAGCCGGGTATTTGAATCCGGAGGGTCTCACGCATGGGGGAGGCAGCTTGGTCGACTCCAGTTTGGACGGCAAAGTCCTGCCCGAGAGCTTGAAGCCTTTGGAGGCCTTTCGCGATAAGCTCACCATCATTCAGGGATTGAGTGGCAGGATGTGCTCGAGCGGTCACAACTCCTGGTATGGCGCGCTCGGTGCCTACAAATCCACCGGGGTGACACCGCCAACGGCGGCGACGATCGATGGTTATCTCGCCGATAAGTTTCCTTCGGTGTTCAATCACATTGGCTTGAAGATGGGGAACGGGAGTCAGGGGACGGCCTATCCGGCAATCTCGGCGGCAGGACCGGGGCGTCAGCTTCCCTTTCAATGTGATCCCGCGATGGCTTACCAGAACCTTTACGGAAGTATTGCGGCGGGTGGGGACATCAAGAAAAAGTATACCCGGACCGGCAATGTGCTCGATGCCATGGGAGCCGATATCAAAAAGCTCCAGAAGAAATTACCGGGAGCGGAACGCGAGAAACTCGGGCACTACCTGAGCGGATTTGAAGCTCTGCGGGACCGTCGGACGAAACTGATCTCGATGCAGGATGTACTGCGCAAGAATGCCCCCGAGGTGACCGACAAGTATGACTCGAATGTCACTACGGACCATTTGGAAGCGCACTTCGACATGGCCGCCGCGGCGATGATCAGTGGGATTAGCAACGTCGTGACCTTGCACTGTGATAGTCTCGATTCCTCCTATCAAGGCTTGGGGATCACTCCCAAGGTCCACTCAATTGGGCATGGTTCGAGCAGTGGTGATCTGAGCGCACAAGAATGCCGAAACATGATCCGGACCTATCACGTCAAGTTGATCGCGGACATGGCTGCGAAACTGGAGAAGATCCCGGAAGGGGACGGGACGATGCTCGATAATACCCTGATCGTTTATGTCAGTGACAACTCGGACAAGCACCACGCTTCGGCGACCGAGTGGCCCATGTTTGTGCTGGGCAACAGTGGCGGCGCGCTCAACACGCAGGGGCGCTACCTCGCCTATCCACGTTACGGTTCTGCCAATCACAAGGCGACGATTGGAAACTGGCTGACCACGATCACGCACGTGGCGGGTGTGCCTCGGGATCATTTCGGACAGCCTGACATGGCCCTTGGCAAACTCGAGATGCAGAGTGGCCCCTTGAGCGAATTACTGGCCTAACGAACGATGCGTGTGTTCCTTCTTTTTCTCCTGCTGTTGGGCCTGGATCGGGGCTTTACGCAAGATTCCGATTCGTATGTGCACGAGCGTGGCCAGCGCCTGTCCTTGGCTGAAGTGACCAAGCTCAGCGAGAATCGCTCGTTCAAGAAGTTGGATCTTCGCGGTGGAGGGTTGTCGGACCGCGATATCACGCCTCTGGCCAAAGCGACGTGGTTGGAAGAGTTGCGGGTGGATTCTCACACCCTGACTTCAGAGGGCTATGCGGTCTTGAAAGATCTCAAGCGCCTGAAGGTCCTCGGGATACAGAGTTTGTCCTCACCGGTAGAGACTTCCACCGTCCTGGAACTCATCAAGGACTTCCCGCTGGAAGAGTTGGATCTCAGCAACTCTTCCTCCTTGACCGGGGAACAGCTGGAAATCTTGAATTGCACGAAAACACTGAAGGTCCTGGACTTGTCCTGTGGCCGGGGAGGGCTGACTGATGAAGGCTTGGCGGGCCTGGCTGGTTTTACGGAGTTGCGGTCCTTGGATTTAAACGGCCATGGTGGATTAAAGATGGGATTGGAGGCCTTGTCTGGTTTGAAAAAACTGGAGAAACTGAATGTCTATGGATGCCACGGCCTTCTGGACGAAGCGTTCATGGCGGTCTTTAAGAATCAAAAAAACCTGAGGGACCTTAATATGGGCTTCTGCTGGTGGCATAAAGGAGAAGGGCTCGTCTTCCCGGAGTCGGTGGAGAATCTCAACCTGGTGGAGTCCAAGCAACTGGGCGATGCCGCATTCGAGAATTTTCCCTGCCGGGACAACGTCGTGCATCTGAATTTGTTCCAGTGTTTGCCCATGACCGACAAGGGGATCATTGCCTTGGGTCGTATGCCAAAGGTGGAGACTTTGAGCGTCGGGTGTATTCGGGCGCTAACGAACGAGAGCCTCAAGAGCATCGGCCGGAATGTCACCTTGCGGGAATTGAATGTTTCCGATAACGATCTCTTCACCGACGAAGGAATCCTTCACTTGAAAAACTTGCGTGCGCTCGAAGTCCTGAATCTCTGGCACCTCAAGGGCCTCACCGGTTCCGGACTGGAGGTTCTGTCGGGGATGCCAAAGCTCCGGGAGTTGAACCTGGCAGATTGTCATCATCTCACAGACGATGGCTTGGATTACCTTAAAGACGCCACGTCGATTGAGGCGCTTTACCTGGACAATTGCAGGACAATGACCAATGCCGGGATCGCGAAGTTGGCAGGGAATACGAAGTTGAAGGAGCTGACCCTCCGGGGATGTCCGAACCTGACTGACCAAGCGCTGGAGTCCGTGAGCACCCTGCGTGGGTTGCGCTACCTCGATATCAGTAATTGTCTTAAAATGACCGACAAGGGTCGCCGTGAAATCCAGAAGGCCCTGCCGGATTGCCGCATTTCATTGTAGGCGGGCGTTCAAGTAGAGTTCAGCGAGAGTGGAGGAGGCAAAATCCTCCAGATTGCTGGGATTGTCTGAATTATCGACTCCGATGAATAGGTGTTCGGTTGGGGCCCGTCGGAAAAAGTCCAATGAAAGCAAAAAACGAAGATTAAGGGGCAATAGCCGCGTAGTGTGAATCGCACGTTCCGGGCATTATATTGACTATTAAAATACCTTATGATCTTACCTGTGGTAACAAGATTTTACGCTCACGTGCTCCGCCCGAACCTCCTCAGCCCTTGGATGGGCTTGGTTTTTACCCTGTCTGGGATCTCTCAGCTCTCAGCCGAGCAGTTCGGCTTGTTCACCTACCGTGTCCTTAATGGCACGAGTGTTGAAATTACTGACTATCCGTCCAACGAAATCGGCGCCGTAATTATCCCCGATCAGATCGACGGTAATCCCGTTACCAGCATCGGCGAAGGTGCGTTCGAAAAGTGTTTCTTTCTGACTAGCGTCACCATTCCGGAAGGCGTCACCAATATCGGTTCGTACGCGTTCCGCGGCTGCTTGGGCTTGACCAGTCTAGCCATTCCCACTCGCATCACCGACATCGCCCCTGGAGCGTTCGCCTCCTGCTACGGATTGACTGAACTCATCATTCCCTCCAACGTAAAGTCTATCGGAATCGGCTCGTTCCAGTACTGTCGTAGTCTGGCCAGCCTCACTATCCCTTCCAGCGTCATCACCATCGGTGATATTGCATTTCGAGACTGTGTTTCCCTAGCCAGTCTTGCCATCCCTTCCAGCGTCACGACCATCGGAGCCGCTGCATTTAGCGACTGCACAGATCTGACTAGCGTCACCATTGGATCAGGCGCTATCGGAGATTCCGCGTTTTTAGACTGTAGTAGTCTGAGCAGTGTCACGCTCCAGGAAGGCGTCACCAAAATTGGTGATTTCGCCTTCGAGGCCTGCACCGAACTGATTAACCTTACCACTCCCTCTAGTGTCACCACCATCGGCGACAGGGCGTTCCGGATGTGCGCTGGTCTGATCCGCGTCACCCTCCAGCCAGGCATCACCGGAATTGGCTCTTACGCGTTCGACGGTTGTAATGGTCTGGCCAACCTGACCATTCCCTCGAGCATCACAAGCATCGGAGAATACTCGTTCCGCGACTGCCGTAATTTGTCCAACTTCACTATCCCCGTAGGTGTCACCGAGATCCGCCCCTCTACGTTTTTCAACTGCGATGGTCTGCGCACGGTCGTAATTCCAGAAGGAGTCACAACGATCGGTAGCCACGCATTCTATGATTGCAGGTGGCTGACCAATCTCACCCTCCCCGAGGGCGTTGCCAACATCGGCGACTATGCCAGGGCGTTTGGTTGGCTGGGCTATTCTTGGATGGGGGCTGCGGTTTTGATGAG
>CALFSW010000392.1 GCA_937916505.1 uncultured Verrucomicrobiales bacterium | reverse complement strand
GGGGAATCGCTCTAATAATTAACGCATTATTGAACTATGAGTCTCATCGATACCGCTGCCATTCTCCTGACGCTTGCCGCCGTTTTTGGCTACATTAATCATCGTGTTTTCAAGTTGCCGACAAGTATCGGGATCCTTCTCATCGGATTAGGAATCAGTCTTCTTCTCCTTTTGTTCGGGGGGGAGCAAATGCGCGAAAGTGCGGATTCGTTCGTATCGCAAATCGATTTCAACCGCACCGTCATGGATGTGATGTTGAGTTTTCTGCTTTTTGCAGGAGCTCTTCATGTGAATCTGGGGGACCTCCGTGATCAAAAATGGGTGGTGGCCATTCTTGCTAGCGTTGGGCTTGTGGTGTCGACCTTTCTCGTAGGAACGGCCTCGTATTTTATCTTCTTGTGGACGGGTCTCAATGTTCCGTTTTTGTGGTGTCTCGTATTCGGCTCGTTGATTTCTCCAACGGACCCTGTTGCGGTGTTGGGGATTTTGAAAAAAGCAGGAGTCCCCAAGTCACTTGAGACAAAGATCACGGGTGAGTCGCTGTTCAACGATGGCGTTGGAGTGGTGGTTTATTTGGTTTTGGTTGGGCTCGCGGCAGGCCAGCAGGATGCCTCGGTGTTGTCGGTGGGGAAACTTTTCGTAATTGAAGTGGGTGGGGGAGTTTTACTCGGAGGTGTGGTGGGATACCTGGCCTATTGGATGCTCAAGACAATCGACAATTATCAGGTGGAGGTGTTGATCACTCTGGCACTTGTGACAGGGGGCTATCAATTGGCTTCATCCTGGCATCTCAGCGGACCGCTTGCGATGGTTGTGGCAGGGCTGATGATCGGGAATCAGGGGCGGCTCATGGCAATGAGTGATACCACGCGGAAGCATTTGGATCTTTTTTGGGAGTTGATCGACGAGGTGTTAAACGCACTCCTTTTTCTCCTGATTGGATTGGAAATTTTTGTCTTGGACTGGAGCGGGAAAGCATTGATGGCGGGAGTGATTCTCATTGGTGTCGTTCTCGCATCACGGATGATTGCGGTGAGTCTGCCAGTTGTCGTTTTGAAGCGGGCCCGCACCTTTTCACCCGGGGTCGTTCGTATTCTGACCTGGGGCGGATTGCGGGGCGGGATTTCGGTGGCACTGGCGCTGGCGCTTCCAAAAGACGGGAGTCTTGCTGAAGGGGCCCGCCAAGCGATCCTCGTGGCGACTTACGTCGTGGTGATTTTCTCGATCGCTGTTCAGGGC
Organism: uncultured Verrucomicrobiales bacterium; assembly: GCA_937916505.1. Lineage (GTDB taxonomy): Bacteria > Verrucomicrobiota > Verrucomicrobiia > Verrucomicrobiales > Akkermansiaceae > SW10. The sequence goes on along the minus strand of CALFSW010000392.1, from coordinate 11,659 downwards.
CTTACGCTCAAGCCGGTGATCTCACGCCTGATGAAATCTGCAGGGTAGGAAATTCCATGTCATCTCGCCTCCCTCCCAGGGGGGGCATGGAAAGTCATCGATGAAACGGGGCCCAGGGCTTCAGTTTCCTGAGCGTGTGCGTAGAATTGCGTGATTTGAGGATGGTTGCTTTGATTTTGTGCTTGGATAATTCAGAGTCTTACGAGCGTCTGTTATTTCACCATTTTTACTTCTTTTGAGTTTTTCTGCTTCGCGTTTCTTTCTTCTGGCCCTGGGGTTGGGGGCGTTGGGGTGCGCTGATCTTGAGGGGCCGCAATCCGGGGGAGAGGTGGTCGCTCCGGGGAATTTTGCGGCTGGACGGGGGATTCCGGGACGGGCGGCAACGGGGTGGTTACGGGATTTTTCGGAGCCCGGGCTCAATGCCGTGGTTGCGGAGGCGATGGGATCGAATCAGGATCTAGCGGCTTCGGCGGGGCGGCTTCGGGCGGCGCGGGCGAATGCGGGAATCACGCGGGCGGTTGGCTTGCCTCAGATTTCTGCGACGGGAGGTGCGACACGGAGGCGCGGAGTGGCTGAGGTGCCCAAGCGTTCCGGCGGGACCTCAGCGGTGTCAAATTACGCGACAACTCATGACATCGGGGCGAGCTTGAATTGGGAGGTCGATCTTTGGGGCCGACTCCGAAACCGCTCCCGTGCCGCGGTGGCGGATGCGAACGCCAGTGCAGCGGATTTCCATGCTTTCCAGCTCTCATTGGCGGCTAACATCGCCCGTTCCTGGTTCAATGCCGCCGAACTTGAACAGCAGGTGCGGCTGGCTCGCGAGACCTTGACGAGTTTGGAGAAGAATCTGAATTTTGTGGAGCGGGGCGTCGATCTGGGGACATCGGAGCCTCTTGATCTGCGGCTAACGCGGACGAATGTTGCCAGTGCCCGCAGTAATTTGGCAGCACAAAATCGGCAACTGGATCGTGCCACAAGAGCCCTCGAAATCCTGATTGGACGCTATCCGGCGCGCCAGTTGAAAGTCTCGCAAAGTCTCCCCAATATGGGAGTCGGGGTGCCGACCGGTCTTCCATCGGCTCTTTTGGAACGGCGCCCCGATTTACGAGCTTCGGAGTTTCGGCTGGCAGCGGCATCCGAGCGGGTGGGAGAGGCGAAGAAGCAAATTCTCCCAAGCTTCAATCTGACCGTGGGCGGTGGGATGAGTAGCAGCGAGCTTCGGAAGCTCCTCAACCCGGACTATCTCGCGGGTTCGATCGGCGCGAGTGTCGCCCAAACAGTCTACGATGGCGGGCGGATTCAGGGTGGAATCGAGGCGGCACGAGGACGATATGACGAAGTCCTCGCAAACTTTCGTCAAAATGCCCTCCAGGCCTTTGGCGAAGTCGAGACGGCCCTGGCCGCAGAGGTTTTTCTGGAAAAGCAGCTCCAGGCTCAAAAACAAGCGGCCTTGGAATCGACAAAGGCCGAGGAATTGGCCTGGGACCAATATGCGGGCGGCTTAATCGATGGTTTGACTTGGCTGGAAGCCCAGCGACGTTCTTTTAATGCCAATAGTGGCCTCTTGCAGCTCAAAAACCTCCGTCTTCAAAATCGCATCGATCTTCACCTCGCTCTCGGTGGAGACTTTCAATCACTCCCCGGTAAGTAAAATATTCTCTTTATGACATTCAAAAAAATCCTGAAGGCATTCGTTCCGGCGCTCGTGATTCTTGGCGCTGCCGGTGGGGTGACTTCGTGGATGATGAAGAATCGTGTTGAAGTGGAGCCGGTGGAAGCGCCGGAAGAGGTGAGGCGGGCGGAGTTTGTGATCGCTCGCAAGGGAAGTCATCAAGTCACCCTCGTTTCCAGTGGAGAAGTTTTGCCGCACACCAAGAGCACTTTAATCCCGCAGGTTTCGGGTGAGGTTGTTCGTGTTTCACCCGGTTTTCGGAATGGCGGATTTTTTGAAGCAGGGGAGATTTTGATTGAACTCGACGAAGCAGATTACCGCGCGGCGGTGACAGAAAGCGAAGCGACTTTGGCCCAGTCAATGGCAGCGCTGGCCCTTGAAGTGGCGCGTTCACAGCAAGCCGTCGCAGCTTGGCGCGATCTCGGAAGAGGAGGCGACCCCAGCGATCTCACAATGCGAAAGCCTCAGTTGGCCGAGGCACGTGCCGCGTCGGAAGCGGCGGCGGCCCGGTTGGAACGGGCCAAGCGCGATCTTGGGCGCACAAAAATTTCCGCTCCCTATCCTGGTTATGTCCGGGATAAGAGCGTCGATCTTGGGCAGGTGATTGGTCCGGGAACTCCGATCGCGGAGATCTTTGCGATCGATTATGTCGAGGTGCGCTTGCCGATTGATCCCGGCGATCTCGAATTCATCGATCTCCCGAAGCGCTACCGTCGTGGGGTGATCGTGGGGGAAAAAGAGCCGAAGGTCCTGTTGCGGGATTCAAATATCCCCAATGCGCCCTGGGAGGGGCGCCTGGTTCGTGCCGAGGGGGAGTTTGATCCACGCTCGCGCAAGCTTTTCGTGATGGCGCAAGTCGATGATCCCTACGCTCTTAACGACGGGGAGCGTCCACCTTTGAAAGTGGGGCAGTTTGTGAGCGCGGAGATTGAAGGGAAAACTCTTGAGGATGTTTTTGTCATCCCGGAGCAGGCGGTACGTTTTGGGAATCAGGTTAAAATTATCGATGATGAAAATCGTATTCGTCTTCGCGAAGTAAAAGTGATTTTCAATGCTCTCCCCAACCTAGTGGTGAGGGGCGGATTGGAAGAAGGAGAGAGGGTTTGCCTGACCCCGTTGCCCTTTGCGATTGATGGCAGCCTGGTCGAGCCAAGAGAACGAATCACGCCGGAGGAATCGCAATGAAGGGACCCATCGCATGGTTCACCCGAAATGGGGTCGCGGCCAACTTGCTCATGATTATGATCATGGCGCTGGGAGTGAAGGCTTTGCTGAAGCCGCTCGCCACCGATATTCTCCCGGACGCGCAACTTGATCTGATCTCCATCACGGTGCCGTATCGAGGGTCGACGCCGGTGGAGTCGGAAGAAGGCGTGATCTTGCGGGTGGAAGAAGCGATCCATGATTTGGAAGGAATCAAGCATATCAATTCGGTGGCCTCGTCCGGGGCGGGATCTGTTACGATTCAAATCGATACCGGCTATGACAAGCGAATCTTGTTAGACGAGGTGAAGGCGCGTGTTGATGCGATCAGCACCTTCCCGGCGGAGACCGAGAAGCCCATTATCAGCATCCCGCAGATTCGAATCCCGGTCCTGATGGTGGTGATTGCGGCCGAGATGCCCGAGCGGGGCTTGCGCCGGTTGGGCGAGATTGTGCGCGATGAAGTGACCAATCTTCCCGGTATTTCACAAACGCAACTTTTGGGGGTCAGACCTTATGAAATTGCCATCGAGGTCACCGAGGAAACCCTGGAGCGGTATGGCTTGACGATGAGCCAGATCAGCCAGGCGATCTCACGCTCGTCAATTGATCTGCCCGCCGGAGCGATTAAAGCCCGCCACGGAAACATCCTTCTTCGCACCGAAGGACAGGCTTACGTGGGCGAGGATTTTCACGATATCGTGGTGCTGACCAATCCCGACGGCTCGCGAGTCAAGCTGAGCGAAATCGCCAAAATCACGGATGGCTTTGATGAAACGCCGTCGATGGTTCGCTTCGATGGCAAGCCTTGTGTTATGGTGCAGGTCTCGCGAGTTGGAGAGCAGGACTCGGTTCGGATTGCCGAAACGATCAAGACTTTCTTCGATGGCGATGGTGATCGACTCATCCCCGAGGGCGCGGAGATTTGCTATTGGGGAGACACTTCGGTCATCGTTGCGGACCGTTTGGATACGCTGAAAAGCAGCGCCATCTTTGGCTTCGTTCTCGTGCTTTTCGTGCTCACCCTTTTTCTCCGTCCCTCGCTTGCTTTTTGGATCGCGATGGGGATTCCCGTCTCCTTGATGGGGGCGATTGGGCTCATGCCTTACCTCGGCGTGACCATCAATTTGATCAGCCTCTTTGGCTTCATTCTCGTGCTGGGGATTGTTGTGGATGATGCCATCGTGACCGGGGAAAATATTTATCACAATTTTGCGATCCAGCCTGATACCGAGACGGCGGCGATTGTCGGGGCACGGGAAGTGGCGGTGCCGGTAATCTTCGGGGTTCTCACCACCATCGCCGCCTTCGCGCCCATGCTCATGGTGGAGGGTGTTGCCGGGAAGATGTTCGAGCCAATCCCCCTGGTCGTCATTCCAGTCCTGATTTTCTCGCTGATCGAGTCGAAGCTCATCCTTCCCGCCCATCTCAAGCACCTCCGCAGACTCGACCGGCCTACCGATAGAGTGAACCGTTTCGAACGCTTCCGCCGGATTTTTTCCGACGGCCTGGTGAAATTTGCGGTTAAGGTTTACAAGCCCGCCCTGGCCCTGGCCGCTCGTCATCGTTATCTCACAAGCGCCTTGTTTTTGGCGACGCTTTTCATCCTGGGTGCGATGGTCGCGAGCAACCGGATCCGCTTCGTCTTCATGCCGACGGTCGAGGGCGACATGGTGCAGGTCTCTCTCACGATGCCGGATGGAACGGGTGCCGAAACGACGATCGGGTATCTGGAACAAATCAGCGCGGGCGCGGTGGCTTTGCAGGAAGAATACTTCGATGCCGGGCGCGGCAATAGCGTCATTTCCGGAATCATTTCCTACACCGAGGGCGAGTCGCGCGGGAAGGTCATGATGTCGCTTTTGCCCGGGCAGGAGCGGAATGATATTGTTACGGTGAAGGAACTGGAACGGCAATGGCGGGAGAAGGTTGGGAACCTGCCGGGCGTCGAAGAGATTCGCTATTCCGGCGAGGCCAAGGGCAGTGGCGGCGGCTCACCGGTGCAGGTGCGGCTCACCGGGCCTGACTTCGATGAACTGGCGAAGGCAGCGGAGGAGGTCAAGGAGCTGCTGGCAACAATTCCCCATCTTTCCGACATCAGCGATAGCTATGATGCGGGCAAGGAAGAGGTGAAGCTGAGCATCAAGCCCGAAGCCGAAGCGCTCGGCCTGACCACCAATGATCTTGCCCGGCAAACGCGTGAGGCCTTCTTCGGAGCCGAGGCCCAGCGAATCCAGCGCGGTCGCGAAGATGTCCGCGTCATGGTGCGTTATCCGAAGGAAAATCGCTCCTCGATCAGCCAGCTCCAGCGCATGCGCATTCGCACCCCGGATGGGGCCGAAGTTCCTTTTTCGGCGGTCGCAAATGCCGAGATCGGGCCGGGCTTTACCTCGATCCGCCGCATTGACCGCAATCGGACCATCGACATCACGGCGGATGCGAACAAAGATGAGGTGAACATGGGGGCGGTGACGAGAGCCCTGGAAAAAGACCTTCCCGGGATCGTTGCCAAGTATCCTGGAATGCATCATTCCTTCGAGGGAGAAGCGCGGGAGCAGGCCGATGCCTTCCGCAGTCTTTCCATCGGAGCAGCCTTCGTGGCCTTTCTGATCTATACCCTGTTGGCGATTCCTTTGAAATCCTACGTCCAGCCCTTCATCGTGATGTCGGCCATTCCCTTCGGCCTCGCCGGAGCGATTTTGGGACACATGATCATGGGGCATCCGCTCAGTATTATCAGCCTCTTTGGTTTGCTGGCTCTGGCCGGAGTGGTGGTCAATGACAGCCTGGTCATGGTGGACTATATCAATGGAAGACGCGCCGAAGGAATGGGGTTGCACGATGCGGTGATTTCGGCCGGTGGAGCGCGTTTCCGGGCGATCATGCTCACCTCGGTGACTACCTTCGCCGGACTTATGCCGATGATGTTTGAGACCAGTTTGCAGGCGCAATTCCTCATCCCAATGGCAATCTCGCTCGGTTATGGAATTCTCTTTTCGACTTTGATCACTCTCTTCCTGGTTCCGGTCAACTTCCTGATGTTAGAGGATTTGAAGCGGGTCTGGAGGTGGTATTGGCGGGATGGTTCGGAGGAAAGCACTTCATAGCGGTCCGTTTTTTTTAATTCACTTTCCAGGCGCAACTCATGCTTGGCCACCAACACCTGACTGCCGATCTTGTCGGTGGGACGAAAGACCACCCGCTTGGAATGCCGCAGGATGAGTTCCCGCCCAGGCACCGCGTGGGATTGCGCTTTGCCGGGCGCACCATAAAATAAAAAAACCGCCTTCCGAAGAAGGCGGTTTTCGAAAAACCAGAATTAACAAATGACTACCACCTTTGTGTTCGGGAGTGGCTGAAGTAGGACTCAGCACCAAGCTCGGGTGGGAATTCGGAGAGCCCATCGCGAGGATTCATCTCGATACGGTCATCAGCACCACAACGTGTGTAGGGTGGCTTGAAAGTTCCGTGGAAAGTGGGGCAGTGGAAGGTGACGAGCTCATAGAAGCCATAACCAACACGCTTGAATGCGCGTCGGGTGCCATCGACGATACCGTGGGAGAATCCGGAAACGTAACCCTCGGAGTCGGTCTTGCGAACCATTTGCTCGGGAATTTCGATAACGCCATAGAGGATGTTACTAATGGCGCGGCCAAGTTTGCGAGATGAGGTGTATTTGCTTCCCGGAGGAGCCTGGATGTCAGCTTGTACAGGAACTGCAAAGCCAAGTGCGAATGTGATCAGTAGGAGCTTTCTCATTACGTCTTTCATTCCACCGAAGTTCCTCCTCCTTGGCAATGGGAAAATGATTGGAATGGTGAAAAATCTTTTCTCGGAGCTGTCCCCGGGGTCTGCGGGGATTCGGTGTTGTCTTGGAGAGCCAAATCATTAGAGTTCAACGCGATCCGATGACCCCCAAGTTCCTTTTCCCCCGATTTTTTAGAAAATGCACCCTTCTCGTGACTGCTGGCCTGGGAATTTCTTCCCCGATTGCGCAGGGAGGAGAGAGTTACATCGCGGCGGAGGCCTTTACCGGGAAGATCCTCTTGGAGTTGGACGCGGATCAGAAACGTCCCGTGGCCAGCCTCACCAAGATCGCGACGGCAATGATCATTCTTGATTGGTCCAAGCTGAGTCAGACAAGTATGGCTGAAATGGCGGTGGTGCCAACTGGGGCGGCAACCACGGGTGGGTCCAATCCGATGGGACTGATTCCGGGTGATCGGATCTCATTACGTGAGGCGATGTATTCCATGCTTCTGGGATCGGACAATGTCTCGGCCCATACTCTGGCCGATCATGCCGGGCGTTCGATTCAGACACGTTCCGGCGGCTCGACACCGGTGGCTGCCTTCGTGGCTGAAATGAATAATCTCGCACGTGGGCTCGGGATGACGCGCACCAATTTTGCCAATCCTCACGGGATGGACACCGCGAGACAGCGGGGGATGTCGACGGCCCGTGATATGGCGCGGTTGGGGATCTATGCGATGAGAAATACCGGATTTCAATTCTACGTGAAGCAATCCCGGAGGACGATCGCGTCCTTCCGGGGAAATCAAAAGCGGGCGTTTAAGGTCGGAAATACGCATTCCCTGATTGGGAAGGGTGATGTGAATGGGATCAAAAGTGGAAATACCATTCTGGCAGGACCGTGTGCTGCCACCAGTTCGGAGAAGAAACCGATCGTTCAAAAGCTTGCGAATGGAGCGACACGGCTGACCGGTCGCCGGTTGATCATCATCACTTTGGGGAGTTCCGACCGCTGGGGAATGACGCAAACCTTGATCAATCAAGGCTGGGCTGCCTATGACGGCTGGCGTCAGCAGGGATCGCCCGTCGGTCAGGCACGCGAGCTGCTTTCTGTTCCTACTCCAAAGTAATCTCACTCCATACATCCTATACCAAACACAACCATGCGAATTGGAATTCTTAATTGCGGGGGCGATTGCCCGGGGCTTAATGCGGTCATTCACGGCGTCGTCGGCGCAGCGGCTGCGAGAGGGTGGGAGACGATCGGCTTTCGAGATGGCTTTGAAGGTCTCCTTCCTCCGGGAGACTTCACCTTTTTGACTCCGAAGGATACCGAGGGGATTTTGAAGCAGGGTGGAACGATTCTTGGCACGACGAACAAGGGAAATTTTGCGGCCAAGATTGGTGAAGGCGATGTGGCCAAAGTGCCCCAGGAGATTGTTGATCGAGCCAAGAAGACTCTGGAGCAACTTGAAATTGGAGCCCTCGTGGTCGTGGGGGGGGATGGCTCTCTGACAACCGCGCATCAGCTCTACGAACAGGGATGGCCCATCATCGGGGTGCCCAAGACGATTGACAATGACCTGAAGGCAACTTCCATGACCTTCGGCTTTGACAGTGCCGTGAGCACGGTGGTTGAAGGTCTTGACCGACTTTATACCACCGCGAAAAGCCACAAACGGGTGATGGTTCTTGAAGTGATGGGGCGTCACGCCGGTTGGATTGCCCTCTGGGGTGGGATGGCTGGAGCTGCCAATGTGATTCTCCTTCCCGAGATCCCTTTTACATATGAGAAAATTGCGGAGCATTTGAAGAAACGGGAAGCTCTGGGTTACACCAGTTCGCTGGTCGTGGTTGCGGAGGGTGCCAAGAATCCGGACGGAGATTTGGCCACGGTCGATGAAAACTGCGGGGGCGAGGTTCGTCTCGGTGGAATTGGTGAGCAGGTGTCCCGCAAAATCGGTGAACTCACGGGCAAGGAAACCCGCTGCACTACGCTGGGACACGTCCAGCGGGGAGGAGCGCCGACGCCCCTTGATCGGATTTTGGGAATGCGCTTTGGGGTGATGGCCGTGCAGTTGGCCGGGGAGGGCGATTTTGGGAAGATGGTGAGCTATCACAGTTACCACGTTGGCTCCGTGCCCATCAAAGAAGCTGTCGCAGAGCTCCGCCTGGTCGAATCCGACACGGAAGTGGTCAAGGCCGCCCGCGCCGTGGGTGTTTGCTTTGGCGATTAATATTTTCACAAACTCCATGAACCAACTCCTAGACCTCCTTCGGCGCAACGCGCGACAAACCAATGCCGATTTGGCAGCCCAGGTTTCTTCGACTGAAGAAGCAGTGGCGGCACAGATTGCGGCGTGGGAAGCAGATGGAACGATCCGTGGTTACCAGGCGATGGTTGATCCTGCCAGAAATGGCGAGGACGATGTCACCGCTTTCATTGAGGTAAAGGTGACTCCGGAACGAGGTGGGGGATTTGACCGGCAGGCCCGACGGATTGCCCGATTCGAGCAGGTGACAAGCTGTTACTTGATCAGCGGAGGCTATGACCTGTTGGTGATGGTGGAGGGGAAGGATCTCTTTTCAGTGGCGGCTTTTGTGTCTGAGAAACTGAGCACGATCGAAGGGGTCATTTCCACGGCGACCCACTTTCGCCTGAAATCTTACAAGGAATATGGCTGCCTTTTTGGCGAGGAAGACGGAGTGTCCCGTCTCCCGGTGACTCCCTAACCGCATTCATTCGAAATGGACATTCAATCGAAACTGGCCGGGCACCTGCAGGCCATTCCCCGTTCGGGGATTCGCGACTTTTTTGAGCTGGTGATCGGCCGGGATGACATCATCTCACTCGGCGTTGGAGAACCTGATTTCACGACTCCGTGGTCGATCCGTGAGGCCGCCATTTATTCGCTCGAGAAAGGCCAGACGAGCTATACCTCAAACTTGGGATTGCTGACTCTGCGTGAAAAGATCTCGGAGTATGTCGAGGATTTCTTCCATGTGCCCTATGATGCGAAGACCGAAATACTGATCACGGTGGGTGTCTCGGAAGCGCTTGATCTGGCCTTGCGGGCACTATTGAACCCGGGGGATGAGGTGATTTATCACGAGCCATGCTACGTTTCCTACTCGCCGAGCATCGTGATGGCACACGGAGTGGCAGTGCCGGTGTCCACAACCAAGGAAGATGGGTTTTCACTGAAGCCAAAGGCCCTGGCTGCCGCGATCACCGACAAGACCAAGATCGTGATGTTGAATTTTCCAACCAATCCTACCGGAGCAGTCGCTTCGAAAGAAGATTTGGAGGGGATCGCCAAACTCTGTATCGAGCACGATCTGATTGTGCTGAGCGACGAAATCTACAGTGAACTGCGCTATGACGAAGGGGAGCATGTGAGCATTGCTTCGCTTCCCGGAATGCGCGAGCGGACGATATTACTCCATGGGTTTTCCAAGGCCTTTGCGATGACGGGTTTCCGGCTTGGATACGCGTGTGCTCCGGCACCGTTGATTGAGGCCATGATGAAGATTCACCAATATGGGATTCTCTGTGCTCCGATCACCAGTCAGGCGGCGGCGTTGGAGGCCTTAAAGGGGGGGCGTGAACTCTACGAACCCATGAAGACCGAGTATCACCAGCGACGGGATTTTCTGGTGGATCGGTTGAATGCCATGGGCGTGGATTGTCACTCGCCGGGAGGGGCGTTCTATGTCTTTCCGGACATCAGAAAATTTGGTCTGAGTAGTAAGGAATTTGCGATGGGGTTGCTGGAAGCGGAAAAGGTTGCGGCGGTTCCGGGCGATGCTTTTGGTCCGTGCGGCGAAGGTTTCCTGCGGTGTTGTTACGCGACCGGGATGGAGGATTTGAAGAAAGCGATGAACGCGATGGAGCGTTACGTCGGAGCGCTTTAATGACGATGAAAGATCAGCTTAAAGTTTGGCGGGAAGACCGCACCTTGGCGCATGTTGTGCCTTTTGCGGCATTTATGATCTTTAATTTGATCTACCAGTTTGCGGGGGAGGCCATCCTTTGGGAGCATGACAAGGCTCCTTGGTATCGTCACTGGCCGGAGCAGCTTTTTTACCCCGTCCAGACCGTTGTCTGTCTTGCGGTGCTGGTGTTTTTTTGGAAGCACTATGAGCTCAAGTGGTCAAACAAGGTGTGGATCGGAGTTGTGGCGGGTTTTGTGGGGATCGGCTTTTGGTTGTTACCGACGATTCTATACGATTATTTTGGGATGACCGGAAAGCCGGATGGCTTCTTTGAAAAGCTGACGGGATTGGCACCAAGAGAAGAGGGCTTTGATCCGGGTGTCTTTGAGAATCCGGCGGCTTATTGGGCGTCGCTTCTTTTGCGCTTGGCTCGCGCCGTCATTATTGTGTCGTTGGTTGAGGAAATTTTTTGGCGGGGATTCCTGATGCGGTTTCTTCTTGATATGGATGGCAACTATTGGAAGGTTCCCTTTGGGAAACCGGCATTGATTTCGTTCGTGGTGGTGACGCTGGCCTTCATGCTGGCTCATGCGCCGCTGGATTGGGCCGGAGCTCTCGTTTACGGATCGATTACCTTTGGGGTGGCAGTTTGGACACGGAGCCTGCTGGCTTGTGTCGTGATGCATGGAGTGGCGAATGCTTCGATGGCAGCCTTTGCGATGTATTACGGAAAATACGGGCTTTGGTAAGGAGTGATAAACGATCTCTTTTGGGGTTGGCCACTGGAATGAAATGAGGCACTTTTCCGCCCGTGGATGACCCTGCCGCACAACCGTTGACTGCCGAAGCTGCCCGGAAGCGGCTTGGGCTCGGAAAAGACGACCGTCTGGCTGAATATCTTCCTCACTGGAAGGAAGTTGAAATGCGTTTGGCGGGAATGGCCGCAGCGGCGAAGGACCCGGCGGCGAGGGCTAGCTTTGAAAAGGATTTGGAAGAGCTTCGCGAAGTCCTCAAAGTGGCCAGCGAGGAGCCAGAACCAGAACCAGAACCAGAACCGGAGCCAGAACCGGAGCCAGAACCGGAGCCAGAACCGGA